>SHZM01000033.1 GCA_009692265.1 Gammaproteobacteria bacterium
CGCCTGCAACTGGGCCGGCGTCACTAATTGTTTGTCGTTCATATCGATCACCATGCCTCGCATCATGACCGAACCCAGCTACCCCTTCAGACTCATACTCCGTTGGATTCACGCCCTTTGTTCAGACTCATACCCCATTGGACAAGGCCAGTGTTACCAGTTCCTTGAATATCTATGCGTCACTGGGCGGTCCACAGGGAAATCCCAAACCACGCACTCTATTGTTAGGCGACGTTATTTGCGCTCGTGTCGTGGCCCGATTTCGCTGAACACCCAGGCACCGGCAGTCTTGCGATTCAATGCGTCACTCTGCACGCGTTGAGCGCGGGTAGCGTTCAAGCGCTCAAGCACAGTGCTCGGATCATTCGCCTCAACCTCATAAAACGCCAGATACGGTAGCGGGCAGGGCATGCCTTGCTGCGCGGTCAACCTGAAGCGTTGGGCAGAAGTCCAGTCCGTCGTTGCCAGTACTTCGTCCAGGTGCTGTTTCTCATAGTAATCATTGTATTCATCCTCGCGGCCAGCTGTGGGTTCGGTCAAAACAACAACGATATGTTTCATGGGGTGCGCTCCGATTTTTGAATTAAAAAGTGACCGTGCCGCCGCCGGCACTATTCGCGGGGTAGCGGCGAGTATTCAGCGGCTGCTTCATCCAAGCGCTCAAACGCCATGGCCCACATTCGTGAGGCTGCTCGCCTACACCCCCTACTCCCACTCAATGGTCGCCGGCGGCTTACCTGAAATATCGTAGACCACCCGCGAGACGCCGGGCACTTCGTTGACGATGCGGCGCGAGACTAAATCCAGGAACTCATACGGCAGATGCGCCCACTGCGCGGTCATAAAGTCGATCGTTTCAACCGCGCGTAGCGCGATCACGTGTTCGTAGCGACGCGCATCGCCTTGTACACCGACGGATTTCACGGGGAGGAAGACCGCGAACGCCTGGCTGACCCGATCGTAGAGATCATGGGCGCGCAGCTCATCGATGAAGATCGCATCCGCGCGGCGTAGACAATCGGCGTGAGCCTTATCGACCGCGCCGAGAATTCGCACGCCCAGGCCCGGTCCTGGAAACGGATGTCGCTGCACAAGAATCGGGGGCAGACCAAGTTCCACGCCGATCCTCCGCACTTCATCCTTGAATAGTTCTTTCAGTGGCTCGACTAGTTTTAAGTTCATTTCGGCCGGTAGGCCGCCCACGTTGTGGTGTGATTTGATTACGTGGGCTTTGCCGGACGCGGCACCGGCCGACTCGATCACGTCGGGATAAATGGTGCCCTGCGCGAGCCAGCGCACTCCTTCTAGCTTGTTCGCCTCGGCGTCGAAAACTTCGATGAAGACGCGGCCAATTATTTTGCGCTTATGTTCTGGATCAGACACCCGATTAAGGGCCTTTAGAAATTGGCGCTCCGCATCTACCCGGATAACCTTTACGCCCAAATGTTCCGCGAAAGTCGCCATCACTTCGTCGCCCTCATTCAACCGTAGCAAGCCGTTATCGACGAAAATGCAGGTGAGTTGGGTACCGATTGCGCGCTGAAGAAGGGCGGCTACCACCGCAGAGTCGACTCCGCCGGACAATCCGAGTAGCACGTGGTCGGTGCCCACGTCCGCGCGCACGCGTGCAATCGCATCGTTCACGATATTCGTCGAATTCCAGAGCGCGCGGCAGCCGCAGATCTCGTGGACGAAGCGATTCAGGATCGCCACGCCTTGTTTTGTATGGGTTACTTCGGGATGAAATTGCACGGCGTAAAAGCCACGAGCTTCATCGGCCATGCCGGCGACTGACAAGGTCGCTGTCGAGGCAATGCATTTGAAATCTGGTGGTAAAATCGTAACGTGGTCGCCATGACTCATCCAGACATCGAGCAGACCGTGGCCTTCCGTGTTCGTAGAATCCTGGATGTCTTTGAATAATCGTGAGTGGCCGCGCGCGCGAACTTGCGCGTAGCCGAACTCCCGCTTGGCGGCAGCTTCAACGACCCCGCCCAATTGCGTAGCCATTGTCTGCATGCCGTAACAAATCCCAAGCACTGGGATCCCTAGTCCGAAGACAGCCGCGGCAGCTTGTGGACCGTTCAGCGCAGTCACTGATTCCGGGCCGCCTGAAAGAATGATCCCTTTGGCACCAAAGGCTCGGATCGCGTCGGACGCCATGTCCCACGGTTTGATCTCGCAGTAGACCTGTGCCTCACGCACACGGCGCGCGATCAATTGGGTGTATTGCGCGCCGAAATCTAGGATCAGAATCCGATCTTGATGGATATTTTCGGAATTCATTGGGGTCTACGGATTTATCGCGCAGGATAGACGGAACACAACAATAGGATGTGCATCGGCTGAGCAGCTTGCGGGTCGTGGCGCTTCTGAGCGGAGTTCAAGCAGCTAATCAATCAACGCGGTAGTTCGGGGCCTCTTTGGTGATCTGGACATCGTGGACATGGCTTTCGCGCATGCTCGCAAAGGTCACCCTCAGGAATTTTGGTTTCGTCCGCAACTCGGCGATATTCGCGCACCCTGTATACCCCATGGCCGCGCGCAGGCCGCCGACTAACTGATGAACAATCGCGCGCAGCGGTCCCTTGTAGGGCACGCGGCCTTCGATCCCTTCTGGCACGAGCTTTTCGATCTCGCTGCCCTCTTGAAAATAGCGATCCGACGATCCTTGACGTTGCGACATCGCGCCAAGTGAACCCATGCCACGATAAGATTTATACGTGCGTCCTTGATAAAGCTCGACGTCACCTGGTGCTTCTTCAGTGCCCGCGAATAAGCTTCCAAGCATTACCGCATGGGCACCAGCTACGATAGCTTTGGCGAGATCCCCGGAGTAGCGGATGCCGCCATCGGAGATCAGCGGCACGTCCGTGCCCGCGAGTGCAGCCGCAACTTCAGACACAGCCGTGATCTGTGGGACACCGACGCCGGTGACAATCCGCGTGGTACAAATTGACCCCGGACCGATTCCGACTTTCACGGCGTCCACGCCCGCTTCCAGTAGCGCTTTCGCCGCGACACTAGTCGCAATGTTGCCACCGATGATCTGGGTGTCGGGATATTGGTGCTTAATCCACCGTACAGTGTCGAGCACACCCTTCGAATGTCCGTGCGCGGTGTCCACGACAATGACGTCCACGCCGGCCTCTACCAGCGCGATCACGCGCTCCTGAGTTCCCGGACCGGTGCCAACCGCGGCACCGACACGCAGGCGTTGGTCGGCATCCTTACACGAATTCGGAAACTCATCCGCCTTCTGGATATCTTTAACGGTGATGAGGCCCTTCAATTCGAATCGGGCGTTGACCACCAATACTTTCTCGATCCGATGTTTGTGCAAGAGCCCTATCACTTCCGATTTCTCGGCGTTCTCCTTTACCGTGATCAAGCGTGCTTGCGGAGTCATTACTTCGCGCACCGGATGGCTAAAGCGCGTCTCGAAGCGAAGGTCACGGCTGGTGACGATACCAACCAGCTCACCATTATCGACCACGGGAACGCCAGAAATGTGTCGCGCGCGGGTCAGCGCAAGCACTTCGCCAATGCTCATCTCGGGATCGACGGTAATCGGATCGCGAATGACGCCGGCTTCGAATTTCTTCACCTGCCGCACTTGCGCGGCTTGGTCCGCTGGTGCCATGTTTTTATGGATGATACCGATCCCGCCTTCCTGCGCTAAGGCGATCGCGAGGCGCGCTTCAGTGACGGTGTCCATGGCCGCCGCGACCAGCGGAACTTGTAACTCGATGGTGCGGGTCAGGCGGGTTCTGAGTTCGACTTCGCGCGGAAGGACCTCGGAGTGGTCGGGAATCAGGAGAACGTCGTCAAACGTTAATCCATCGCCGGCGATACGTATCATGATGCTTCCGTTGGGGCCCAGGGTGGGCGCGAATTATAGGCGCTCGGCTGGCTCGGGGTAAACGCAAAACCGTGTTCAAAGTGCGAGCCGCACGGTCTAATATCCGCCATGACCACTTCTCCCCGCGACATTTTGACTGTCTCCCGCTTGAATCGGACGGTTCGCACAGCCCTGGAAGGCCAAGTCGGCGCGGTTTGGGTTGAGGGCGAAATTTCAAATCTTGCCAGACCTAGCTCCGGACATTGGTATTTCTCGCTGAAAGATGCCAACGCCCAAGTTCGCTGCGCCATGTTCCGAACGCGCAATGAGGGGCTTGCCTTTGTTCCCGTAAACGGCTCTCAGGTGCTCATAGCGGCTCGCGTCTCGCTGTACGAACCGCGCGGAGAATTTCAATTGATAGTCGAACAGCTGGAACCTGCGGGTGAAGGCCTGTTACGCCTGAAATTCGAAGCGCTTAAACAGCGCCTGGCCCAGGCCGGTATGTTCGCATCGGAGCACAAGCGGGCGCTGCCGCGTTGGCCACACACCCTAGGGGTCATAACCTCGGCCACCGGCGCTGCGTTACGGGACATCCTGCAAGTGCTCCGACATCGCAATCCGTCGCTTCCAGTGATCCTATATCCCAGTCCGGTGCAAGGGGCAGCCGCGATCCCGGCACTGGTGGACGCGATTGAAACCGCTAACCGGCGCAATGAGTGCGCGGTACTGATCCTCGCGCGCGGCGGTGGCTCGCTGGAAGACTTGTGGGCGTTTAATGAAGAAGCAGTGGTTCGCGCGATCTATCACTCGAAGATCCCGATAGTGTCGGGAATTGGCCATGAAATCGACTTCACGTTAGCTGATTTCGTGGCCGACGTGCGGGCACCGACACCCTCCGCGGCGGCCGCGCTGTGCACACCAGAGGCTACTGAAGTCGTGGGTCTACTGCTTCAGTTTGAGCGGCGCATCGTCCGCAACATGGAGGTCTCCCTGCAGCGCCTAAAAATTCGCGAGCAACACGCGGCCCGTCGCCTAGTCCATCCGGGTCGTCGCATTGAGCAGCATCATCAGCGACTCGACGAGCTACAACGGCGGCTGCCGCAGGAGATCAACAAATTGCTGCTCCTGAAGCGCGCCCGTTTGCAGGCCATGATTTCGGATTTAATCAATCACAATCCGGGCCCCCAGCTCGCACACGCGGGAGAACGCGCTCGCCTGCTGTCACATCGCTTGCCAGCCGCGATGGCCACTGGACTCTCACGCTGGCAGAACCGCGCGGCTCTGGCACTGCAAACCTTGAATACGGTGAGTCCAACCGCGACCTTGGCGCGCGGCTACGCGATCGTAACCGACACTCGTGGCCAGATTGCACGCGATGCCAGCTTACTCAGGGTTGGCGAGCAGGTTGTCACCCAGCTCGCGGCCGGGAAATTCACGAGCCGAGTGGACGAAACCGATCCGGTCTGAAGTCGCTCCTTCAAGGCGGCGCGGTGGGCGGAACGTGGTTGACCTTGTAGTCCACCACACTCTCGGAATTCGCGCCGTGATAGCGCCAGTGATACCAAAATATTCCCAGGTATTCGTGCAGCGCCGCGTGGGATTGCGTCAAACCACCTGTAGTCGGCACAAAAGCAAAAATCGTGTAAGCGCGCGGCCCAAAGTCTGTCGTGAAATCGGTAGGCGCTGGCAACACCTCGAAGCCCGCCTGTGCAAACATCCTCTTGGAGCGAACCATATGCAGCGCGTTGGTGACGAGGATGATTCTCCGTTCCGAGAGCAATTGTCGTGCATACATGGCGTTTTCCGCGGTATTGCGACTGCTCGTCTCCACCCACCGAACTGGGGTATTAAAATCCTCGCGCATGACGTCTAACATCAGCATGCCTTCGGCCGCGCGACTACCACCCGACACATCGCCACCGATCAATGCAATCGGGAGTTGTAGATGTGCGGCGAGATACGCTCCGTAGCGCAGGCGTGTCAATGTGCGTGAATGTACGGTGTCACGGTACCTGTATTCCGGAGCGTCGGCGTAACGACCTCCACCTAGGATGACAATCGCGCTCGCTGCTTGCGGGCCCTTCGCGAGATCAAAAGGAGGGAAGTTCTCTAACGGTCGCGCCAGCTCAGTGCTTACGATTGGAAGTGCGAGTAGCACCAGCGAGCCGAACGCGACGCCAAAAAGTGCGCTGCCCGTAGGTCGCCAACGTCGGCGTATGACTAGCGCGGCGGCGATTGCGAGCAGATTCGCGGTCGGCGGCAGCACCAGTGTCTTAATCAAAGAAACCCACAGAATATCCATGTGCTGGCCTGTACGGACTATGGCTAAACGACGAACCCGGGCCCAATTCCCATGTCAGCGCGCATTGGCGTTGGGCTCGGCAAAGAATTTGTTCGCGGAGATCGAAGTTCAGGAAATGGATTCACCAGCGGCTTGCCGATCAGCGTGATAGGACGAGCGCACCATCGGTCCGCTCGCCACATTGTCAAAGCCGATCGCCCGAGCAACGACGGCTAACGCGTCAAATTCTGCAGGCGGCACAAACCGCGCGACCGGCAAGTGTGCGCGGCTCGGTTGCAGGTACTGCCCGATAGTGATGCGGTCGCAGCCATGGGCGCGTAAATCACGCAACACTGCTTCGACCTCATCGTTCGATTCGCCTAAACCCAACATGACCCCCGATTTAGTTGGCACCGTTGGGGCCCGCGCCTTAAAGCGTCGAATAAGTTCCAACGACCAGGCGTAATCCGCCCCCGGTCGCACTTGGCGATAAAGCCTCGGCACGCTTTCCAGATTATGATTAAAGACGTCGGGTGGCGCGCTCAACAAACCCTCCAGCGCGACTTCCATGCGACCGCGAAAATCCGGCACCAGGATTTCGATTTGAATTGCGGGTTGGGCTGCTCGCACAGCGCTGACGCAGGCGGCGAAATGGCTCGCGCCACCGTCGCGGAGATCATCGCGATCAACCGACGTGATCACGACATAGCGCAGATCCATCGCACGCACCGCTTCGGCCACATGCGCCGGCTCTTCGGGATCGAGCGGCAGCGGTCGGCCATGTGCCACATCACAAAACGGGCAACGTCGAGTACACAATGCACCCATGATCATGAATGTCGCCGTGCCGTGCGCAAAGCACTCGCCCAGGTTTGGACACGACGCTTCTTCGCACACGGTGTGCAGTTTTTTCTCGCGGAGTAATTGCTTGAGCGCAATAACCTTCGGATCGGTCGGCGCCTTGGCGCGAATCCAGGCGGGCTTGCGCGGTAAGGGACCGATCGTCGCCTCCACCTTCACTGGAATCTTTGCCACCTTTGCGCTGCCGCGTTGCGCACGCGAAATTGGAGATGGATCGATCGGGGTTATGCTCATAGGAGTGACTTCGCTGGTAGGCAGTTATTATCGGCTGGTACGAGGCGGCTTGCACTGAGGGGATAGAGGGAATCGATCAAGGCTGTCGCCAGGGCTTCACCGAGCTGCTCCAGGGGAACTAAAATCCCAAGCGCCGCTAAACTAGTGACCGTTAGTCCCGGATAGCCGCAAGGGTTGATACGGGTGAAGGGCTCAAGATCCATCGCGACATTGAGCGCAACCCCATGGTATGAATAGCCTTGCCGAATGCGCAGCCCCAGCGCCGCCACTTTTGCCGGCCCCACATACACGCCAGGCGCACCCGCGCGCCGGTCACCGGTCACCCCTAGGCCCGCTAAGACCGCAATGACACTGTCTTCGATTCGCCGCACCAATTCGCGAGGTCCGATCCCTAAGCGTTTTAGATCGAGTAGTAGATACGCGATCAACTGCCCGGGCCCGTGGTAGGTGACCTGACCACCCCGATCGGTCTCAAGCACGGGGATCGTACCCGGTGCCAATAAGTGCTCACGTTTACCCGCGAGGCCCAAGGTATACACGGGGGGATGTTGCAACAGCCAGATCTCGTCCACCGTCGTCGGCTCACGGGTGGCGACGAATTCGCGCATCTGCGTCCATGTCGTCAGGTAATCGACAATACCCAATGCTTTAACCGAGGCAGTCATCGTCATAACACCATGAGTATCCGTGCGTGCGCGCTTAATTCGCGATACAGCCCGTCGAGCTGCTCTCGGCTATGCGCTTGAATGGTTACGGTGACCGCAAGGTAATTCCCTTGCATGCTGGGTCGGCACTGCACTGCATCCTCGCTCAAAGCCTCGACATGCCTTCGTACAATTCCAACGACCAATGCATCGAAGTCAGACGCCGCGCGTCCCATCACCTTCAGCGGGAAATCGCACGGAAACTTGAGCAATGAATGGTCTGCGACAGGCATAACTTTCTCCTCACCGTCCAACCGGTTGCAGTTAGCGGTGGACTACCCGCACGACTGGGTTAGTCGGATGGCGCAAACTAGCAAGCACGATGTAATCGTAGCGCGACGTCGCCGCCAGCGCCGCCTCCGCGACCTGGACGGCCTGCCGCTCCAATGCAAGGTCGTCGACCATGTTGATAAGTGGGATTACGCGGGCGCTACCGACGCCTCGTAACGCGCCATCTGGACTGCTCAGTAGCCGCGCCAAGTGGGCCGGTCGCAAGATCTCCCCGAGCTGCAAACCCGTGATTACGGCAACCTGTTCTGGACGGTGTGCGATTCGCTCGCTCAACAATTCGCCAAGTGCATGGATCGAGCATACCGGAATTACCGTCTCAACCTTCGGTGGCAGGGCCGGCTCATGTGCGGCCGGTGCTTTGAGAATTCGGCTTCGTGCACCGTCCGCTTTCACCAGCAGGAGACCGAACCCACCAGCAGCCTGCAGGGCAGCGAGTTCGTCGAAATCAACTCCCAGGTGACGACCCGGTAGCGAGCACGGCTTAGCGAACGCAACGACACGATGACGCTCGCTCCGCGCGGCGACGCCTGCGAGTAACGCCGCGCCGGTGGCCACGACTGAGGCCGCGTGCAAAGCCTGCGGGAAGTGCTCGATGTGCGCGGTAGCGGTAATTCCAACTCGCCCCCGATGTGCTCCCGCGAGGCGGTATAGCGTGCTCTTTTTGCCGCCGGCACCAACACAGCAAACCACGCCAGAAGTAGCGCCGAGAAGCTCAACGAGCTCAAGGTTCGTCATCGTCGCTGGAGAAACGATGGTAATAGCCGCCAGATTTTCGCGACGAAAATAAGCAAGCCCATGCCGGCCCCGGTGAAACTCCCGAAGAGGCGCTTTAGAATGCACTTTGTCCGGGCAACGCTTCTTGCGGGAAGCCTGAAGCCGGGTGCCTCAAAACCCAAGGGAGATTCGCGGTGAACAATATTTTGTTCGGACTGTTCTATGCGTGTGCGATCACCGTCGTAATCCTGCATTTCACCGGTTGGTTGGCTGATCATAATCTCGACTGGCTAGTATTCGTCCTGGCAGTGCTGGTTTTTCCCGTCGTGCTATTCCTGTGAGTGCGAACCGAAGTGCGCTTAGAAATTGGAACGACACAGCCCCGTGGCTGGCGAAGACAAAATCAGACATTTATTTAATCTCGCGCTAAACGGTCAGGCGTCATTTGGCAGTCCACGCGAGCGGAACCTTGCGCTACTCGATCGGTATCGAGCGAAAATTTCACAACCGTGATCGCGGCGGGCGACAGTCCCAAATCCGGTCGCGCGCCCTCTGCCTCCGACACTAACCATTGCAGTAAGTCTTCTAAACCGGGGTTATGCCCGACAAACAGGCACGGCGCGGCATCGCTGCCAGCAAGCAGCCCGACCAAAGTCTCGAGTTCCGCAAGGTACATGGACGGTTCGAATACGGTTTGTGAAGCCGGTGCCGGCCAGTCCATAAGCACCGTTTCGACGGTTTGAGCCGCACGCACCGCCGGTGAACTGATGACGCGGGCTAGGTTTGGAACCTGTAGACGTAACCACTGCCCCATTCGTCGCGCATCTTCTCGGCCTCGCGGCGTGAGGGTACGGGCAAGATCTATGCCTCCTGGTCGCAACTCAATCGCCTGGGCATGGCGCATCACAACAATGGTAGCTACCGATTTCATTTTTCTGGGTTATCCGTGAACCGCGTCGCAGGCTACAACTTCTCGCTTTGCAGTTGCCGATGATGACTCCTATATATCCTAAACCGAATAATTACTTTGCGCTGCTCCAAACATGGCTCTCTATAACTTATGTCTATTGCGCTTAGTCTAAGTCCGCACCCGTCTATGCTTACGCCGGATAGTGCGTCGGCCACTCCCGACCTCAACGTACTCGCAGGTGTTGCGCGCGGCGAACGCGTCGAAGTCGAAGCACAATGCGATCGCACCCTAGACCTCTTTCAGCGCACGTTGCAGATAATCGACACCCACAGCGAAGCCGGCGCTTCACCCCTTGTCGCGGATCAACCGCCGCCTCGCGAATACCTTCCTGAGCACGCTGATTTACGACAACGCTTTCTATTCGCGGAGACGATCGGTAGCTATGGCGCGGTCCACGATCTACTCAACGGGTATTCTCCTGCGTACCAAATTTTCTCAACCGCTAGGGATTGTGCTTCGCTGGCCCGACTGAACGCCCGTGAAGTAGACGTTTTAGAAGCTTACCGCGACCAAATTCACGAAGCGCTGGAACACGCGAGTCGCTACTTGCTCGAAAATCTCACTCACGGATTCACCGATGATGAGCTGCGGGCTCTCAACGACATTCTGCGCGAGGCGCGCCAGCGCTTCGACGAGGTGAATACGGTGTTGGGGATCAATCTCATTCGGGCCGTTGAACAAGCCGTCGTCTCGCTCCACCAGTTGAGCAACACGATCGAAACCGTCGAGTCACGCGTTGATGGTAGCTTTTGGGTTGACAGTGAAGTGATGTTCATTCCGACAAATCACTTAATACAGATCGTCAATACTATTTTTGCAGCAGTCGGCAATCCCTATGTTGCCAAGCACATCGACGGCATTCTGCTACTCGCGGGTCGCAACCTGTTAATTCGCGTTGTCTCGTTCTACGCGTATTACGGTAGGCAACAGATCTATAGCACCGTTAAGCGCAATTCCGCCTCGGTGAATCGAGCTGCGATAGCTCACTATATTCGTACTGAGATTCGGGGGCTTTTCAAGGCGTGCAAAACCGGCAATCAGCTGGTTTTGAAACGCGTCATGGCAACCGCTGAGCAACAATTTGAAATCTCGATGGAAGCGTTACGCCTGGAAGCCGAAGCTTCCGCCCTAGAAGCCGTCGAGAGCTGGCTCCCGCAAGAGCCACCACCGCCCATACCCACTCGCCCCTCCTGGTATCAACGTGTCGCACATTGGTTGTTCCGATAGCCGGCACTCCGCTGTAAGATAAGCCGCGCGCCCAGCCGCCGGTGGCCAACTCATATACACCCCAGCACCGCGCGGACGCAACGCGCGGGAGTGTCGTTTTTGCGACGAGTAGCTAATCAACGAGGGACTTCGACAAGCTATGGTTACGGTTCGCGCCAGCGTTGAACTTCTCCGTAAAATCCCCCTATTCAGCAGTCTTTCGGACTCCGAACTACAGCGCGTTATCGATTCACCAGCTAACGGCATAGTTGATTTTAAGCCACTTCAAAAGATCATCGAAGAAAACGAAGCGGGCGACTGCATGTATATAGTTCTGGAGGGCGCGATGGATGTCCGTATTAAGGCTGTTGGTGGCCGCGAAATCACGATCGCGACACTAAAAGCCGGCGAGTTTTTTGGCGAACAGGCGCTTCTGCCAGGCACGAGCGGTCGGCGGAACGCGACGGTCCGTGCTTTGCAGAGCAGCCGCTTATTCAAAATTTCCAAGACCGACGCCGCCCTCGGAATGGCCGCGGCAGATGATTTTTCCGCGCTTACCGACTCCGACGATGCCAGTTCCGTCGACCGGGTTCGGATGATGATCCGCAGCGTGCGCTTGTTTCGATCCCTCTCTGGTCGCGATCTGGAACGAGTTGGCGACTGGACTGAAGTCATTCTCTTCGAGGCTGGCGAGATCATTCTCCGAGAGGCCGAAGCGGGCGATTACATGTATGTCGTTCTCGATGGATCTGTCGAAGTTTTTATAATGGACGATGATGGGAAAATCGTCGTCCTCTCTGAGCTGACCCGTGGGCATTACTTCGGCGAACAAGCGCTGCTGCCCGACAGCACAGGCAAGCGCAACGCGAATGTGCGGGCCAACGAAAAGGCAACTCTCGTGCGAGTTGCCAAGCGCTACTTTCAGCTGATAGTCACTCACGACAATAAGCTCATGCTGGCCCTAAAAGCTGTAGGAGATGCGCAGAAGCGAAAAATTGTCAATGCGATAGGACAGTCGACTGAATGGTAACGGCGCCGCTCTGGCGCCGCGCGAATTTCAGAGTTCGATATGAACGCCCTCGAGCTGCACGCGCTACGCAAAATCTATGGTAACGGAAAAGTGGCGCTCGCCGGGGTTAACCTGTTGGTTGGCGAAGGCGAGTTTTTCGCCTTACTCGGGCCAAACGGGGCCGGTAAATCAACCATTATCGGTATAATCACCTCGCTAGTGACCAAGTCAGATGGTCAGGTACGCATCTTTGATACCGACATTGACGTTGATTTCGAAACTGCAAAGTCCTATTTGGGCGTCGTTCCTCAGGAATTTAATTTCTCCCAGTTCGAAACGGTCTGGGAGATAGTGACCAACCAGGCAGGCTTCTACGGTTTGGAGCCGAGGCTTGCGGCAATCCGCGCGGAAAAATACCTCGTACAGCTCGGTCTTTGGGACAAACGGTTTGACCGGTCACGGACCTTATCGGGGGGGATGAAACGAAGGCTGATGATCGCGCGCGCGCTGCTGCACGAACCACGCCTGCTCATTCTTGATGAACCGACCGCTGGAGTTGATATCGAGCTACGGCGCTCGATGTGGGAGTTCCTTGCCGAACTAAATCGACAAGGCACCACCGTCATTCTCACAACACATTATCTGGAAGAGGCCGAACGGCTGTGCCGCAACATTGCCATCATCGATCACGGTCAGATCATCGAAAATTCCGGCATGAAAGAGTTACTCGCGAAATTAAACGCGGAGACCTTTGTCTTTGATCTCGCGCAACCACTCGCGGTAGCGCCTAGCAGCGCGGAATTCCGGTTTTCATTACTCGACGAGATGACCTTGGAAGCGAGCGTCGACAAGCGTAATTCCATCAACGAACTATTTGCTTGCTTGTCGCAATTCGACATTCGCGTGCAGAGCATGCGAAATAAATCAAACAGGCTAGAGGAATTATTTGTCACGATGGTCGCGGATAACGGCGAACCCGGATGACAGCTGATCGTTCAAGACAGCGGCGAGGCTACCGCGTCGCGTTCATGACCATTGCGAGAAAGGAGATCAGCCGGTTCATGCGAATTTGGCTGCAGACCGTCTTGCCACCCGCGATTACGATGTCGTTATATTTTGTTATTTTCGGCAATCTTATCGGCCCGCGAATCGGGACGATGGGTGGCTATAGCTACATGCAATACATTGCGCCAGGGATCATCATGATGTCGGTGATCACAAGCGCCTATGCCAACGTCGTATCGTCATTGTTCGGCGCAAAGTTTCAGCGCCACATCGAAGAAATCCTGGTCGCCCCTATTCCCGATATTTTGATTGTTCTTGGCTTCGTTGTCGGTGGGGTTGCTCGCGGAATCATGGTCGGCGCGGTGGTAACCATTGTGGCGCTGTTTTTTACGCATCTGCACGTTGAATCCTTCGTGGTCACGGTTTCGGTCGTCATCCTGACCGCGACGTTATTTTCGCTGGCAGGATTGATTAATGCGCTGTACGCCAAGAAATTCGACGACATCTCGATCGTCCCGACGTTTATCCTGACACCTTTGACTTACTTGGGCGGCGTTTTCTACTCGATCGACCTACTGCCCGGGTTCTGGCAAACCGTTTCGCTCGCGAACCCCATTCTGTATATGGTGAATGCATTCAGATACGGCGTGTTGGGAGTCAGTGATATTGATATCACGGTGGCATTCAGCGTCATCGGATTGTTTATCGTCGCTCTATTCGGCTTGAGTATGCGGCTGATGAAACAAGGAACCGGCCTACGAGCTTGAGTACAGAGGTGTTTTGGTATTGGCGAGTTCCGCGACTTTGAATCGTGCATAAGCCGCGCATACTCGGCGATAAACCACCCCAATCTCACCAGTCCCGACAGGGCGGGAATCAAGGCGAGTCACGGACACGATATCTCGGGTTGAACTCGTCAACCACACTTCCTCCGACGCTAACAATTCCGTTTGTGATATTTCCACTTCTTGTACCGCATCGGTGGTGTCAGCTAACGCCTCAACGATGGTGTCCCGCGTGATCCCCGACAGGATGAAACTTGATTTTGGAGGGGTCTTGATTCTCCCCCGGCTGACAATAAACACGTTACTCGCGGCACCTTCGGTCACCCACCCGTCCCGTACTAGAATCGCTTCGTACACGCCAGCCAGGGAGGCTGCAGTTCGCGCCATGACATTCGGCAGCAGAGAGATCGCTTTTATGTCGCATCGCTGCCAACGGAGATCTTCGAGCACAATCGCTGCAACTTGAGCCGGTACCAAGCCGGTAGTTAGTTCGGAAACCATCATAAAGACGGTGGGGATACTCGTCAGTGGCGCGGCATGATTGCGCGGAGCGACACCGCGAGTTACTTGGAGATATATCGAAAGCGTCTCGGCCGGACAATTCGCCGCTATGAGTTCGTAAATTAAATCGATCCAGGCCAAACGACCATAAGGATCCACGATTGAGATCGCGACTAAGCTTTGCTCAAGGCGACACAGATGTGCTTCCAGTCGAAAAGGCCGCCCAGCATAAACCGGAAGGACTTCATAAATCCCGTCGCCAAAAATGAACCCGCGATCCAGGACAGAGACACGGGCGCTATCAAGCGGAATAAATTTACCATTGAGATAACAGGTAGACACGGTCTGCGTTACTCGAAATAAAGCGCGGCCGTGTCGAACAGACGACGCCACCACGCCCCTTCGGCAACCGCGTGCTGGACGACTAATGGCGTGCGCGCAATTTCCTTCCCTTCGAAACTTACAACGAGCGCCCCCACGACCTGCCCCACCGCGAGTGGCGCGATAAGTGGATGACGAAGCTCGGCGGACGTTTTGACCGCGCCTGGCTTGCCTCGTGGGATGGTAGTACTAACCGCATCCGTAACGCCGATATCAACCTGCCGTTCCGCGCCTTTCCACACCTGGGTTTCCGTGACTTTCGCGCCAGACGCGTAGAGCAGCTTGCTTTCGAAAAACCGGAACCCATAGTTCAATAAAGCTTGGCTGGCTTGGGTGCGCGATGCATCAGATTTCGCCCCCATCACCACGGAGATGAGGCGCATACCGTCGCGCATCGCTGAAGCGACCAAGCAGTAACCCGCAGCTTCCGTATGCCCAGTTTTCATACCGTCCACGGTCGGATCGCGACGTAGCAAGCCGTTTCTGTTTTGCTGGGTGATGCCGTTATACGTATATGCCGGCTCGGAGAATATCGCGTAAATCTCGGGGAAATTCCCGATCAAGGCGCGCGCTAGAACACCGAGATCGCCCGCGGTTGTGTAATTATCGGGATTCGGTAATCCAGTACTGTTCTCGAATTTCGAATCCTTCATGCCGAGTCGTGCGGCATGACCATTCATAACCGCCGCGAAGACTTCCTCCGTACCCGATACGTGTTCGGCCAATGCAACGCTCGCGTCGTTCCCCGACTGAATAATGTCGCCATGGAGGAGTTCGTCCACTGACGCGCTTTTATTAACCTCGAGAAACATCCGAGAACCTTCCTGTTTCCAGGCATATTCGCTGATGACCGTTTGATCGTCGGTTTTGATCAATCCTTTCTTAAGCGCATCGGCGACCGTATAAACCGTCAGGATTTTCGTTAGGCTTGCTGGCTCCACCCGCAGGTCGGACTCGTGCTCCGCGAGGATCGCCCCACTTTGGTAGTCAACGAGGACATAAGCCGTGGCGGCAAGCTTGGGAGCATCTGGGATGCCAGGGAAGGTCGCTTGTACCGCCACCGCCCACGCCATCGAGAAAACGCAAGTGCCGAAATTAGCGAGGCGCACGATGAGATTCACTGTTCAACGCGATTCACGAAGTGATGTTCTGTGATACCTAGCTCTTCCAAAGTTAGAACAGCCTGATCGGCGTGTGCGACATCGCGAATCGGCCCGAGCTGGACTTTGTACAAGCGGGGCGCATTGGGAGGTTCCGCGAGAATCCGAATATCGTCAGTGAACTCTAACTCCACGCGCGCCTTTAGGCGCTCGGCATTTGCGCGCTCCCCAAACGCACCAATTTGCAGGAACATCGGTACACTCGCCTCGTTCGGTATTTGCATACTCGGTGACCCCGCGGCCGCGAAATTTGTTAGTGCGCGCACTTCAACAAAAGCGGTACCTGTCTCGACGACATCGAGCTTAAGCGCGGCAGCATAGGACAGATCAATCACGCGATTATCCTTGAACGGTCCGCGGTCGTTGACCCGCAACACTGCTTTGCGGCCGTTGGCTAGATTTGTGACCTCGACCCAGGTCGGGAGTGGCAGAATTTTATGGGCCGCCGTCATTTTGTACATATCGTAGGTTTCCCGGGTCGAGGTTAGTGCGCCATGAAAATCTTTGCCGTACCAGGACGCTATTCCGCGCTCACGGTAGTTGGCAGCTGACTTCAGCGGGTAATAGCGTTTCCCAAAAACGTCATATGACTCAGGATTGCCGTATCGGCTTAGCGGCTCGGCGCTCGGAGAAGTTGCCGGCTCCGGAATACCGGCAGGCGCGGGCTGTGGCGACCTTGGTGGCGGCCCGCGTTGGAAAATGCCGCATCCCGACATTAGCGCAAGCGTGCTTAGAAAAAAGACGTACCGCATTCGTAGAACAATCATCCTGGAAATGGCAGTTGAACAGCGAGTGGGGTGTGGTCGGTGGTGTGCAGGGCAAGGCGCGATGAGGAGGGATAGCAAGCTATTCCGACGATTCGTAACGCCGCCATGCGCGCCAGCGAACGCGCTCCGCACGGCGTAGCGACTCTCACCCATAAGGTGAAGCCGACTTGAAGCATATTCGTTAGCCTCGCCAACTACTTAGTAACCATGTTTAGCGGTCAACTGCTGTTTCCGGGATCATGTCACTGAGCTTGCGGCGCGTTCTCACTCGCGCGCAGGTCCTTGATCGCGTCAGCTAACTGCACAACGGCGAGCGCATATTTCGGGCTACGGTTATAACGGGTGATGACGTAGAAGTTATTCAACCCGAACCAATATTCGGTACTGGATTTACCTTCGTATGCCAACAGCACAGCGGATAACTCGGCGGTCGCGTGTTGCGTTGGATGCACCCCCTCGTGCGCGAAATCAGCCAGCGTTTTCGTCAATTCGACTGTCTCGCTCGCCTGGCTTGCAAGCGCTTCTCCGGGCGCCGCTAGTAAGACGATCGGCTGTTGGGGTTTCCAGCCGTGACCCTGAAGATAGTTCGCGACACTGCCGATCGCATCCGCGGGCTTTGCCCAAATATCACGATGCCCGTCGGCGTTGAAGTCGACGGCATAGGTACGAAAACTGCTCGGCATGAACTGGGGGATCCCCATCGCGCCCGCATATGAACCCTTGAGGGCAACCGGATCCACCTTCTCTTCCCGGGTCAACAAGAGAAATTGCTCTAATTCGGTACGGAAAAACGACGCGCGTTTCGGGTAATGGAACGCAAGCGTACCCAACGCGTCCAAGACTCGGTAGTTTCCTGCATTACGCCCGTAAGCTGTTTCGACGCCGATGATTGCAACGATAATCTCGGCCGGGACTCCGAAGCGGTTGAACGCGGCGTCGATGTCCGTGGCGTTCTCCACCCAGAATTTGGCACCGCCTCGCACCCGCTCAGGAGTAACGAAGATTGCGCGGTATTCATGCCATGGTTTAGTTTCTGCTGGCTTAGAGATAGCGGCCAGGACGCTGTCCAAGCGCGTCGCTAGGCTCAATAATTCACGCAGCGCGGCCGCGTCAAAGCCATGGGTTTTTTGCATTTGCAGCGAGAAGGCATCGATCTCTGCGCGATCTAATGACCTTGCGATCACGCTGGGGCAGGCCAGAACGATGACGAGCGCAACGAGGAATAAACTTCTATGCATCAAATCTGTTTACGCGATGGAGCGCCTACGATTCTACAATAAAGCGACGATGGGTTTGAATCGACATCAAGATTCCAAAACCCGTCATCAAAGTAACTATGGAAGTGCCTCCATAACTTATTAACGGCAGAGGTACTCCGACGACCGGTAATTGCCCGGTCACCATCCCCATATTCACGAATACATAGATGAACAGCGTGAAAGTTAGACTCGCTGCGACGAGGCGGCCAAAGATGTCCTGTGCGTAGAAAGCGATTGTTAATCCGCGCGCTAGGATTAACGAATAAGCCGCCAGCAGCACCACCACTCCCAGTAAACCGAACTCCTCGCAGTAAACAGCAAAGATGAAATCGGTCGCGCGCTCTGGCAAGAACTCCAAATGTGATTGAGTTCCATTTAACCAGCCCTTGCCCGAAAGGCCGCCGGATCCCACCGCGATAGTAGCTTGAATGATGTGATATCCGGACCCCAGAGGATCCTGCGTTGGGTCGAGCAAGGTGATGATTCGTTGTCGCTGATAATCGTGCATCAGGTACCAGCCGATGGGAGCACATACCACCGAAACCGCAGCTGCGATCGCTGTCCAGCGCCATGCCAAGCCTGCGAAAAACAGCACCAGGAGACCCCCCATCATGATTAGGATCGCTGTTCCGAGATCCGGTTGCTCAATGACGAACGCGCCGGGAATTGCGATCAACATTAATACGATCGCCACGGTGGACACGGTAGGGGGTAGCACTTTGTCGCTCAGAAACCAGGCGACCGTCAGTGGGACGGCCAGTTTCATTATTTCGGATGGCTGAAATCTGATAAATCCCATTTCCAGCCAACGATGGGCTCCGCGTCCTGTACCGAATAGAAAAACCGCGATTAGTAATGCCATCCCAGCGCCATAAAATAGCGGTGCCCATCGCGCAAGGCGCCCAGGGTTAATGTGCGCGATCGCGCACATTGCAACTAAGCCCAAAAGCATCCGCATTGCTTGACGCAGAACAACTTCGGATGACTCACCCGAAGCGCTATAGAGCACGATCAATCCCAGGGCGCACAGTAGAACCACACCGCTGAACAGAGGACCGTCGAGATGCACGCGCGTAAATAGGTCTTTTTCGCTAGCCGTTCGCATCTAATTCGCCTTGTGCGACGTCAAGATATAAATCAAAGAGTGTCCGCGCGATCGGAGCAGCGGCTTTACTGCCGCTTTCACCGTTCTCAACAATTATTCCTAGCGCTAACTGAGGCTTTTGTAGCGGCGCAAAGGCGACGAAAAGCGCGTGGTCACGTAGATGCTTTAGGACATCTTTAGCCTCGATTGATTTGTTCTGAGCGATTTTGAATAACTGCGCGGTTCCGGTTTTCCCCGCATACTGATACTCTGCCCCAACTGCCGTTGCGCGTGCTGTGCCCCGTGCTCCCTGCACAACCTCGTGCATCCCTTCAATCACTAGTTCCCAATTTTTGTCGTCGCCTAGTTGTACCGATGCACGGCTGTCGACTCCCATTACTTCCGTGCGACCAACAGTCGGGTCTTCGATGTTTGCGACCACGTGAGGGACGTGCACGGCCCCACGCGAGCCCACGACCGCGGCAAACTGCGCCAACTGCAGTGGCGTCGACAACATGAAGCCCTGACCGATCCCGTTAATCAGAGTTTCGCCCGGATACCAGGGTAGTTTACGAGTGCGTCGCTTCCATTCGCGAGAGGGCAAAAGACCGCCAATTTCGCCGGGCAGATCAATACCGGTAATTTTACCCAGGCCAAATTGCGACAACATCTCGTGAATGCGGTCGATACCAAGGTCTTTCGCTAGGCTGTAGTAGTAGACGTCGCAGGATTCAGCAAGGGAGCGCGACAACGCAACTGCACCGTGACCGCTTTTTTGCCAACAGCGATATTGGTGCGCTTGGCCAGCAAGGCGTAACCAGCCGGGGCACCAGGTAGTGTTCGTGGATTTGCGCACCCCGTACTCCAAACCAGCTAGCGCCATTAAGGGCTTAACGGTCGAACCAGGTGGATACAGTCCCTGCAAGGCACGGTTGAAAAGCGGCCGGTCGGGCGAATCTCTTAATACCGAGTACAACTTTGAACTGATGCCATTGACGAACTCGTTCGGATCAAATGCTGGGTTGCTGACAAACGCCAACACCGCACCGGTTGAAGGCTCCATCGCAACGACCGCCCCCTTGCGACCGGCCATTGCTTTGATCGCCGCTGCCTGTAGTTGCGTATCAATGGTTAAATGAATATCGAGGCCCGAGACCGGTGGATCACGCTCGACAACGCGTAAGATTCGACCCTGGGCATTGACCTCGACTTGTTGGTAGCCTGCCTTACCATGTAGGAGCTCCTCGCGCGCTTTCTCAACCCCCTCCTTACCGATGTGGGTGGTACCACTATAGTTCGCTGGATCTATTCGATTGAGTTCTTCTGTGTTGATGCGACCCACATAGCCGATCACATGCGCGAACTGTGAGCCGAGCGGGTAATAGCGCGCTAACCGCGCGGCGATCTCGAACCCAGGGAAGCGATGCCGATTCACGGCAAAAATTGCGACTTCTTCTTCTGTTAAATTGCTTTTTAAGGTGACTTCGTCAAAGCGGCGCTTCTGAATTAATTCAGCTTCAAAGCGCTCGATCTGCTCGGGTTCAAGCGCGATGAATTGCCGCAGATCGTCTATCGAGTCGCGCAAGTGCTTGACACGTTCAGGGATAACCTCCAGAGCAAACGACGCTCGGTTGTCAGCTAGCAGCACTCCATCGTTGCTGTAAATGAGTCCTCTAGTCGGCGCGATTGGCAGGATCTTCAGTCGGTTCTCGCGCGACAAAGTTGTGTAGTGGTCGTGATAGATCAGCTGAAGATAGATAAGACGACTGATTAACACCGCGGTTAAGACAAACATACCTAAGGCGGCACCCCAGATTCGCCGCGTGAACACCTTAACCTCACGCGACGGCTGCTTGGTTACCGCACCAAACTTCACAGGTGAACCTTCATCGAAGCGATACCCAAACTTCTCATCATCACGATGGTGTCATCTGTCGTCGGAAATCGCGTAACAGAATAAACATCCAAGGCCAAAGCAGCGCGCTCGAACAGGCACCAAAAAGAAACGACGTGGGGTAGCCGCGCGATCCCAGCAGGTTATAAATGAGGAGTACCCAGCCGAGGTAAATAAAAGTCACCGAACCTACGATCAACGATTGCTGCACCAACGGGAACACGCGAATCCGTTGGTGGTATAGCAGCGCTATGTACGCCACAAAGGCAAGGCCTAGGGCGTGCTGACCTAACAAGGAGCCATGCATCGCATCTAATAAGATTCCGATACTCCAGGCGCTCAATACCCCGACGCGCTCGGGCATCGCAAGGCACCAATAGAAGATCACCATCGAAACCCAGGCGGGACGCCAATCATTCGCCCATTCCGGCAGCGGAATACTCGCCAACACGAAAGCGAGCACCACACTCACTAGAATCGCCACGACCCATCGCAACGAGTAGCCGAACAACATCAGGTAAACGGGTGTCGCCGAGTCGCGTAATCGGGAATGCGCTCCGCGAAAGATCGATTAGTTCCGACCTTAATGGCGTTCTTCATGGCGAGGGTAACGGCGGAAGTTGATTCATCAGGCGTCGTGGCCAAACCAACAGCACCTCGCGGGCTCGGCCAATATGCGCGCTCGGTTTCACGCTAATCCGAGCAAACGACTCACTTGGAGTTGTGTCGACGTGCTCGACTTCGCCCACCGGGTATCCGGCCGGAAAACGGTGATCCAGCCCTGAACTCACTACCAGATCCCCGACACGAATATCCGCGTTGTTCGGAATGTAACTCAGAATTAATTCATCTTCGTTTTCGCCGCCCGTTGCAATCGCACGCAAACCATTCCGGTTGATGCGGACCGGAATGGAATGCCGGGAATCAGTAATCAATATCACTGAACTAGAAAACGTACTGACGTCGAAAACCTGGCCAACGATGCCATGCGCATCCGCAATCGGCTGCCCGACATAGACGTGTTGTCGACTACCCTTGTTGATCACGATCTGCCGCATCGCACTCCTGGTTTCGATCGCGAGAATATCCGCCACGACCACTTCTTCGCCGAGCTCCCCGCTCGAATCCAATAAGGCGCGAAGACGGGCATTCTCGCTTTCAAGCGCCGCGAATTTTTGACTGCGGCTACGTAACAGTAAATTTTCTGAGCGTAAACCTTGATTTTCGTTGACTAGCCTGCTCCGAGTCGAAAGATTTTCGGCCACCGAGTCGACCGCGCGAACCGGCAGGCTCACGGCGTACTGAATGGGATACACCAGCGCTGTAAGGCCAGACCTTAGAGCCGCGAAATGCCGGTGCTGATGATCAACCGATATAAGAAAAAACGACAGAACCACGCTGGTGATGAATCTCGCAGTCGGCGACGGCGCATCGATAAACAGCGATTTGATAGGACCTCCCTCCGCTCACTCTTACTCGTCGCTAGCGCTCACTCAAGCGCCAACACCTCCGGTCCATATTCTTCTATCATTTCGAGAACACGACCGCCACCGCGCGCCACACACGTAAGCGGATCGTCGGCAACGAGTACTGGCAGTCCGGTCTCTTCCATCAAAAGACGATCGAGATCGCGTAACAATGCGCCGCCTCCGGTTAACACCATCCCGCGTTCTGCAACGTCGGAGCCAAGTTCTGGCGGCGTTTTCTCGAGTGCGGTTTTTACCGCTTGTACGATACCGGCAAGCGGCTCCTGCAAGGCTTCCAAGATTTCATTGCTATTGAGAGTAAAGCTCCGAGGCAGGCCTTCAGCCAGGTTTCGGCCTTTGATTTCAATTTCGCGCAAGTCGTTACTGGGATACGCGCATCCGATCTCATGCTTAATGCGCTCGGCAGTGGATTCACCGATCAGGCTACCGTAATTTCTACGCACGTAATTCACGATTGCATCATCGAAGCGATCCCCGCCCACTCGGACCGAATCTGAATAGACAATTCCGTTCAAGGAAATGATCGCGACCTCCGTGGTGCCGCCGCCGATATCAAGCACCATCGAGCCGCGCGCATCGCTTACAGGCATCCCGGCACCGATTGCCGCCGACATGGGTTCTTCGATGAGATGGACTTCTCGCGCGCCAGCACCTTCAGCGGATTCGCGAATCGCACGGCGCTCTACCTGGGTCGAACCGCACGGCACACACACTAGTACTCGCGGACTGGGTTTGAATATGGAATTGCCATGGACCTTGCGAATAAAGTGCTGAAGCATTTTCTCGGTGATGGTGAAATTCGCGATTACACCGTCTTTCAGGGGCCGGATTGCTTCGATGTGCCCCGGAGTTCTTCCGAGCATTCGTTTCGCTTCGATGCCGACCGCTACGATCTGTTGCGAGCCGCTATCCTTGCCACGCCTAATTGCGACCACGGAAGGTTCGTTTAAAACTATTCCTTTACCCCGAACGAAAATCAGCGTGTTGGCGGTGCCGAGATCGATCGATAAATCGTTGGAGAACACACCTCGCAACAGTTTGAACATCTGGTTCTTCCTCTGTACTGGAATTCGCGACGCGACAACCGAGTAGGTCGCGATGCGGCGAGCGCGGTGACCCGCAGCTCGGATGTGATCGTGTTAGACTTCGCGCGCAAGACCTGAACTGACGGGGCGTCGCTATGGAGGGCGCCAAGCGTTCATCGGGCGTGTCAGAATCGGGCGTAATGTAGCAGCGGCCTGCTCTTTCGGCAAGCCAGAGTGAAGTTCAAATTTCCTTTTTATTCAACAGATAACAACATTCCTGCCAATGCTAGACGAGGCTGAAGTTCAGGTGATCGCGCGGCTCGCGCGAATTGGAATCAACGACGACGAGAGCCCCACGTTGACTCTGCAACTGTCCCGCATTCTTGCGCTTGTCGCAGAGATGAATAAGGTGGACACCGAACGGGTAGAACCCTTAGCGCATCCGCTGGAACTCGTCGCGCGGCGACGGCCCGATGTTGTGACAGAGACCGATCAGCGCGCAACCATGCAACAGACTGCCCCGGCTACTCACGACGGGTATTACCTAGTCCCACGTGTAATCGAATAGTCCGATGGCAAACGAATTTCCGCTCACCCTCGCGGGCCTAAGCGCAGGTCTTCAGAAAAGAGAGTTTTCGAGTGCCGAGCTCACATCGCACTATTTAGACAAGATCGCCGCACGCGACGGGCAATTGAATAGTTTTATTTCGGTCTTCCCTGAACACGCATCGACGATGGCACTTGCCGCTGACCAGGCTCGGGCCGCAGGCCGCGCTGGCCCACTAATGGGGATACCATACGCCAACAAAGATATTTTCTGCACCGAGGGCTTTCGCACTACCTGTGCTTCGAAGATGCTCGATACCTTTGTTGCGCCATATAACGCGACGGTCGTTGAAAAACTTCATGCTGCGGGCATGGTAATGCTTGGCAAAACCAACATGGATGAGTTCGCAATGGGCTCATCTAACGAAACGAGCTACTACGGGCCGACCCGTAACCCATGGAACCTAGGCTATGTACCGGGTGGTTCGTCTGGCGGCTCGGCGGCTGCGGTCGCAGCGCGCCTTACCCCTGTAGCGACTGGGACTGACACCGGTGGATCAATTCGGCTGCCCTCGGCGTTCTGTGGAATCAGTGGTATCAAACCCACCTATGGGCGGGTCTCGCGCTACGGCATGATTGCATTCGCGTCGAGTCTTGACCAAGGTGGTCCGATGGCATTAAACGCCGAAGATCTGGGATTGATGCTGAACGTCATGAGCGGATTCGATCATCGAGACTCGACTTCGGCTGAGCGCACGGACGAAGACTTCTGCGCTGCGCTGAACTTTGATTTGACCGGACTCAAGATTGGCCTGCCGACGGAATTTTTCGACGAATCGCTAAATTCCACCATTGGTAGCTGCTTAACAGAAGCGCTGGACTGCCTGCGTCGCCAAGGTGCCGAGTGTCGTGAAATCTCGCTACCGAGCACCCGGTATGCAATCCCGGCTTACTACATCATCTCATCGGCTGAATGCTCGTCTAATTTATCCCGATTCGATGGTGTTCGCTTCGGACATCGTTGCGACGCACCGCGAGATCTTATGGATTTGTACGTGCGGTCGCGCGCCGAAGGCTTTGGCGCTGAAGTGAAGCGACGCATTCTCGTCGGTACTTATGCGTTATCGACCGGCTATTACGACGCCTACTACGCCAAGGCACAGAAGCTTCGGCGCTTGATTAAGAATGACTTCCAGCGTGCGTTTGAAGAAGTCGATGTCATCGCCGGGCCGACCGCGCCCAGTACCGCGTTTCCACTCGGTCAACGTGTGGAGGACCCCATTCAAATGTACCTTTCCGATGTTTACACCACAGCAGTAAATCTCGCTGGTCTCCCAGCACTGTCGGTTCCCGCTGGGAGTGTCCAAGGACTGCCAGTAGGATTACAGCTCATCGGTAATTATTTTCGCGAAGCGCGATTACTAAATATCGCGCATCGCTTTCAACACGAAACCGACTGGCACCTGCGGGTGCCACCATTCGCCGCGTAGTTGAGTATGACCTGGGAACCAGTCATAGGACTAGAAATCCACGTGCAACTCGCCACTTCGAGCAAAATCTTTTCGGGAGCTCCGACGACCTACGGCGCCCCACCGAATACTCAAGCGTGCGCAGTCGACTTGGGCCTGCCAGGCGTGTTGCCGGTAGTCAACGGCCGCGCGATTGAACTCGCCATCCTATTTGGGCTCGCAATCGAAGCCGAAATCGCACCCTACTCAGTCTTTGCCCGCAAAAACTATTTCTATCCCGATCTCCCGAAAGGCTATCAGATCAGCCAATACGAGATGCCGATTGTTGGCCTCGGTCGATTCGAAATCCGACTCGCAAACGGGCAGCGTAAATTTATTCGAGTACGTCGCGCGCACCTAGAAGAAGATGCCGGGAAGTCCGTTCACGACGCCTATCCTGGACTGTCTGGAATTGATCTAAACCGTACCGGCACACCGCTGCTGGAAGTCGTTTCAGAACCCGATCTCGCCTCAGCTGCCGAGGCGGTTACCTTCATGCGCGGGATGCACGCGTTGGTTAAATTTCTCGGAGTTTCCGATGGCAATATGCAGGAAGGTTCGTTTCGCTGCGACGCCAACGTCTCCATCCGTCGGCGCGGCACGAATATCCTTGGGACCCGCACTGAAATCAAGAATCTAAACTCGTTTCGCTTTGTCGAGCGCGCAATCAACTACGAAATCGAGCGGCAGACGGAGGTCCTGGAAACTGGCGGGAAAATTACCCAGGAGACTCGACTGTACGATCCCGACAAGGACGAAACTCGCCCCATGCGGAGCAAGGAAGACGCGCACGACTACCGCTACTTCCCGGATCCCGATCTACTTCCAATCGTCATTACGGAAGCCGATCTTGTCGCTGCACGCGCGGCCCTCCCTGAATTACCGGCACAAAAAATTGCGCGATATCTCACCGAATATGCTCTGAATCAGGACGATGCCGAAGCACTGATCTCCGAGCGCGGCATTGCTGCCTATTTTGAAACCCTTGTAATGGAATCCGGTGATCCCAGGCTAGCCGCCAATTGGGTAACCGGAGAAGTATTTGCGGCAGTAAACCGGGCGCGAATCGAATTTTCCAGGGTCCCAGTTTCGGCGCGGGAACTCGCGAAACTTCTCGTGCGGATCGGCGATAACACCGTTTCCCGATCGATCGCGAAACAGGTGTTCGAAGCGATGTGGAGCGAGGGAGGTACGGCGGACCAAATCATCGCCGACCGCGGCCTAAAACAGGTCACCGACGATGGAGAAATTTCTGCGCTGATCAATTCAGTAATTGCCGAAAGCCCCGAACAAGTCGCACAGTTCCGCGCCGGCAAGGAAAAGGTTTTCAGCTATTTTGTCGGCCAAATTATGAAGAAATCCAAGGGTAAAGCGAGCCCACAACAAGTTAATACGCTGTTGTTGGAGAAGCTAAACGAGCAGACTTAACGCGAATCCGTTTGCCGGGTAAAAAAAAGCGCCTTGTTCAGGCGCTTTTTACATATCTGGGTTTCGCGAGCGCTACACTTTAACGTCTGACTCTGCGACGTCCGGCCGATCCACTAGTTCTACGATCGCCATCGGTGCTTTGTCCCCCGGCCGAAACCCACATTTCAGTATCCGCAGATAGCCGCCTGGACGTTTCAGAAAGCGCGGTCCGAGCTGGTTGAACAATTTTGTCACTGCCGCCCGGTCTCGCAGACGCGAGAATGCAAGCCGCCGATTCGCGACGGAATCCGCCTTCGCTAGCGTGATTAAAGGCTCCGCTTCACGTCGCAGCTCTTTGGCTTTCGGCAAAGTCGTACGAATCACTTCGTGATGGAAGAGCGACGCTGCCATGTTCCGGAACATCGCTTTTCGATGGGAACTGGTACGACCGAGATGGCGTCCCGCGTTCTGGTGTCTCATTGCAAATTACCTCGCTTAGCGCCTAGCCCGGACCGCGGTCGTATAAGCCTTTCGGTGGCCAATTCTCGAGTCTCATTCCTAACGACAAACCTCTGGCGGCAAGCACGTCCTTAATTTCGGTCAGGGACTTCTTACCTAGATTCGGTGTTTTCAAAAGTTCAACTTCCGTACGCTGAATTAAATCACCAATGTAGTAAATGCTTTCCGCCTTCAAACAATTTGCTGAACGCACGGTCAATTCAAGATCGTCGATCGAGCGGAGAAGAATTGGGTCAATCTCGGTATCGTCACGACGCGAAGGTTCAGCCTGTAGTTCTCCGCTTAGATCCACGAACACCGCCAGTTGGCTGCGCAAAATGCCAGCGGCTTCACGCACCGCCAGTTCGGGATCGATGGTGCCGTTCGTTTCGATCGTGATGATCAATTTATCCAAGTCAGTTTGCTGTTCGACGCGCGCGCTCTGCACTTCGTAGGCAACGCGTCGAACCGGGCTAAAGGACGCATCAAGCTTTAACTTACCGATCGTATGCTCTGCCGCATCTTCTGCTGGCGCCTCGCGTCCTGCCGCGGGTCGATAACCGCGACCGCGCGCGATTTTCAGGGTCATGTTCAGCGCGCCATTAGCACCAAGGTTGGCAATGTGAAAGCCTGGGTCGACAATTTCGACGTCGTGATCCAGCAATATATCGCTCGCCAAGGCCGCGCCAGGCCCCTTCTTATTAATTGTAAGCGTTGCCTCGTCTCGCGCATGCATTTTCAGCGCCAATCCTTTTAGGTTCAGTAAGATATCCGTTACGTCTTCTTGAACACCTTCGATCGTCGTGTATTCGTGAAGGACGTTCTCAATTTCCACTTCTACAACTGCCGCTCCGGTCATCGACGATAACAATACGCGCCGAAGTGCGTTGCCTAGCGTGTGTCCGAAGCCGCGATTGAGGGGCTCTAACGTAATCCGCGCAGTGTTATGGCCCAGAGACTGGACGTCGACAATTTTGGGTTTCAACAATTCACTAAATACAGCCGCCATACGCCTATCTCCTTATGCCTTCCCTTACTTCGAGTACAATTCGACGACTAGGGATTCATTAATGTCCGCCGGAAGGTCGCTGCGCTCTGGGGCCGCCTTGAATATGCCTTCCATCTTTTTGACGTTGACTTCCAGCCACTCAGGGAAGCCGATCTGCTCCGCGATCGCCAAAGAATCCTGAATCCGCGTTTGCTGCTTGGAGCGTTCGCGCACCGTAATCACATCTTTGGCACCGACTTGATAGGACGGAATATTCACCGTAGAACCGTTCACCGCGATAGCTTTATGCGACACGAGCTGGCGCGCCTCGGAGCGTGTGACACCAAAGCCCATGCGGTACACCACATTGTCCAGACGCGACTCAAGCAGCTTGAGAAGGTTCTCGCCTGTCGCGCCTTTACGCCGGGCGGCTTCCTTGTAGTAGTTGCTGAACTGTCGTTCAAGCACGCCATAAATGTAGCGAAGCTTTTGCTTTTCGCGCAGCTGGGTCGCGTAGTTCGACAGCCGTCGATTGCGATTGTCGCCGTGTTGCCCGGGCGGCTTATCCAATTGGCATTTGGATTCGAGCCCGCGCGCGCGACTCTTCAACGACAGATCCGTTCCTAGTCGCCGGCTTTGTTTACATTTAGATCCGAGATATCTGGCCATGCACTATCCTCAAGCTTTAGACCCGGCGCTTCTTTGGCGGCCGGCAACCGTTGTGCGGAATCGGTGTCACATCGGTGATATTGGTAATCTTGAACCCCGCCGCATTCAGTGCCCGCACAGCGGATTCACGCCCCGGTCCCGGACCTTTTACAAACACATCCAGCGACTGTGTGCCGAAGTCATCGATCACATGTGAGAGTTTCTCTGCCGCGACCTGGGCCGCGAACGGCGTACTCTTGCGCGATCCGCGAAAACCACTGCCACCCGCGGTGGCCCACGCCAGGGTATTCCCTTGGCGATCAGTGATCGTAATGATCGTATTGTTGAACGACGCGTGAATATGCGCGATGCCGTCTACGACGGTCTTCTTTACGCGTTTCTTAACCTTTGCCTGCGGTTGTGCGGTTGCCATATCGTGTTTCCTGGTTACTTCTTAACCGCGCGTCGCGGGCCTTTGCGGGTGCGGGCGTTGGTGCGCGTGCGCTGACCACGCACCGTGAGACCGCGGCGGTGACGAACCCCGCGATAGCAACCAAGGTCCATGAGTCGCTTAATACTCATGGAGACCTCTCGACGCAAATCACCCTCAACGGCAAACTTGCCGACTTCACTTCGCAGCGCTTCTAGTTGTTCTTCCGTCAGGTCTTTTATCTTTGCATTCTGCGGGACTTTAGCTGCCGCACAAATTTTGCGCGAACGGGTCAACCCGATCCCGTAGATATGGGTGAGCGCTATAACCGAATGTTTTCGGTCTGGAATATTTACGCCTGCAACACGCGCCATAATCGGTGCCTCGTTACCTTGTTAGCCTTGCCGCTGCTTATGACGGGGATCTTTGCAAATCACCCGAACCGTGCCTTTGCGTCGGATAATTCGACAGTTCCGGCAAATTGGTTTAATCGATGCTCGTACTTTCATACGCTTGATTCTTCCTTTTAAGTCCTAGCCCGCCGCCCGTAGCCCTTGAGGTTCGCTTTTTTCAGGAGACCTTCATACTGATGCGACATCAAATGCGCTTGAATTTGCGCCATGAAATCCATTACGACGACAACGATGATTAAAAGCGACGTGCCGCCGAAATAAAACGGGACATTGAATTCCAGTATCAGGAATTCCGGAAGCAGACACACCAACGTGATATAGATCGCGCCAGCGGCGGTAAGCCTCGTCATCACGCCATCAATGTATTTCGCGGTCTGGTCACCCGGGCGAAACCCTGGTACGAGAGCGCCGGATTTCTTCAAGTTATCCGCCGTCTCCTTCGGGTTGAAGACTAGGGCGGTATAGAAAAAGCAGAAAAACACGATCGCCACAGCGTACAAGAGCACATAGATTGGCTGACCCGGTGACAACGCGGACGCGAAGTCGCGCAGCCAGGTAAGACCTTGCGCATTGCCGAACCACCCGGCGACCGTACTTGGAAATAGAATGATGCTTGAGGCGAAAATCGGCGGGATGACGCCTGCCATATTCAACTTAAGCGGCAGATGACTGGCCTGCGCAGCGTACATCTGTCCGCCGCGCTGTTGTTTCGCATAATTAACGGTGATGCGCCGCTGCCCGCGCTCAACGAATACCACAAGCCCGGTCACCAAAATAACCAGCAAGAAGAGAGTCAGCACCAGAAAAATATGGAGCTCGCCCGTTCGCGCAAGCTCTAGAGTTCCACCGATTGCTCGTGGCAGACCGGCCGCGATCCCCGCGAAGATGATCATTGAGATGCCGTTTCCAACCCCACGCTCAGTAACCTGCTCGCCGAGCCACATCAAAAATAATGTCCCGGACACCAGGGTACTAACACAGATAACTTTGAACCCCAGTCCAGGGAACGTGACTAAAGCTAGGCCCGCGCTAGTCTGTTGCTCTAGCATAATCGAAATGCCTATGGCCTGAAACGTAGCTAGCACGACGGTCGCGTAGCGCGTGTACTGATTGATTTTGCGCCGGCCGTTTTCGCCTTCTTTCTTAAGTTGTTCCAATTTGGGATGCACTAGAGTCAGCAGCTGCAAAATAATTGAAGCTGAGATATAGGGCATGATGCCTAACGCAACGACCGAAAACCGCTCAAGCGCGCCGCCCGAAAACATGTTGAACATGTCCAGAATCGTGCCACTCTGGGAATTGAACAATTGCGCAAGCGCAGTCGGATTGATGCCAGGCACTGGAATATGTGTGCACACTCGAAAGACAAATAACGCGCCCAGCAAGAACAGAAGGCGCTGGCGCAATTCCGTAAGCTTGCTTAAACCCGCCAATCCGCCGGGGAGATTATTAGTCGCCGTAGCCATCTGCTTAGGTTTCGACCTTGCCCCCAGCCGCTTCAATGATCGCACGCGCGCCAGCGGTCACGCGTAAGCCACGCACTGTCACTGCCTTGGCGAGTTTGCCTCTATTGCTATTGATGATTTTGACATCCTTAACATCGCCCCGGATCAGGCCGCAAGCTTTCAGCGCAAGTAGATCGATGACTTCGGCAACCACGTCATTCAATTCATGTAGGCGTACTTCGTCGCGCGTTAGTGCTTTCATCGAACGAAAGCCAAACTTTGGCAAACGCCGTTGAATCGGCATTTGGCCGCCTTCGAAGCCAACTTTGTGATAGCCGCCCGCCCGCGCCTTTTGACCTTTGTGGCCGCGTCCCGCGGTTTTCCCGAGACCCGAGCCGATACCTCGACCAAGTCGTTTTTTGGGTTTCTTCGAGCCCGCCGCCGGTCGAATAGTATTTAGATACATTTCATGCCTCTTTCACATCGAGCAAATACGCGACTTTATTAATCATGCCGCGGTTCTCCGGGGTATCCGCGACTTCGACCATGTGTCGCTGGCGGCGTAAACCCAAACCCCTAACGCAGGCTTTATGGTTTTCGAGTCGTCCTGCTACGCTCTTGATCAGCGTAACCCGTAATTTTTTTGACGCTGACACGGGCCCTACCCTCGGATTTCGTCGACGTGCTTGCCGCGCTTGCTCGCGACATAGTCCGGCGACGACATATTTTTTAAACCGTTGATGGTGGCGCGAACGACGTTGATCGGATTCGTAGTCCCGATGCACTTCGCCAACACATTATGAACACCGACTGCTTCAAATACCGCGCGCATTGGGCCGCCTGCAATAACCCCGGTCCCTTGCGACGCCGGCTGCATATACACTTTCGCTGCACCATGCTCACCCACCAGGGCGTACTGAAGGGTATCGCCGTGTAACGCGATCGGCGCCATGTTACGTCGCGCGTTCTCCAATGCCTTCTGGATTGCGGCCGGTACTTCTCGCGCCTTGCCGCGGCCCATCCCAACACGTCCCGCGCCATCGCCGACGACCGTTAGTGCGGCAAATCCGAAGATCCGACCGCCTTTAACCACTTTTGCGACGCGGTTTACCGCGACCAGTTTTTCCAAAAATCCTTCTGGGCTTTCCGACAGACTGTCATTCGCGCTCATGAGCTAAACTCTCCTAGAATTTCAAACCGTGCTCGCGCGCGGCGTCTGCCAATGCCTTAATTCGCCCGTGGTAGCGAAACCCCGAACGATCGAATGCCACTTCGGCGATACCCGCGGCAAGGGCACGCTCGGCCAGTCGCTTACCAACTTCGGCCGCTGCCGCAGTGTTCCCGCCGTTGGGAAGCGCTTCACGCATTTCCTTTTCTACGGTTGAAGCTGTCGCCAATACCCGTGCACCATCGACTGAGAGTACTTGCGCATAAATATGGCGCGGGGTCCGATGCACACTGAGGCGAGTAGTATCCAACTCGCGTATATGCATGCGAGTTCCCTTCGCGCGACGTAGGCGTGCTTGCTTCTTGTTCATGATCTATTGTCCACTTCGATTTCGAGTTTGATGCCTAGTGCCGATGCGCTAGGTCTTCTTCGCTTCTTTGCGCCGAATTTGCTCGTTGGCATAACGCACACCCTTGCCCTTGTACGGTTCCGGTCGGCGGTATGCACGGATATTGGCCGCGACTTGCCCTACTTGCTGCTTGTCGATCCCTTTGATCAAAATTTCTGTTTGAGTTGGGGTTTCAACGGTTATCCCGGTCGGCACGTTAAATTCAATTGGATGCGAATATCCCAGCGACAAACTCACGACGTTGCCTTTGGCCGCAGCGCGGTAGCCCACCCCGGTGATATCGAGCTTGCGCATATACCCAGTCGAGACGCCTACAATCATATTACTGAGTAACGCGCGAGTGGTTCCCGCTTGGGCGTCGCCATTCTGCGATTCGTCACACGGCGTCACATTAATTGTGCCGTCGATCAAACTCACTGACACCAGCGTGTGAATCGTGTAATTCAGCGTTCCCTTCGGCCCCTTGACCTGGACATCCTGTCCGGAAATTTCGATCTTGACGTCGCCAGGGACTGCGATTGGCTTTTTTGCTATGCGTGACATTTGCTGCTTCCTAATAGACCGAGCAGATGACTTCACCGCCGATGCCTTGGGCACGAGCAGCGCGATCCGTCATTAAGCCACGCGACGTGGATACAATTGCCACCCCCAAACCACCAACGATGCGCGGAATCTCGGTGCTTTTGCGATAGGCTCTCAGCCCCGGTCGGCTGACGCGTCGTAATTGTTCGATTACCGGCCGGCCGTTGAAATACTTCAGCTCAATCACCAATTGCGGATGCCCCTCAACTTCGGCACTGCGAAAATCCACAATGTAGCCTTCGCTTTTCAACACGGCCGCGACCGCCACTTTGCTCTTCGACATCGGCATCTGTACTTCATGTTTAGCCCGCGCCTGCGCGTTTCGAATACGGGTCAACATGTCGGCGATCGGATCTTGCATGCTCATAATGTTCTACTCAGCGTTCTTATGCTTACTACCAACTGGCCTTAACCAAACCGGGGACGTGGCCTTCCATCGCCAGCCGTCGTAATTCGCTACGGCCCAGGCCGAACTTGCGGTAAACGCCACGTGAGCGCCCGGTAAGGCGACACCGGCTACGGCCACGAATAGGGCTCGAGTCGCGCGGGAGTTGCTGGAGTTTCATCCGCGCATCTTCGCGCTCCTCAAAAGAGCGCTTAGGGTCTTTGAGCGTTTCTTTTAGCGCCGTTCGCTTGGCGGCAAATTTCTTTACCAAGCGGCTTCGCTTCAATTCACGCATCACCATGGAAGTCTTGGCCATAACCCTACCCTCGCAGCGGAAAACTAAAGGCTTGCAACAACGCGCGACCTTCTTCATCGGTACGCGCAGTGGTGGAGATACAAATATCCATCCCCCGCAGCGCGTCGATTTTGTCGTACTCGATTTCAGGAAAAATAATTTGCTCTTTGACGCCCAAGGTGTAATTCCCCATGCCGTCGAACGCGCGCCCGTTGACTCCCCGGAAATCTCGAATACGTGGGATTGCAACACTAATTAGGCGGTCGAGAAATTCATACATGCGGGCACGGCGCAGTGTTACCTTTGCGCCGATTGGCCAGCCTTCGCGCAATTTGAAATTCGCGATCGACTTTCGCGCCTTGGTCACTATTGGTTTCTGGCCAGTAATCAAGGTCATCTCGCTGACTGCGTTTTCCAGGATCTTCTTGTCGCCAACCGATTTACCGAGCCCCATATTCACGGTGATCTTGGTGATACGCGGGACCTGCATCACGGAACCGTATTGGAAACGGTCCATTAACTGCTTTACAACCGTGTCGCGATAAAAAGTGTGTAACCTGGCCATACCTTTCCCGATTTCTTCTTGAATTAAAGATCCACGACTTCTTGCGTGGACTTGAATATCCGAACCTTGCGACCGTCCTCGAGAATTTTAATCCCCACCCGATCAGGCTTAGAGGTCACTGGGTTGAATAGAGCGACGTTTGAAACGTGGATTGGCGCTTCTTTCTCAACGATTCCGCCCGGCGTATTGCCGTTTGGATTCGGCTTGGTGTGGCGCTTAATCAAATTCACGCCTTCCACGAGCAGGCGATCATCGGTCCGCACGCGGGTCACGACTCCCCGTTTACCTTTGTCTTTACCGACGAGCACGTAGACTTGATCGCCTTTTCGAATCTTCTTCATAGTGCTGATTTCCTAGAGCACTTCCGGCGCGAGCGACACAATACGCATGAACCGTTCACTGCGTAGTTCCCGGGTCACTGGTCCAAAAATACGGGTACCAATAGGTTGCAATTGCTTGTCCAAAAGAACAGCGGCATTTCCGTCAAAGCGGATCAATGAGCCATCCGGTCGCCGCACGCCTTTGCGCGTCCGCACCACCACCGCATTGAAGACTTCGCCTTTCTTCACTTTGCCGCGCGGTATCGCGTCCTTGATACTGACTTTGATGACGTCGCCGATACCCGCGTAACGTCGATGCGAGCCACCAAGAACCTTGATGCACATTAGACGGCGCGCACCGCTATTGTCCGCTGCATCCAACATCGACTGCATTTGAATCATCGTAGGTTCTCCAGACGCTGTGCTTACAGTTCGACGGCTTTTTCAATCACGCGCTGAAGGCGGAATGCCTTGCGCTTGGAGAGCGGCCGACATTCTTCGATTGCCACCGTATCGCCCTCCTTGCACTCGTTGTGCTCGTCGTGTGCCAGCACTTTCGTCGACTTACGCACATACTTCTTATAGATCGGGTGCTCAACACGGCGGTCAATGCGAACCGAGATAGACTTGTCCATCTTAGTGCTGACTACCTGCCCGATCAGGGCGCGCTTAAGGGACTGTTCTTCCGCCATCACGCACCACCTGTTCGCTTCTGGCCCAAAATCGTTTTGATTCGGGCGATGTCCCGTCGCGCTTCGCGTACTTGGCTAGGGCGCGTCTGTTGTCCGGAGCCATGCTGCATCCGGAGGTTAAATTGCTCTTTTCGCTTATCGAGCAGCAGTGCTTTTAAGTCGGCTTCCGACTTCGCGCGCAATTCTTCTGCTTTCATCACATCACCTTACGTATAGCGAAGGTGGTCAGGATCGGTAATTTCGCGCCTGCAAGTTTGAATGCATCTCGCGCTACCTGCTCATCAACCCCTTCCATTTCGTACAGCACCATTCCAGGCTTCACTTGAGCGACCCAATACTCGACGTTGCCTTTACCGCTTCCCATGCGGACTTCCAACGGCTTTTTGGATATTGGTTTGTCCGGGAACACGCGAATCCACACCCTTGCGCCACGCTTCACGGCCCGCGTAATGCAGCGTCTAGCGGCTTCAATCTGGCGTGCGGTCAGGCGTCCTCGGGTTGTCGCCTTTAGGCCGAACTCGCCGAAACTTACGGCGCTGCCGCGGTGGGCGAGGCCGGTATTACGACCTTTATGCTGCTTTCGGTACTTAGTGTTTTTTGGTTGTAACACGAGTCTCTCCTAGGTCGCCGCTACTGGCTCAGCCATCGCCGCGTCTGCCGCGGCTTGCTCAGTCCGGCTGATCACTTCGCCTTTGAAGATCCAAACCTTGACGCCGATAACTCCGTACGTTGTGTTGGCTTCCGCAAAGCCGTAGTCAATGTCTGCTCGCAACGTATGTAGGGGTACGCGGCCTTCTCGGTACCATTCGGTGCGCGCGATTTCGGCGCCGTTCAGTCGGCCCGCGACGTTGATTTTGATCCCTTGAGCGCCAAGCCGCAGCGCATTTGCCACCGCGCGCTTCATCGCGCGGCGAAACATAATCCGGCGTTCGAGTTGCTGAGCCACCGATTCCGCAACAAGGTAGGAATCCAGCTCGGGCTTGCGGATTTCTTCGACGCTTAGGTGCACCGGAATACCCATTAATTTCGCGACCTGCTTCCGCAGGGACTCGATGTCTTCACCCTTTTTGCCGATAACGATGCCGGGGCGTGCGGTGTGAATGATGATTCGAGCGTTGTGCGCCGGACGTTCGATTTGAATTCGGCTTACCGACGCATGGGCGAGCTTTTTGCGCAGGAACGCGCGCACCGCAATATCGGCATTCAGATATTCAGCGTAGCGGCGGCGATCCGCATACCACGTGGACGTCCAGTCCTTAATGATTCCGAGACGAAAGCCGTAGGGATGTACTTTCTGACCCATGTTATCGCCCTGCTTCTTCGACTATCACGGTGACGTGACTGGTACGTTTGAAAATCTGGTTGGCTCGCCCTCGAGCCCGCGGCATCCAACGCTTCATGATCGGACCTTCGTCAACCATGATCGTCTTAATTTTTAGCTCATCGATATCGGCGCCATCGTTATGCTCGGCGTTGGCTATCGCGGATTCGAGCACCTTCTTGATCAAGGTGGCCGCCTTCTTGTTGCTGAAAGTCAGAATATTCAGCGCACGATCGACCGGGAGCCCGCGTACCTGGTCGGCGACCAGACGCGCCTTCTGCGGCGTGATGTGTGCTTGGCTGAGCTTTGCTGTAGTGGCCATATCGTGTGACTCCGCTTACTTCGTCTTCTTGTCAGCGGTGTGCCCGCGAAAGGTCCGCGTGGGGGCAAATTCGCCGAGCTTGTGACCAATCATATTTTCGGTCACATGCACCGGCATGTGCTGACGCCCGTTATGCACCGCGATGGTTAGACCGATCATGTCTGGAACTACCAGTGAGCGGCGTGACCAAGTCTTGATCGGTCTCTTGTCGTTGTTAGTGCGGGCGGTCTCCACTTTCTTGTGCAGGTGGTGATCGACGAACGGTCCCTTTTTGATCGAACGTGACATTGCTGGCAGCCTCTTAGCGCTTGTCGCGGCGACGGAGAATCATCTTGTCCGTACGTTTGTTGCTACGCGTCTTGTAGCCTTTAGTTGGAGTACCCCACGGACTTACTGGGTGCCGGCCCCCGGATGTTCGACCCTCACCACCACCATGTGGGTGGTCGACCGGATTCATCGCGACGCCGCGCACGGTGGGACGAATTCCACGCCACCGTTTGGCACCTGCTTTACCTAGGGAGCGGAGTGAGTGCTCGGTATTGCCTACTTCACCAATTGTCGCGCGGCACTCAATCGGAATTTGCCGCATTTCGCCGGAGCGCAATCGCAAGGTCGCATTGGCACCTTCGCGTGCAACGTATTGAATTCCTGCGCCCGCGCTGCGGCCAATTTGCGCACCCTTGCCGGGCTTGAGTTCCACACAGTGGATGATTGCGCCTACTGGAATGTTCCGCAGCGGCAGGCAATTGCCAACTTGAATGGGGGCATCACTTCCCGAACGCAATGTCTGCCCTGCGGCAACTCCCTTGGGCGCGATGATGTACCTACGTTCACCGTCCGCGTATAGCAGTAGCGCAATATGCGCGGATCGATTTGGATCGTATTCAAGACGTTCGACCTTCGCCGGGATCCCGTCTTTCCGCCGTTTGAAATCGACGATTCGATAGTGTTGCTTGTGCCCACCACCGCGGTGACGGACAGTGATACGACCAGCGTTGTTACGACCGGAATTCTGAATCTGTCGTTCTAGCAACGGCGCGTGCGGAGCGCCTTTGTGCAGCTCGGGCGTTACGACCTTGACGACCCCGCGACGGCCGGGAGAAGTGGGTTTAGCTTTAATGAGCGCCATGAAATTCGTTCCTAGTAGCTTGGGTGGGCCTAGGCCGCACTTAGGAAATCGATAGTGAAGCCGTCTTTTAGACTCACATAGGCTTTCTTCCAACCTTGGCGAACCCCGACCCGGCCCTTAAATTGTTTAGTACGCGGTGCCACGTTCAACACGCGGACACTTGCGACTTGCACAGTGAATAGCTGCTCTACCGCAGCCTTGATCTCTGGCTTAGTCGCGTCATTCAATACCTTGAAAACGTATTGGTTATGCTTGTCCCCAAGGCGCGTCGCTTTTTCCGACATCTGTGGGGCGACTAGGACTTGTAGTAAGCGTTCGGGTGTCATGACAGTTGCTCCTGCAGGCGGGTCAACGCGGCTTGGCTGACGACGACCTTCGCAAACGAGATGAGCAGTGCGGGATCTAGCGCATCGACATCAGCGAGCCCCACCCAGTGCAAGTTGCGCGCGGAAAGGTAGAGCGAGTCGGAGACTTCATCGCCGAGCAACAACACATCGGTCAGCCCCAAACGGCCCAGGGTTTCAATTAACAGCTTAGTTTTTGTCTCCTGGACGTCCAAATTATCCACGACTAACAAACGCTCCTGGCGAATAAGTTCCGACAGGATCGACCGCAGCGCGCCTCGATACATTTTGCGATTTACTTTTTGCTCGAAGGAACGTGGTTGCGCGGCAAACGCGCGCCCACCGGAACGCCACAATGGTCCGCGAGAAGTACCTGCACGTGCGCGGCCCATGCCCTTTTGCTTCCACGGTTTCGCGCCACCGCCCCTGACTTCGGCGCGTGTCTTTTGTGCCTTCGTGCCTTGGCGAGCGCCCGCGAAGTACGCTGTCACGATCTGGTGAACGAGAGCTTCTTTATAGGGTTGCCCGAATACAGTGTCGGCGACCGCCAAATTACCGGCTGGCGAGCCGTTGGCAAACGAGTGTATTAGTAGTTCCATAAACCTCAGCCTTGTCCAGCCGTGTGGCTTTTGACCGACGGTTTAATCAGTACGTCGCCACCTTTTGAGCCAGGAACCGCACCTTTAATCAGCAACAGGTTCCGCTCTGCATCGACTCGTGCGACTTGCAGGAGTTGAGTAGTGCGTTGGACATTCCCCATGTGGCCGGACATGCGCTTGCCCTTGATTACACGGCCTGGGGTTTGGCGCTGACCGATAGAGCCAGGCGAACGATGTGACAGCGAATTTCCGTGCGTCGCATCCCCCATGCTGAAATTATGTCGTTTAATCGTACCGGCAAAACCTTTACCAACCGTCACTCCAGTCACGTCTACGAGCTGTCCTGCACTAAACATGTCGACTTTGAGTTCCGCGCCGGTTTGCAGATCCGCGCCTTCGCTTTCGCCGAGTCTAAATTCCCATAAACCGCGACCTACCGATGCCGCCGCTTTCGCGTAGACCCCACCGTCGGGTTTGTTGATTCGGTTACGGTGTTTTGTGCCGGCGGTGACCTGTACGGCCCGATAGCCATCGGTGTCTATCGACTTTATTCTGGTCACGCGGTTCGGCTCGACTTCGACGACGGTCACCGGGACGGCACGTCCATCATCAGCGTATACCCGCGTCATGCCGCGTTTAATTCCAATCAGTCCTAGTGCCATGATCGTTGCCTCTGGGCTCTCAGCTCAATTTGATTTGGACGTCGACGCCGGCGGCCAAATCCAGCTTCATCAGTGCATCGACTGTTTTATCGGTCGGATTCACGATGTCGAGCAGACGTTTGTGCGTTCGAATTTCGTATTGATCTCGTGCGTCCTTATTGGCGTGCGGCGATGTCAGCACCGTAAACCGCTCGTGTCTGGATGGCAGTGGGATCGGCCCACGGATCTGCGCACCGGTTCGCTTAGCGGTTTCGACGATTTCGCGCGTTGACTGATCGATCAATCGGTGATCGAACGCCTTGAGCCGTATCCTGATGACCTGTTGGTTCATTTCTGTTTAACCCTTCGACCGTGATATGCGCTTAGAGGCGGATACCCGATCTAGTTGTTCGTATTAGTCCAGGATCTTCGCGACGACACCGGCACCGACCGTACGTCCACCTTCGCGGATCGCAAAGCGTAAGCCTTCTTCCATCGCGATCGGGTTGATCAGCTTCACCTGGACCTTTATGTTGTCCCCAGGCATCACCATCTCCACTCCACTCGATAACTC
>SHZM01000096.1 GCA_009692265.1 Gammaproteobacteria bacterium
GCGGCTAGCGCCACTTTCGCTTTGAAGGCCGGTGAGTGGTTCCGGCGAGTTCTCAGGCTCATGTTCTGCTCCTAAATCGAGGCGTATCATCGCCTCATCGGGCAGAAAATCCACTTATCTCACTGTGCAGAATCTCGGGGCCAGCTCTATTTTGCCCCCTACTCGTTACGACTTGACCGCCAAGTTCGATAATCCGTCAAACTGGAAGCCTGCTATCAATACGTTTAAACCATGGAATCTGAAGTAGCCCGACTCGGAGTGCTCGAAAGACCGCGCGCTCGCGCGTTGCAGGAAGTATTAGCGCCGTGGAAGCTACAAATTCTTTACGTCGGAGAAGATGCGGATATTCCTTTCAGCTTTTGGGGGGCGCCCGAAGCCGGATTGCGCACCGCAACACTCTATGTCCGCGCGGATACGCCGATAAACTCTGTGCTCCATGAAGCGAGTCATTTCCGTTGCATGGACGCGACGCGAAGGGAATCTCTCGACACCGACGCTGGCGGCGATGATCTGGAAGAATGTGCAGTGTGTTATCTGTCAGTCCTGATTGCCTCCCTGATCCCCGACTATGGCCTTTCGTCAATGCTCCACGACATGGATATCTGGGGCTACAGCTTTCGACTTGGCTCGGCTCGGGCGTGGTTTGAACAAGATGCTGAAGATGCGGTCACTTGGCTGCGCGAGCGTCAAATTATCGGCACGAAAAACGAATTTCTCTAGAGGTTCGGTGCCTCGCTTCCGAGCAACGCCGCGACAAAATTTGTAGCGCTGAATACTTGCAGATCGTCAAAATGTTCACCTACTCCGATGTAGCGGATCGGCAGCGCGAGCTCCTGTGCAATTGCGAATACGATGCCACCTTTCGCGGTACCATCTAGTTTAGTTAAAACTACCGAATCTAAGTTCACCGCGCGATGAAACATTCGAGCCTGTTGCAGCGCGTTTTGTCCCATGGTTGCATCTAACACCAAAAGCGTCTCGTGAGGTGCGGCCGGGTTCTGCTTACCTAGCACGCGACGAACTTTGACCAACTCCGCCATCAAGCCATCCTGTGTGTGTAGGCGCCCAGCAGTGTCAACTATCAATACCTGTATTCCGCGAGCTGTCGCCGCCGCGTACGCGTCAAAAATTACCGAAGCAGGATCCGCCCCCTGTATTTGCGCAATAACCGGAATATTCAGCCTCTCACCCCAAGTCTTTAATTGGGCTACCGCCGCGGCGCGAAAGGTATCTCCAGCTGCGAACATTACTTGTAACCCTGCCGCCTGCAACGAACCTCCGATCTTTGCGATTGTTGTCGTCTTCCCGGCACCATTTACCCCGACCACCAATATTACGAAAGGACCGTCACACTGCGCAGGGACGACTAGAGGTTTGGTTACCGGAGTCAATACCTTTGTCATCTCGTCTCGTACAATTTCAAGCACGGCGGTATTGTCCCGTGCCCGCTTTTTCACGGCGTCTAAAATCTGCGCAGTGACTTGAACGCCGGTGTCGGCCAGCAGCAGCGCGGACTCCAAAGTTTCAATTGACGCGGTATCGAGAGGTTCGCCGCGACCGAACAATTTGCTGATACGATTCAGCAAACCATCGCGCGTACGCGCGATTCCCTCTCTAAGACGTTTGAACATGTTGAAGACCGAATAGTCGCAGCCGTTGCCAGCCGAAAAGCCAATAACCAGTAGGGTATGCTAACACCTTCACTCGTACAGACGTGGGGGGTAAACGTGGTGCTACGTAGCCTCATCGCCGCAATGTTGTTCGGCTGGCTCCAATACGCCGGAGCAATACCAGCGACCACGGATTTCTTGTTGGACAACGGCTTGAAGTTAATTGTGCAAGCGGATCATCGCGCACCCGTGGCTGTGGTGCAGGTGTGGTACAGAGTCGGCGGTAGCTACGAACTGGATGGTGCAACCGGCGTATCGCATGCCGTCGAACACATGATGTTCAAACGCACCAAACGCCTTGCGACAGGCGAATTCTCACGCGTGGTCGCGGATCACGGTGGTCGCGAAAATGCATTCACTACCCCGGACTACACCACGTACTTCCAGCAGTGGTCAGCCGACAATGTAGAGTTGAGTTTCGAACTGGAAGCTGAGCGCATGCACAACTTGGTGCTTGATCCCGCTGAATTCGCGAATGAACTGAAAGTTATTCGTGAAGAACGCCGCCTGCGTACCGACGACAACGCACACGCGCTCGCGTTTGAAACGGTCTTGGCAAATACCTGGCAAACTAGCCCTTATCGGCAACCTGTTATTGGTTGGGCTGCCGATATTGACCAAATGGCATTGGAGGATTTGTCAGCTTGGTATCATCGCTACTATGCTCCAAACAACGCGATCGTCGTGGTGGTCGGAGACGTCGAGCCAAAGACGGTCTTAGCTCTGGCAGCGAAACATTTCGGCCCGCTCGCGGCCCGCCAAATTCCTACCCTAAAAGACCGTCCCGAGATCGTTCAACGAGGCGAAAAACGCCTCACTTTCGCCAGCGACAAATTAAAGATTCCGAAGTTAATTTTGAATTACAAAGTACCGGGTCTCGCCCAGCGGGGGCGCGGCATCCCGCCTGTGGAAGGATGGGAGATATCAGCGCTGGAAGTACTCGCTGCGACGTTGGATGGCGGCGCGAGTGCGCGTTTCGAAAGAAACCTCGTGCGTGGACGTGAACTTGCGTTAGGAGCCGGTGCGAGCTACCAAGGCCTATCCAGACTCGAAGATCTCTTCACGCTCGAGGGAGAACCCCGCGAGGGAGTGACACTCGAAGCGCTTGAAGTCGCGATCAAAGCGGAAATTAAGGCGATAAAAATGACTCCTCCCGCTAACGACGAATTCGCGAGAATAAAAATCGCGGCCGTCGCCGAGGCCATTTATCAGCAGGATTCAATGTTCGGGCAGGCGATGATCATAGGTTCGCTCGCGGTAATCGGCATGGACTGGCGCCTTAAAGATCAGCATGTCGACAATATCCGAGCAGTCACTTCCGAACAGGTGCAAGCCGTCGCGCGAAAGTACCTCAACGACGAGCGCGCCACGGTGGCGTATCTGGTACCGGCGAAGACCCCGTAATGAAACGGTTCCTTCTCAGTCTAGTGCTGGTCGCGACCACCGCAACAGCGTACGCAACTCCAGCGATTCAACGCTGGACTACGGATAATGGAGTACCCGTATACTTCATGCCTGCACCCGAAATCCCGATGTTCAAACTGCGGGTCGTGTTCGATGCTGGCAGTGCGCGTGATCGAAAATCTGCCGGTCTTGCCATGCTCACGAGCGCTTTGCTGGGCGAGGGTACAGTTGATTTGTCCACGGACGATTTCCACGCTCAGGTAGAAGCCACCGGAGCCCAGATAGGTAGTGGCGTGTTACGCGACATGGCGTGGATCTCTCTGCGAAGTTTGACTGACCCTACGACCGCGGAGCCGGCCCTTCAATTGCTGCGCGCAATGCTGGTGTCTCCGCGATTCAGCGAGGATATTTTTGACCGCGCGCGCAAGCAAATCCAGGCGGGCTTGCAGAACGAGAAAGTCGCACCTGAGGCCTTGGGCGATAAGGCCCTGCAGCGCGCGATCTATCACGCGCATCCTTATGGCACGCCGACCGGAGGTACTGAAACATCAATCGCTGGCCTCGCGCCGGCAGACGTACAAGCCTTTCATGCTCGGTACTACACCACAAGCAACGCCATCGTCGTGATCGTCGGTGCCTTATCACCGCAACAAGCCCGTCTTGTAGCCAACGAAATCGTAGAGGGTCTACCCGTCGGCGAGCCAGCACCCGCACTGCCCGAGGTCACCGAACTAAGCGAGGGTAGCGACGAACACATTCCCCTCGCTGGCCAACAGAGTCACTTGTTCTACGGTCAGGTCGGGATCAAGCGTAAAGATCCAGATTACTTTTCGCTCGTCGTCGGCAATCACGTGTTGGGCGGCAACGCAACCTCCATTCTATTTAATGAGATTCGGGAAAAGCGCGGCTTGTCGTATTCCGTTAGCAGTTACTTCGAACCTATGGCCGAACGTGGGCCTTTTCTAACGACACTGCAGGTCGATAGCGCGCGCCTCACGGAGGCCCGCGCGGTACTAGAAGAAACGCTCGCGAAATTTATTGAAGTGGGGCCCACCCGAGCCCAGCTCGACGCCGCGAAGCGCAATCTCATCGGCAGCTTTCCACTGAGGATCGACAACAATTCCAAGCTTCTCGAATATTTGACCGTTATCGCTTTCTACCGCCTCCCGTTGGACTATCTAGAGAGTTACCCGCGTTCAGTTGCGGCTGTCACACTGGCCGAAGTTAAAGACGCGTTTAAGCGACGGATAGCGCTAGGCCACATGGCGCGGATTACCGTTGGCCCGCTCGCAGTATCGAAATGAACCCCAAAGCCAGCACCGAGCCGCCCGGAAGAATTCGCATCATCGGGGGCGAATGGCGGCGCCGCTGGCTAACTATTCCCTCCGGATCTCTGCTGCGGCCAACCGCCGATCGGGTCCGCGAAACCCTGTTTAACTGGCTCGGCCCTTATCTCCCAGGGAGCTACTGCCTGGATCTTTTTGCGGGCACTGGGGCCCTGGGGCTGGAAGCCGTGTCGCGCGGGGCCGAACGTGCTGTCTTAGTCGAAAATCACCCGCGTATCATGCAACAGCTAAAAGCGAATGTTTCTAACTTAAAAACTGATCGTGTTGAGTTTGTGGAGCTCGACGCGTGCTGCTTTATCGCGGCATCGCCTTCCCGGCGCTTCGACCTGGTATTTCTTGACCCGCCGTTCGGGACCACCTTGCTCACAACGGTAGTTCCGATGATCACAAGGGCTTTTTTAGCTCCATCAGCATTAATCTATCTCGAATCAGAGCGCGAAGCGCCGAGGATCGCACTCCCGGACGGATGGCGTATCATGCGCGAAGGCGAAACACGGCAGACTCGATACTGCCTAATCGAAACAGATATTTAGGCGGCACACCATAACTTTGGGAGATTGGAGTTTGGGCATTATCGCAATTTATCCTGGCACGTTTGACCCGATTACGAATGGGCACAGCGACATCATTGCGCGTGCGTCGCAGCTTTTCGATCAAGTTATCGTGGCCGTAGCAGCGAGTACCGCAAAGAACACCGCCTTTTCGACCGATGAACGCGTCGAACTCGCACAACAGGTCTTAGTGCAGCATGGCAACGTCGAAGTGCAGCGCTTTGAGGGTCTATTAGCGCATTTTGTCCGCGCCTGTGGCGCCAAGGCTGTACTGCGCGGCCTGCGCGCGGTATCCGATTTCGAGTATGAATTCCAACTCGCAGGAATGAACAAACGATTAGTGCCGGAAGCCGACACCATCTTTATGCCAACGACCGAACACTATTCGTACGTATCGTCATCGTTGATTCGGGAAATTGCGAGCCTCGGCGGCGATGTCAAGGAATTTGTACATCCGATTGTCAACGCAGCCCTCGTCGAACGCGTCGGTAAACGCATTAACGCGTCTAAACCTTAGCGAGAGCGCATTCTTAGGTAAGCCCCATGGCGTTGCTGATTACGGATCAATGTGTCAACTGCGATGTGTGCGAACCGGAATGCCCGAATCAGGCGATATTCGAAGGTCCAGAACATTACGAGATAGATCCCAAGCGCTGCACCGAATGTGTTGGCCACTTTGAGCGACCGCAGTGTGTACAGGTATGTCCGGTCGACTGCATCCCACAGGATCCCGCGTACGTGGAATCTGTGATCATGCTGATGGAAAAATACCATTGCTTAGTTTCTTCAACCGCGACCGAAGTGAAATCTTGTTGATGAGAACCGCGGTCTATTTTTCGCTACTGCTGTGGTGCGGTACTGGATCGGCGACCCTTCGTGATCCCAGCGCCGCCGCGATCGCTTCGGCGCACCCCCTTGCCACGCAGGCAGGACGCGAGATTATCGACACAGGCGGTAATGCATTCGATGCGGCTATCGCGGTCGCCGCGGCGCTCGCCGTGGTGGAGCCCTATTCATCGGGGATCGGCGGCGGCGGCTTTTTTCTCTTACATCGTGCAGTCAGTAACACCAATATTTTCTTGGATGCTCGTGAGCGGGCACCAATCGCCGCAACCAAGGAAATGTATCTCGACGCGAAGGGCGAAATAATCCGTAACAAGTCCTTAAATGGGGCACTTGCCGCGGCGATTCCCGGCACCCCGGCAGCCTTGGTACATCTCGCGTTGAACTACGGCCGGCTACCGCTCGAACGATCCTTGGCTCCGGCAATTAAACTTGCGCGCGATGGCTTTCCGGTAAGCGAGCACTACCGAACGATGGCGAGTTTTCGCCAAGATGTGATGGCGCAAGATCCAGCTACGGCAGAAATTTTTCTTGACCATCTTGAGGTGCCAATAAATCGCTTCGTACTCAAGCAGCGTGATCTCGCAGTAACCCTAGGGCGTCTCACCACGCAGGGCGCTGCTGGATTTTACGAGGGCGAAACAGCTGATCTTCTCGTCGACGGAAACCAAGCTGGGAACGGGATTTGGATCCTGGAAGATTTCGCCCAATACCGTGTGATCGAGCGTGAGCCGCTGGTCGGCCATTACCGCGACATGGAAATCGTCTCAGCCCCACCTCCGTCGTCGGGTGGTATCGTCATGCTCGAAGCCCTCAATATGCTCGAGAACTACGAGCTTTCCAGCATGAGCGACAACGACCGTCGGCATCTTACGATCGAGGCGATGCGTCGCGCGTATCGCGATCGCGCCGAGTTTCTTGGTGATCCTGATTTCGGCGACATTCCGATTGCGCGGCTCACTGGCAAGGCGCACGCGAAAGCGATCGGTGCGGATATTGCGCTCGACAAGGCGACTCCCAGCAGCATGCTAAAACCGATTGCGCCACCTAGCCAAGGCAATCACACCACTCATTTTTCAATTCTGGACACGGAAGGTAATAGGGTAGCCGCGACGTTGAGCGTTAACACGCCGTTTGGCGCGTGCTTTACGCCACCCGGTACCGGTGTGTTGCTTAACAACGAAATGGACGATTTCTCCTCACTCCCCTTAACACCCAACGCCTATGGCCTGGTCGGCGTTGACGCCAACGCTATCGTCCCCGGCAAGCGCCCCTTGTCCAGTATGACGCCGAGCTTTTTGATTACCAAAAACCGGATTGGGATTTTAGGCACTCCAGGCGGTAGCAGAATTATCTCAATGGTTTTGCTGAGTGCGCTGGAATTCTATGCAGGTAGCGAACCAGACGCGTGGGTTGGTTTACCGCGCTACCACCATCAATATTTGCCCGATGAAGTGCTCTATGAACCGGCGGCCTTCGACGACGCGGCGATCACCGAACTCAAGGCGCGTGGACACTCCTTCAGGCGCTCGGAGCGCGACTACGGGAATATGCACGCGATCCTATGGGATCGAGCGACTAACAAAGTGAGTGCCGCAAGCGACCCCCGAGGCGAAGGGTTGGCTACGGTATGGTCGTCTCCTGTAGAAGAAATCCCGGTACCGCGAAAGATTAGCTCGCCGACTAGGGCAACGCTCAGAAACAGCCGAATGTAAAGATTATTTCTGCCCGGGTCCTTAGGTGCGCTTAACCGAAACTCACGCATGCAAGTGGAAGCGCACTAATAATTTTCGGTCTCTCTACCTAAGAGATAAATGATGACTCCAGAAGAACAACGCAATCTCGACACCGCGCGGAACTACGAAGAACTATACAACAACGACATCGAACGTTTCGTGCGTGAAGTCTATACCGCCGATTGCACCGTGTACTGCATGGGTGGACCGACAATCCGCGGTGCCGAAGAGTTATTAAAGGTCGAACAGACAATATTACAGGCCGCACCAGAACGCAGGATGCGAGTAGTGCACAGTCATGCAGTTGGCGACCGAGTGATCGTCGAAGCAATCGTGACCGACCCGGCGCGTGGCAAAGAGTGGGAGTTACCATTTGTCGCGGTGCTGACTTGCCTCGACGGCAAAATTCACACCGACCGCAGTTACGCGGAATGGCCACGATGGCCAGGACTATGACTTAAGGGCACCTCACTAAATTCGAACGACAAAGCGTAAGCGGCGCGCCTTCCTACGAATTTATCGCAATAATTCGATTGGCTCTTTTGGTTTGAGTGTGGGTAAAAAGAGGTTGTTGCTCAAGCAGCGAGGCCTATTTTCATAGGGTTTAATGCCTGTTTGAGGTGAGGATAAATCCGGCATGATTTGCCGATGGCTAAAATACCGAAGCACCGCCACTTGGCC
>SHZM01000097.1 GCA_009692265.1 Gammaproteobacteria bacterium
TGCGCCGAATTCTGCCAATCATGTCCATGGTGAGCACTCCTTTACCCCTGCTGCTCAAATAATCAGCAGGGTAAGTTGAACACCTGGCTCAGTTTTCGCTCGGCACAAGCCTCATTAGTGGCTCAATTTTCGGTCGGCGCCAACACACGCGCGACCGCGCCGAATGTTCCATCGCCGTCGTCACGTCGGACTTTGCGATATTCGGACGGATCAACGCCATTCGTGATTAGTCGGCGGGTCTCGGCACGCCGTTCGCGAACCATCGAAAGCGAAATTGCGGGGTACGTCCCCAACGATAACAGCTTTTGTTTACCGCCGAGTCGATACGCAATGCGCCACCACTTGCCGCCGGTTGGGGTGACCAGCAGGAACAGTCCATCACCATCTGAAAGCTTGTACGGGGCGCGCTTGCTTTTCGCGTTTTTGACCTTGGTGTCAGATAGCTTGTTTATGGCCGTCATGTGGGTAACTCTCCGGTTAAAACCCTAAGTTACCAACCATGTTACCAACAGCGCTGTTTGTTACTAACGGTTTTCGACGTATCACGCCGGGCGACACTTTTAGTTAAGTGTCTGTTTTTGAAAGATTCAGTGTATCTCTCAGAATCTCGCCGAATCATGAAATGGTGGAGCCGGGGGGGATCGAACCCCCGACCTCTGCATTGCGAACGCAGCGCTCTCCCAGCTGAGCTACGACCCCACGGGACGGCGCGATTTTAGCGAGCCCTCACGCAGTGCGCCAGCCTGCCAGGTGAGTTCGGCTACACTGGCTGCAGTGAACTCGTGACCTGCTCAAGGAGTCGAATCCATCATGTCGGCCAGCGCACCTATTGCTCGTTACCACGTGCCCCCATTTCCAGCGCTCACTCGCAGTACGCTCGAGACACTACAAGTCAATCTTGGCTATCGTTGTAACCAAGCCTGTGCGCATTGCCATGTCGACGCCGGGCCGACGCGGACGGAAGAGATGTCGGCACAAACCATCGCGGTGGTGTTGCAGTACCTGCAACACGCGCGGCCCCACACTTTGGATATCACCGGTGGCGCACCGGAATTGAATCCGCATTTCCGCGCGTTAGTGCGTGACGCAGGTGCGCTGGGCCTGAAGATTATCGATCGCTGCAACCTCACCATCTTGGCGGAACCCGGGCAAGCGGATCTCGCCGAGTTTCTCGCCGAAAATCAGGTTCGCGTGGTCGCATCATTACCGTGTTACGGGCCGCAAAATGTCGACGCCCAGCGCGGTCGCGGGGTGTTTGGGAAAAGTATTCGGGGGTTACGTGAGTTGAATGCGCTCGGGTATGGTCGCGCTGGTTCGGCGCTGGTACTCGATCTCGTCTACAACCCGGTGGGTGCGCATCTGCCACCGGCGCAGCAATCCTTGGAAGCTATTTATAAGGCACGCTTATTCGAGGACCACGGCGTGCAGTTTAATCAACTGTTGACCATTGCGAATATGCCGATCGCGCGTTTTCGTCACGCCCTCGAACGAGAGCATCGTTTGGATAATTACCTGCAGCTGTTGGTCGACAATTACGCGGCCGAGAATCTGACCAACGTGATGTGCCGCAGCCTGCTTAGTGTCGATTGGCAGGGCAATGTGTTCGATTGTGATTTCAACCAGATGCTGCGTTTGGAGTTTGCGAATAGGCAACCTACCACTCATCTTTCGGAGTTGCTGGAGACCACGGTAGCGGGATTACCGATCACTGTGCGCGATCATTGTTATGGGTGTACGGCGGGTCAGGGCAGCGGCTGTAGTGGCGCGTTACATGCCTGATATTTCAATCGTCATTCCAGTTCTGGACGAAGCACGCGAGATCGCCGCCTGCCTGCAGCCCCTCCAGACTTGGCGAGCCGCAGGCCATGAAGTGATTGTTGTCGACGGCGGCAGCAGCGATGCGACGGTGGCATTGGCGGCACCCCTAGCCGATCGTGTCGTGGTGAGCGCCCCGGGTCGCGCGGTCCAGATGAATTACGGTGCATCGCAGAGCCAAGGGCGGCTGCTCGTGTTTCTGCATGCGGATACGAGCTTGCCGGCAGCCGCATTGGGAGTACTCGAACAGATCGCGTTAATTGAAGCTGGAGGGTGGGGCCGTTTCGATGTGACGCTGTCCGGGTCGCACTGGGGCTTGTGGATTATCGCAGCCGCGATGAATTTCCGATCGCGCATGACGGGCATCGCGACCGGCGATCAAGGAATTTTTATCACGCGACGCATGTTCGACTCCGTCGGCGGTTATCGCGACCTGGCGCTCATGGAAGACATTGATCTGTGCACCCGCCTGAGAACACTCGCGCACCCGCAGTGCCTGTTTTTGTCCGTCACGACCTCGTCTCGGCGCTGGGAGCGGGGTGGGATCTTCACCACGGTGCTGCGGATGTGGTGGCTGCGTCTACAATTTTTCTGCGGGGTTGACTCGCGTCAACTGGCGGATTGTTACCGTGCGGTCCGCGAACGGTAATGATTCCCGGGAGTAGCGCGCTAATCGTCTTCGCGCGCGCGCCACGACCCGGATCTACAAAGACCCGTTTAATTCCGACGGTGGGTGCCGCGCGCGCGGCGGCGATCTATGAAGCGTTGTTGGCCCATGCGCTTAGCTGCGCCGAAGCGCTACCCGGGATTGCGCGCTATCTCTTTGTCGATCACGAGACCTCGATGGAGTATTTCTCCACGCGGCTGAATGCTGAGCGCTGGCGCTTCGCGACCCAAGTGACCGGAGATCTCGGTGCGCGCATGGCGGCGGCACTAAACCTAGTGCTGGCCGCGCATCCCCAGGCAGTGTTAGTCGGTTCGGATATCGTTGATCTGACGAGCGCGGATTTGCAGCTCGGACTCACGCGCCTACGCGACGGTGATGAGGTGGTGCTCGGACCGAGCGCGGATGGCGGGTACTGGTTAATCGGGCTTTCCGCCGCGCGACCCGACCTGTTTACAGCGCTGCCATGGGGGAGCGACACGGTTTATCAAGAAACGGTGCAGCGCATGGAGGCGGGCAAGCTACGTTGGTCGCGGCTGCCGCTTCGTCACGATATCGACACGCCGCAGGACCTCGCGCGTTTCGCGAATCAGCTCGGGGGCTAACCTACACGTCGTTGCTTGCGGGCGAGTTCCGCGCAGAAATGTTCGAGGCGACGGGTCTGATCCGCGCGTAGGTCCACGAAGCGGGCACCGATTCGCGAGACACGCCCGCGTGTTGGCGGATCAATGTGGCAAATTCCCACATCCGCGACGATTTCGTGGGTGGGACTAACCGCGATGTGACAGATCGCCCGTTGCGCGCAGTCTGTCGCGGGAGCGGGTAACGGATCGGGCATTTGCCGATGACAACCGGCAGTTCGCAGCGAAGATGCTCGCGCACGCCAAACGCGCCGCTGCGGCATTGGGGACGATGCCCGAAGTATTGGTAGCGCAGGCCGCACTAGAAACCGGCTGGGGGCAGCACGTGATGAGCGGCGACGGTGGCGTTAGCTCGCACAATTTGTTCGGTATCAAAGCCGATCCGAGCTGGCACGGCGAGACGGTGCGGCGCGCGACCTTGGAATACTTCGACGGACATCCGGTGCGGGTGACCGCGGCGTTTCGCGCATACGAAGATTATGGCGCGGCCTTTGACGACTACGCGAAGTTTATTCAATCCAATCCGCGCTATCAGCGCGCACTGGAACGGGCGGCGGAGCCGGCCGCCTACGCACGCGAACTTCAGCGCGCGGGCTACGCCACGGATCCGGATTACGCGCGCAAGATTCTTCAAATCCATGAGCAACTCGCGAATCAGCGCGCGGTGCCGGCCGGTTAATTCGTTTACGGGAAGCAGCTATGTCGGGTGCATTAAGTATTGGAGTCTCGGCGTTATTGGCGAACCAGCGGCAGCTCAGCACGACTAGCCATAACATTGCCAACGTCCATACCGAAGGATATTCGCGACAACGGGTCGAGCAGCAAGCCCTACCAGCCCAGTACGCCGGAGTCGGATTTATCGGCAAGGGCGTGGACATATCCTCGATTTCACGCCTGGCGGATCAGTTTCTTGAGATACAAGTCCGCAACAATACCGCCGGCGAAGCGCGCGCGAGCATTTATGCCGACTTCTCGATCCAGGTCGACGGTATTGTCGGCGACGGGACTTTCGGGCCAGCGCTGGCGCGATTCTTCCAAACCCTGCAGGACGTCAACAACGATCCATCGTCGATCCCAGCCCGAGAAGTCTTCTTAACCGCGACTCGCGGCTTGACCGATCGGTTCCAGGATCTCGACTCGCGCTTCAGCGCCCTGAACGACAATCTTAACGGCGCGATCTCGCAGCGGGTGACGCAATTGAATTCGTACAGTAGCGCGCTCGCGGCACTTAATCGTGACATCGTGCAAGCCTACGGGACCTCGCAGGGACAGTCACCGAATGATTTGCTCGACCAGCGGGATCGTCTCTTAAAGGAATTGTCGAAAATAACCAATATTTCGACGATTGAGCAGCAGGACCACGCGACGAATGTGTTCCTCGGTAACGGTCAGTTGTTGGTCGCCGCGGGTACCAACATTACCCTGGCCGCGACGCCGAATCCGCTTGATGGCAGCCGCCTCGAGGTGTCGATTCAAAGCGGGGGCGTGTCGACCGAGATCAGCAGTGCCTTAGTGACCGGCGAACTCGCAGGCATTCTCGCCTTCCGCGACGAGATTCTGGATCCTGCGCGTAACGCGATCGGTCGCCTCGCCGCCGGTTTGAGCATCACCATGAATACGCGGCATCAAAATGGCATGGATCTGCGTGGTGTTTTGGGCACCCCGCTGTTTGTGCTGGGGTCGGCCAACGTGAACGCCGCGCTTGGTAATACCGGCAGCGTGTCAATGAGCCTCGACTCATTGAATGTGGGTAACCTGACCGATTCGGATTATCGCCTCGTCCATAACGGCACCGATTTTATTCTGACTCGCCTCACCGACGGAGTTCAGCAAACCCTGAGCGGCACCGGCCCGTTCAGCGTCGACGGCATGACGATTACCCTGCCGAGCGCGCCCGCGGCTGGCGACCAGTACCTGCTCCAGCCAACCCAGTTTCTAGCACGGGGCTCAGTTCCCTGATTTCGGATCCGCAGCGGGTGGCGCTGGCTAACCCAGTCGCCTCGACTAGGGCACTGACGAACATCGGATCTGCCACAGTTACGCCGCCCGACGTAGTGAATGTGGCCGATCCGAATTTGCTGGTGCCAACTCAACTCAACTTCAATACTCCATCGACCACGTTTCAGGTCAACGGCGCCGGGCCGCTGATTCCGTTCACCAACGGCGCCGCGATTAGCGTTAACGGGCGGCAGGTGCGGATAACAGGTAGTCCCGCGGCCGGGGATGTCTTTCGGATTGATCCGGATTCAAACGGCAGTGGGGATAACGCGAATGGACTGGCGATGGCCGGTTTGCGTACGAGCGAAATTCTGAACGGTGGTACGGCGAGTCTGCAGGATGCCTATGGCCAGTTGATTGGCCAGGTTGGATCCCGCACTCAGCAGGCGCTCATCAGTCGCGACGCAATAAAGGTCCAACGCGAATACGCAGAAGCTTCCCGCGACGCGATATCCGCGGTGAACCTGGACGAAGAAGCCGCCAATCTAATCCGCTTCCAGCAGGCGTTCCAGGCGGCCGCGCAATTGATTCAGGTGACCAACCAAACGTTTGCCTCGCTGCTGGAAGCGATGCGTTAAGCTTCGGTACTGGAGTAGGCCGCGATGCGTGTGACTAATAATCAGGTTTTTTTCGCTCGTTGAACGGCATGCTTGATTTGCAAAAGGACGTACAGAAATATCAAACGCAAATTTCGTCCGGCAAACGGATACTGAATCCGGCCGACGATCCGTCGGCCGCCGCCCAGTCCGTGCAACTAACTGAGCGAATCGGCGCACTGACCCAATACGATCGCAACGCGAACCTGGCGAACCTGCGCCTGTCCGAGCAGGAGACTGCGGTTGAAGCCACCCAGAACGCGTTGCAAAGGGTGCGCGAACTGGTCCTTCGTGCGAAGAACCGATCCTTGGCGACGGCGGACCGCCGCTTTATCGCCGCTGAAGTTGGCGAGCGGCTCAACGAGATTCAACTGCTCGCGAACAAGAAGAATTCAAGCGGGGAGTACATTTTCGCGGGGACGGCGGCCGACACCTTGCCGTTCGCGCCGGATATCACAGGCACTATGCTGTATGCCGGCAATGACACCGTAAGAGCACTTGAAATTGCCGAGGGCCGAACGATCGGCGAAGGCCTCGCGGGCTCGGACGTGTTCATGGGGATCCGCAACGGCAATGGCACTTTCGTTACTGGCCTTGGTGCCGCTAACACGGGCACGGGACGGCCGATCAATGACAGGGTCACCGATCTCACCGCGTTCACGACTGATAACTTTCGCATCGTCTTCACCGCCGCGAATACGTACGACGTTGTCAACGATACCTCTGGTGCAACGATATTGAGTGCACAGTCGTACGTCGACGGCAGCGCGATATCATTTAATGGGAATTCGCTGGCCATTACCGGCGTGCCGAATGTGGCGGATGAATTTACCCTCGGGCCCGCCCGCAACCAATCGGTGATCGCAACCATTTCGCGCGCACAGCGCGACATGTCGGTTGATATCACCAGCGCTGAACTCGGCGCGGAATCCGCGTTTAATCTGGATCGCGCCCTGGGCGACATCGACCTCGCGCTCGATAGCCTGGGGTCCATGCGCGCGCAGATCGGGGCGCGGCAAAACGCGCTCGATTCCCAAATATCGATCAATACCGACGTGAGTCTCCAACTTCAATCCGTGAAATCCAAACTCGAAGATGTCGATATCGCGGACGCGATCAGTCGGTTGTCGCGCCAAACCCAAGCCCTGGAAGCGGCGCAGCAGGCGTTTATCCGGATACAGGGTCTCTCGTTATTTAATTATCTCGGTTAAGGCAGGAAACGACAGTTCAACATTGTCGACTAATCAGCCAGTAACGGCAGGATATTTTCGGGTGGTCGTCCAATCGCTGCGCGGTTGCCACGAAGCACGATCGGGCGCTCCAGCAAGATCGGATGTTGCGTAATCGCCGCAAGCACCGTCGCCTCGTCGGCGGCGGCAAGATTCAACTCGGTATACGGGGCTTCTTGGCTACGGACAATCGCGTGCGCAGTCATCTTCAGCGCCGAGAGCAACCGCCGCAACGTCGCTACTGCGGGAGGATCGTTGAGGTATTCGACGATCTCTGGTTCGATGCCATGTGCGATCAGCAATGCAAGCGTCGCGCGAGATTTCGTACAGCGGGGGTTGTGGTAGATAATCGTTTGCATTGGCTTCTCCAATTCAATCGGTGGTCGAAGGCAGCATGCGTCCGGAACTATAGCGGCTATGTGGAAGTCCTTGCTGCCGGCGCCTGCTTCGCGCGTATTCCAGTTCCTTATCGACGTTGGGCGCGAATTTCACCACGATCGCTGTGGGCAAGTGGCGGCGGCGCTGTCGTATACCACGGTGTTGTCGCTGGTGCCGCTATTAACGGTGATGTTCACGACCTTGGCCTTAGTGCCGGCGCTTCGAACCTGGCAGGTGGCGGTTGAGAATTTTATCTTCACCACGTTCGTGCCCGCCAGCGGACGCCAAGTGCAGCAGTACTTCGCGGAATTTGTGACCAAAGCCGCGGCGTTGCAGACACTCGGCCTGATCCTGCTAGGGCTGTCGGTGGTGGCGATGATGGCGACCATCGAAGAAACATTTAACGATATCTGGGAGGTGCAGCAGGCTCGATCCTGGTTGCGTCGCACTCTGCTGTATCTGGTTATTTTGTTGGGGTCTTCCGGACTTAGTGTGGGTAAAACTTGATCATTTTTCGGTCAAAGCTTAGGCAACATGCAGGTGAGGGTCTTCAATCGAAGGTATTCTTCGTCACGCAGTCCGTAGGCGCGACGCTGCAACACACGGATTTTATTGTTCAACCC
>SHZM01000098.1 GCA_009692265.1 Gammaproteobacteria bacterium
GGGGCGGATTTCGGTAAAGCTTCGATTAAGGCGTTGAATAGCGACCTCCAGCCGTAATCATTAGTGAAAGCATGGAGTTCTAGTGCACGTAATTCAGCGATAAATTCTTCGTCAACTTTCGGTTGAGTGCCGATCAGTAGCTTCAAACGCACGCCAAGCTTTTGAATTTCTAGTGCTTCTTGAGTCAAATTCGCGGGCGAACTCTGCATCACCTTGGCGAGTCGCGCCGCTGGGGTGCTTGTCCAAGGTGCGAGAACGAAGGTGAAATCCTGGAGGGACCTAAAAGTGAGTTTTGAGTTCCCAATATGCAGGGTGATTGGCTTGACATTTACCGCCCTGAACACCGACGCGAACTTATGCGTTGTGACCATTATAAGGAGAATTTAATTAATTTAATTCATTAGGTTATAGCACTATAATAAAGTATAACATGAGATTTAAGATGCGCTAGGTCCACACAGGGCAAGTGTGGGACCGGCCACTTTCCGGGCCGGTTCGTTGCTCGCTGAGGGGGATCGGGGAATTCGGTGGATAGAGTGGGCTGCGGGGCGACGTATCGTCACCCGGCTGGCCGGTGCCTGCCTCGAAATCATGTGGTGCTAATTCACTGGGCTGGTGATTTTTATGAAGAATGGTATCCAGGAAAGAAGCAGTGCGAAAAACAAAGCGCCCTCGAGTTTGATGATAGCCAGCAGCCGACTCTTCTCAAGATGTTCCTGCCCAGACATGAATATTCGTGACATCGTCATGTCCAATGGGAGCACGAAGAGCAGAATAAACATGATTGCCGGTGCGACCACGCTTGGTAGCACCTGCCATGACTTTAAGATTACGCGACCATCTGCAAAAGGACCCATGCCTATGAGGCAGACAGTACCAAAGACTAGTGCGCCGCGAAGAAATCCAAGTTTGGGAAACTGCATAAAGTCGAACCCGCCTTCAGGAAGGTCGAAGTATAGGACTAAACCAGTCTACGTCTGGAGCTTACCGTGATCTCGGAGTTGTCGGCATTCGGCGCTCGCTTCAGTCAACCCAGCGGAACCCGTCAATTGATGGACGATCTTGGCCAGCTACACCAATTGGCCGATCAATTTTCGAATTTAGGCGGAGGAAACCCGAGCAGAATCCCGGAAGTCCATCGATGGTTCGCAGCAAAGCTGGCGGCCTTAGCGACCACGGGAGATCTCGATAAAGTATGGTCGGCGTATGACGATCCGCGTGGTAATAATGCTTTTATCCAGGTCATAAGCCGGTTTTTTGCCGAATACTTTCGGCGCTCGGTGACGCCGGCAAACGTCATCTGTACGCCGGGAAGCCAGGCGAGCTTTTTCATGCTCTTCAACCTCTTCGGGGGAACGACTGCAACGGGAGTGAAACGGAAGATTTTCCTACCCCAGTCGCCGGAATATATCGGCTACAGCGATCTCGGTGTTGAATCGGATATGTTAGTTACTCAAGCATCGCGCGTTACGTTTACCGCCCCACATCGCTTTAAGTACGACATCGACTTTGAGGCGATCACACTGGACGATAGGATTGGTGCGATTTGTATTAGCCGACCGACGAATCCAACCGGCAACGTTGTGTCCGATGAGGATCTCGCCCGTCTTGCAGCTTTAGCGGCCGCACACGAGATCCCGCTGATTGTTGATTGCGCGTATGGTGCGCCCTTCCCCGGAATTATTTTCACCCCAAGCGAATTAACTTGGAGGGACGGGATGATCCTGTGTTTTAGTTTATCCAAGCTCGGTGCGCCTGGTTTACGTACAGGGATCGTTTTGGCGCAGGTCGAAGTGATCGACGTCCTCGCCAGCATGAGCGCGACGATGTTTCTTTCAAATAATTCGATAGGAGCGTGTCTGACGCAAGAACTATTCGAATCTAGAGCCGTACTTGAGTTCGCCACCAAGGCAATCCGTCCTTACTACGAAGCGCGGTCGCGGCAGTGTTTAGCCTATTGCGACGAATTGTTCGCTGGGCTCGATTATTTTGTACACGAGTCAGGAGGCGCAATTTTTCTGTGGGTATGGTTTCGAAATCTGCCGATTTCTGCCCAAATGCTCTACGCGCGTCTGAAACAGCGTCGGGTATTGGTAATCCCTGGTCACCACTTCGCGCCAGGACAATCAGCTCCGGCCCACGTGTCCGAGTGCATCCGGATCTCGTATGCGCAAACCGACGAGACGCTACGCCATGCGCTCGCCATTATTGCCGAAGAAGTGAGGGCCGCGTTCGCGGGGCGTTCGCCCCATAGTGGAACTTAGTGCAAGCTGGCCGAGGATCTACGTTTACGTGCGATATGCAATGCCAAGACGTTCGACTCAAGTTGACAAATTCGTTCGACCAGTCGAACTCGGGCAACGTCGTTCGTGCACAGGAGCCAGACACCAATTTCGAACCCGATATCCAACTCTCTGACTAGCACTACTTTCGCCGGGAACCGTTGGACGCCGTGCCGAATGGAGATCGAGACCTCAATCAGCCGGCCTAAGGGGAGCCCCTCTCCCGAGAAGAATTTTAAGCCCGCGTCTGCGGCGGGCTCTGGTTTGAGGACGTGGCGTAACCAGTGCCAGGGCCGTAGCGAGCGGACTTCGAGCGGAAAATTATCTGGGTGTTGTAGGAATCCGCTCGCGATTCGAAGCGTCCGGCCGGACTGCAGAGAAGGGACTAAATTGGGCATAGCCGCAGCAGTAGAGGCTGTTGCGAAAGATTCTCTGACTATAGTGGTTGCGCTCACGATTTTTTATCTGAATTAGCTAGTTGGTAGAATAATTTATAGCTGATTACAGATATTAATTCAAGGCTCACTTTATTAAATAAGTTTATAGATAAATGACTTAAGAGATTTTAGAGATTTTAAATCTTATTTAACAATATTAACTATATGTTATTTATGATTTTATAAAGGATAAGTAGAATTACTTAGAGCTATCCAGGCACCCACAATTTCCAGCGCTCGGCCTTGCGGATTGCGCAGGCAGCGCATGCAATCAAGGACTCGGCGAGTGCCACCGTTCTTATGAGAGATCTGGTACGCCGTTGAAAATTCGGAGGTTCCGCCGTTGACGAAAGCGGTTGTCTCATACCGTACCCGTGCTTGGTCTTCAGCGGCTATGACGCCTCCCAAAACGCTGGATCAACAATCAGCGCAGTTCGCTCATGGCCGCACAGACGTGCAAAGTTTTTACTGATGTAGGAAAAGCGAGGGCCCGTCGGATCGCAATCCGCGCTGTATAAAACTGCTGGGCTGAATTCGACCCAGTACTCCATCAGTTGATTCGCTTCATCGAGTTCCTTGATCTTGCGCGCGAGTTCGAGGTTGGTATTTGCCAGTTCGGTCCGTAGCCGCCGCTCGTTATCAATTAACCGATAGTGTTCCAGCGCTTCGTGGATTGAGCGCTCGAGTTCGGCCCGTTGCCAGGGTTTGCGTAGAAACCGGAAAATACTGCCCTATGCAAGGCAGCAACCGCAACCTCAAGCTCGGCGAACGCGGTTAACATTACCAATACGGTATCCGGGGAGCGTTGCTTAATCTCGGACAATAGCGCGACTCCATCCATGTCGGGCATTGAATAGTCAGCGATGACTGCTGCAAACGGTCCATGTGTTGTCAGTACCGAGAGCGCATCAGCCCCACTATTGGCGAAAATTGCTTCATAGTCGGCACCAGCGACCTGTTTTTTCAACAGGTCCGTTATCTCTGTTTGATCATCGACAAATAGAACACGTGCTTGGGTATTGCTCATGGTTTCTCCTTTAGGGCACCACTAAAAATTGTCTTTTTGCCCGATAGCGGCGTTGCGGCACTTCCTGCGATGCTCATTAACTTGCTGTGTTAACTGCGCTTCGCGGAAGTGCCGCGCCTTGCACTCGAACAAAAATCCTAATTTTTAAAGTATCCTTTAATCTGATGACGATTCCCGGTTGTGCGCCGGCTTTTTTTTCGTTGCTTACCGGTACCTACATTGTCTATCCATGGAGTGATTTAATAGTCACACCTAGTTTCTTATAGACGATCTGTTGCGCTAAGCATGTTCGATTTTCTGTCTGCAGCCGAGGATGGCAATTGCCGTGAGCATACTGACGAACTCGTCACAATTCCCCGCCCTAACCGAGGCTCGTCAGCGGTCCAATAGACTACTTGCACGCCTGGCCGAGCAATTTTCCAAATTGCCAGAGCCGCTCGCTCCGATCACCGCGATTATCGCGGCCGGCTCACTCGGACGTCTTGAAGCGAATGCTACCTCGGATCTCGACTGCGTCATTCTCCGCGAGCCAGGTGACATCGAGGGTGACATGGTAAACGCAGCGCTCAGCGTACTGATGGCAGTCATTGAACAGAGCGGACTACGGGCTCCCAAGCGAGATGGAATCTACCGTCATGCGATTTCCGTAGAAGCGCTGTGCGAGAGCAGCAGTTTAGGTGATTTGACGGAATCTCCTGAGATTTTCGGCAAGCGGATGCAGTTGCTGCTTGATTCGCGTGCGATAACAGGAGAGAAGGAATTTGTCAGCGCGCGTCAAGGAGTTTTGGAATGGTACCGCAGTGCAGGTCGCAGATTTTCATTCGAAGGCGAGTGGGATTATTTGCTCCGCGATCTGATGCGGTACGCCCACTCCTATTGGAATTGGCAGCTTTTTAAGTTCGATTGTTCGAACGACGATAGCTGGTTCTTACGTCAAGCAAAGCTTCGCTCTTCGCGCATACTGACGTGGTTCGGCCTTTGGGTGCTGGTATGGGGTGCGGCTGAACGCGGCGGGGAGGGTAGTCGGTGGCTCGCGGAGAATCTCGATCGTACGCCCCTGGAACGCGTTGAGCTGGTGATGGGCGAATTCTGCCCCGAACAGTTTCACGAATTGGCGGTCGCGTATGAGGCCGCTTTCGCGGCGCTCGCCGACCCCGTAGTACGTCGCGCCTTACTTGATCCAAAACGGCAGGCGGGCGGCAACTATCGAGATGGCGCGTTTCCAGAATTCGATCGGATTATTCTGTCGTCCGCCGTTATCCGCGAACGCATCGCCGGTTTCATTCACAAGCAAAGCACTCGCGGCAGGCGATCAGACCCTCAATTCTTTGCCGTGTTCAATGGCTTCTAGTCGTAACGCAGGGCGTCGACGGGAACAATGTTGGACGCCCGCCACGCGGGGTAGAAGGTGGCTAGTAGGCACACGCCAAAGGCTGTTAAGGACACCAGAACAAGATCCGCAAGCTGGATTTGCGTAGGTAGATAGCTGATGTAATAAACCTCTGGCTTTATTAGTTGGATGTCGAACATTTTTTCCAGCCAGCGCATGAGATCGCTGGCATAACCGGCTGCGGTTGTCCCAATACCAATTCCCAATGCGATCCCGACGAGACTGATCATTGTTCCTTGCACTATGAACATCGCGAGAATTTGCATTGGCGCATAACCTAAAGTCCGCAGGATTGCGATGTCAGTTAGCTTTTCTTTAACGACCATGATCATCGATGCGATGATATTGAATGCGGCGACGGCAATGATCAGGGATAGGATGACGAACAGGATCCGTTTCTGCGATTTTAATGCTTGAAAGAAATTACGATGAAATTCGGTCCAATCGAGCACCAAGTATTTGTCACCCAGATGCTCTCTGATTGCCAGCGCATATTCTGTCGCTCTCCCGAGATCATCGAAGCGAATGCGAAGTCCGGAGACGGCATCGCGAAATTGGAAAATCTCCGCTGCGGCGTGAATATCGATGATGGCGAAGGTCGAATCGAACTCATGCATCCCAACCTGAAAAATGCCGGCGATACGCAATTGCTGGAATAGTGGAGAACCCATCCCCTGATTTGGAGCCCAGCGCGGGACGATCAGCGACACAACATCCCCAGTGGTAAGTCGCAGTGTCTCGGCGAGAGTGGAACCGATCATGATGTTCGGAATCGGGCCGTCGCTCTTAAGTGCGGATAAAGGCGTGGAACCCAGGTAGTCGGCAAGTTTAGTTACGTGTGACTCGGTCTCCGGATCAACACCGTACAGCACAATTCCCCGGGCCGCGCCGCGTCTATTCAGCATGCCGCTACCCCGGATAAAAGGTTCAACGCCCTCGACATGCGGTAATTTTCGAATATCCGTAGCAATTTCCTGCCAACGACTCATTGGCACGCCAAGTTCGAAGCTCGTCGCATGCGCTGTCATTCCCGCAACGTGCGCGGCAACTTCGCGCTCAAAGCCATTCATGACGGACATGACAATAATAAGTACCGCCACGCCCAGCGCGATCCCAGTGGTGGATGCGATGGCAATAAAGGAGGCGAAACGATTGCGACGTTTTGCCCGCAGGTAGCGCAACCCGATGAAGATTGAGAGGGGTTTGTACATGAGACGGCAGTTGGGCCCTGCGCAGCCGCGCGGGGCTGGCTAAACGGCGCTATTCCTCGGCGGCGGGTTCAACGCATAGTCCCCATTTCACTTTATAGCGGTTCCGGGGCGCCTTTTGGATTGACCATAATGGCTCATCAGGGCGGCGATACGGTCCGTTCCCACGCCATGTTTCGGTGGGTTCGGGAAACATTTGCTCGGTCGCTAGGCCTGCACCAATCAAGCGATCGTGCGTGCTGCAGTAGGTGACGCCAAAACCGTCGCAATAGACTTCGATCGGTTCATCCTTGGTGCCCATGAAACTTTACCACCGCTTACCGTTGGGTCATTTATAGCAGCCTTCGTGATAGACCTCAAAAGGTCCATGCAATAGTGAGGGAGCCGAAATTGTGGCGGTGTGGCTGATGCTCGAATTCGCGGGTTCGAAACGCCTGTGAATACGACAATTTCGCGCGATAGAGCGTGATGCTCGCGCCAACCACGAAATCGCCGACCCACGGTTCTTTATCTATTTCGTGGCTATCACTGAACGTATTGCCATCGAGGAAGATATCGCGCACGACATAGCGCCCACTCAGCCCCGCGAAGAGATGCGCGCCGAAGCGGTCGTGGTTGCGAAGTCGCGGGTCGTTGACCGAACTCGGGGCGTTCGTGTCACCTCCTGGTTCAATTAACGAAGTCCCATAGTCCGCGGGCAGGTTCCAGCCCGCGCGCATTTCCGCACCAGCATCCAGGTAGCTCAGCACGTTCCCAGCCGCGCCGCCAAGGTGAGAGATGACATCGTAGCCCCAGCCTCGGGGATTGGTGCTCCGAAGCATTCGTTGTTTGTGCTGATAAATAAATTCGAGCCCGGGCTCGTTTTCTAGTTGATTGCTCCAACCTTTTGCGGTCGGTAAGTCACGCAGTTCGTGCACTAGATTCTGTGCTTCTTCGGCGAGCGACCAGGGCTCGACGACACCTGCTTGGATCTCGAAGATGTCGAGCTGATTGTCGGTTTTGCTGATAAAACTCGAACTGCCGTACAACCAACCCGCATAGGGATGATCGTCGCCAATAAGGGTAGACAGGCGGGTGTTTTGTGGCGTGAAAATTTGCTGACCGAGCGCGATGCCCACATTGTGTTGGCGCTTGGGTCGGTTGACAAATGGGAGCTTCGAACCAATTCGCAACAACCAAGTGGGAAGCTGCGGCGCATGCGCGTAATGGGTTACATCCGGTGATAGCCACCCGATCTGGATCCCGTTGGTGTACTGCTGATCCGTATCGCCGAAGAGATCGTTCTCAAAGATTAAATGGCTCTTCCGGTTTGAGTGTGGGTAAAAAGAGGTTGTTGCTCAAGCAGCGAGGCCTATTTTCATAGGGTTTAATGCCTGTTTGAGGTGAGGATAAATCCGGCATGATTTGCCGATGGCTAAAATACCGAAGCACCGCCACTTG
>SHZM01000099.1 GCA_009692265.1 Gammaproteobacteria bacterium
ATGGCTCGACAAGCAGCGCATGGATCATACCCGTGGCGCGCCCTATTATCCCCAAACCCAGGGCAAGATCGTGCGAAACAAATCCAACTGCTATAATGCCTGTTTGGATGGGTGGGGGCCGATCTTAGCCGGAAGCTATGCTTCCCCGCTCCATGAATGGACAACCTTTGAACGTGCGCCCGGTGTATGGCAATGGGCCTTTAGGGGACATCCCGTGTACCGCCATCTCACCGATCGCACCCTCCATTCGCAAGACGGCAGTGACGTGCCTCACTGGCACAACGTGTACACGCAAATGGCTCCAAAGCCCCCGCAAGGCCTCGCCGTTAAAGTCACCGCTATGGGTGATGCACTAGGCGACGAGCACGGGAAGACGGTCTATGAATATAGATGCACCGACGACGCTATTGACCAATTGCTGTGTGACTACCCTGAGGCTCCGCAAATCTATCGGCTCACGGTCTGTGGCGGTGGAGATCGGGATCTGTGCCTAAAGACATTTCCCTATGTCATTGCGCCTAAGGGAGCAAAGACCGGAAATCAAGTTTGGGGTACGATGTATGTGGACCCGAAAACCGGCAAGCGCGCCACAGCAGATCAGCCGCGAGCGCTCAACGTCTGGACGTTCCGTGGGCGGCCGGTCTACACGTTTGACGGCTTCAATAATTATGGGGACAAAACGCCCGAAGATACCAATGCGGATAGCTGGGGTGAATTCAAGGGTCTCCGCAATGGTTTTCATGTCATTTTGTACAGAGATGTCTTCTCTAAATATTGAGGTCGCCTGATAACAAGAATTAAGCCCCGGAGACAGCCATGAATAACGAACGGCGTGTGTCTCAGCAGTCATCGATGGCACCGCTTGTGCTAACTGCGGTGTTTGCGTTTGGGATTTTGGGTGGCGGAACTGCGATGGGTGGCACCGACGATGTCGCCCCGCCGGGCCGTTCAATAGCTTATGCGTTTACCGAGATTATCTGGGGTGTTTATGAGACGAAGGACGCCAAAGAAGAGTGCCCTCAAGGTCTGGTGGAGTTGGGGCCGCGTGAGGAATACAAACTCCAGTTTCCTGACGACGGTACGAAGCGGAAGATCATCGACAGCAGCTCGCGCGCGAGGCGGATATTTGGTGGCCGAAGACGACGCCTAATCAGTTTCCTTTCCGTGAAGCCGGTGGAAAGATCGCAATTGGTTTAGATCTCGATGGAAAAACGAAGCCGACGGATTTTACGTCGCCTGAAGGGCGTCGAGGGATCGATAATCAGCTGTTTCGCGTCATCGGCTGCGTCATGAACTTTCGCAGCCCCGGATCAAACCTGAATACCGAAAAGACGTTTTTTAAAAATAACCCATACGATCGCTTTATGATCGAATTGACCGACGTCGATAGTCTCGTGAACGACGATGACGTCACGATCACGACCTACCGCGGCCTGGACCCGTTACTCAACGACGCGACAGGTAATAATTTACATCCGGGCGGAACGCAGCGACTGGATCTGATTTATGGTAAGAGCTTCATTCGCAAGGGAAAAGGCAAGATTGTTAACGGCGTCCTGATTTCAGAGGCGATGGACCTGAATGTGCCGCAGGGAGACAATATACAGCAGCGGATGCGTGACGCGCGTTTCGAAGTGAAGCTCACATCAGAAGGAGCCGAGGGCGTTATCGGTGGCTATGCCGACCTCCAAACTTTCTACACTGGCCGCAATCGTAGATGGCCTGTCCACCATCTCGCTTACGGCCAGGAGGCAACGGGGTCTGAGTATCGGGAGCTGCGTAAGCTAGCTGATGCCTACCCAGACCGAGTGACAGGGGAGAACACAGCCATTTCCGCGGCGTATTCGGTAAAGCTGGTGCAAGTCCGCGTCTTGCGTTCTGAAAAATTCAATAACGCAGTTTTCCGATAGCAAGGCCGCCGAACCAGCAGAAAAGTAACCGTCTAACTTCACAAAATGACTACGCGTGATCGATTTGAGGCGCCCTTAGCATTGACTTGTTGGGGCGCTCGGTAGGTCTCCGATACCAGACGCATATAGGGGAGAGGTTTATGGCTAACAATACGAGCAGAAGAAGCGTAATCGCCTAAGGCGGCGCGGCGCTTGGAATGGGCATAAGCTCAGTCATTGCTCCAGTTTCGGTGGCGCAACCAGTTCCTCGCTGTAGCGGCGGCGATCACCCCATCAAACTACCTACGCACCAATCAGAAGCAAAACGGGTCGGATGGGTCTAGGTGTTGTGCGTCCGCCAAATGGCGTTCTCGATATTGCTGCGCTTGAAAAAGCGGAACCACATGGGCTGCCGGTTACTGTCGAGGATGTAATTCACAAGCGTGATAGCGCCGAGAAAATCGTTATTGCCACGCGATATTGATGAAGCTTTTTCTCGCGACCGCGAAGGTTCGCGAGTGCGAGATGAGTTCGCAAATGCGAGAAGGCTTGGACTGACATGGTGTTTGCCGGCAATTCCGGGCTAGAGCAAGCATTGGCGACACAGCCACGAGGCTCTAGATTCTTGCTGGAAGATTGCTCGAAATCCGACTTCGCCGACAACAAAGTTATCAGGGTTTTCTCTCGACTTCTGGCGCGAAGAGAGCGGGGCCGTCCTCGTATTCGCAGGTATTTATGGAGAAAAATCACAGGGACTTGGGGTCGGCGGCCGGGGCGATAAACGCCGCGCTGGGGTGGACGCAGTCGTGACCGAGCTATTTTCCAGCCTACCTCAATATCGCCAAGCGGATTAATTGCTTCCTTATGGTATCCCTGCTCGCTGTGGACATATGTCGACCTTATCCCACGGACCGCTTGGTTCCCTTGAAGATTACCTTGGGGTCGTTGTTGCAGCGCACAACAGCTATTGGAAAAAGTTCATAGCGTCTATCACGAAGGCGTCTTTTAACGGCGGAAGCTATAAATATGATATAATAACGGTAGTGTACACATACTGGGAGAGAGTTATGACAGCTTGGAATCGTCGTCGCGTACTTCGCGGCGTGGTTGGCGGGAGCGCCGTAACGGTCGGCCTGCCGCTGTTGAATTGCTTCCTGAATGGGAATGGCGACGCTCTCGCGGACGGCAAGCCAATGCCAATTCGCTTCGGCACGTGGTTCTGGGGTCTTGGCATGAACGCCTCGGTTTTCGTGCCCAAGAAGACCGGCACGGACTTTGAATTCCCGGAAGAAATCGAAGCGCTTGCGCCTCTGCGCGACAAGATCAATATCCTGACGAATGCGACCGCGTTCCGCGATAACTCGCCGGTGCAATGTCACATTACCGGTTGGGCGGTTTCGCGCACGGGTGTCGCGCCTGCCGCCCGCATCCTGGGCGGCGAATCCTACGACATTAAGATCGCCAACTCGATCAGCCGTACCCGTCGCTTCAAGTCGCTGACGCTGAACGCGGCGGCGGATGCGCGGGTTTCGTATTCCTACGAAGACCCGAACACACCGAGCCCAGCGGACTATTCGCCGGTGCTGTTCTACTCGCGTCTGTTCGGACCGGATTTCCCGAATCCGAACGCGAAGGACTTCAAGCCCAGCCCACGCATCATGGCGCGCAAGAGCGTGCTGTCGGGCGTGATGGGCGAAATGGATACGCTCAACAAGAAGGTCGGCGCGGACGACCGTCAGCGCCTCGACCAATACTTCTCGGGCCTGCGTCACCTTGAGCAGCAGTTCGACCAACAACTGTCGAAACCCGAACCGATTGCGGCTTGCGCACCTGGCAAGGCGCCGACGGATGCGGACATGAAGATGGGCAATGAATCCGATCTCGTCATTCATCGTCACAAGATGATGTCGGACCTTTTGGCAATGGCGATCGCGTGCGATCAAACGCGCGTGTTCAACATGGCCTATGCGGCCGCCTTCTCGAACACGACGAAGGCCGGCTACGAAAAGCCGCACCACACGACGACGCATGAAGAACCGGTCGACGAAAAGCTGGGCTACCAGCCGACCGTTTCGTGGTTCACGCGCCGCTGCATGGACGGCTTCGCCTACTTCATTCAGGCGTTCGCCAACATCAAAGAAGGCAACGGCACGCTGCTCGATAATATGCTGATCATCGCCGACACCGACCATGGTCTTGCGCGCATGCACGCGCTCGACGGTATGCCGGCCCTGACGGCCGGCCGTGCGGGCGGAAAGGTGAAGACCGGCTACCACGTCGACATGAAGGGGACGACATTATGCCGCGTCGGCTACACCGCCATGAATGTCATGGGCGTCGAAGCTAAATCCTTCGGCGATCGGAGCAACACGAACTCGAATGCCATCAGCGAAATCCTGGTCTAAATGATTAGCCCCGCATTCCGGAATGCGGCCCAGTTTTTATTGCTTGCCGGAAAAGCTATCGCGACAACAGTTTGCTGATTCACAGCAAAACTCATAAGTGAGGAAACTTCGGCGCGTTGGGGGAGTAAACATGAGGTATCTGCGAAATATTGTGAACGTTTCTGTGGTTACGTTCAGCATAGCGATCGGTGTCCACGCGTATGCCGCCAGCCAAGCGGCTAAAGAAGATTATGTTCGCGAGCCGCTGCCGCCCGGGCTTCAGGTGATCGCCACTGAACTCGAAGGCCCCGTGTTCGCCAATGCGGAAGGCCGAACCTTTTATAGGTGGCCAGCTGCCGAGTTGCGGAACGGGAACGCCGGCGAAGTCCAAGGTAAGCCGACATGCGGCAACGAGGCTTACCGTGAGAGCGCGGGCCTCATGAGTCCCTATCCCCCCGGCCTCGAACTTCCTGAAGCGGCGAAGCGCCCGAGCTGCGCCGAAGAATGGCCGCCGGTCTTAGCTCCCGCCGACGCAAAGCCGATCGGTGCATGGACAATTGTCGATCGTCCGGATGGTCGCAAACAGTGGGCCTACGAAGGATACTCATTATATACCTCGATGTTGGATAAGCAGCCGGGCGACGTCCTCGGCACCACGAATCTGCTGCATATCTCGAACGACGATAGGGGGTTTAATGGCGTCGTGCGGCGTGTCGTCGGTCCGAAGCCCAACGTGCCTGCACAATTCGCCGTTTATACGACAATAACGGGACGAAGCGTCGAGCTGCACGAGGAATGGTCAGTTTATTCCTATGACGGTGACGCTCGAAACAAGTCCAACTGCTACAATGCCTGTTTGGACGGGTGGGAGCCGACCTTGGCCGGAAGCTATGCTTCTCCAATCCACGAATGGACGACCTTTGAACGCGCGCCTGGCGTCTGGCAATGGGCCTTCAGAGGGCGTCCCATGTACCGCCACCTCACCGATCGCGACCCCCATTCGCAAGATGGCGCCGACGTGCCGCAATGGCACAATGTGTATACGCAAATGGCGCCCAAGCCGCCTCAAAGCTTCAAGGTAAAAATTACCACGATAGGCGACACGCTGGGCGATGAGCACGGGAAGACGATCTACGAATACAGATGCACTGATGATGCCCTTGATCAGTTGCTGTGTGACTACCCTGAGGCTCCGCAAATCTACCGGTTCACGGTGTGTGGCGGCGGAGATCCGGATAGATGCGCCAAGACATTTCCGTATGTCATTGCGCCTAAGGGAGCAAAGACCGGAAACCAAGTTTGGGGCACGATGTATGTGGATCCGAAAACGGGCAAGCGGGCAACAGCGGATCAGCCGAATGCGCTCAACGTCTGGACGTTCCGCGGCCGGCCGCTCTACACGTTTGCCGGCCGCAACAACTATGGTGACAAAACGTCCGAAGATACCAATGCGAATGGTTGGGGTGAGTTCGGCGGCCGCCGCAATGGTTTCCATGCGATTGTCTACAGAAACGTCTTCTAATAACGTAGCCTTGATAACAAGAATTTCGATCAGGCCCAGGAGGCAGCCACGATGAATAGTGAACGACCTGCGTTACGGCAGTCATCGATGCCGGCGCGTGTGATAACCGCAGTGTTTGCGTTTGGGATTTTGGGCGGTGGAAATGCTGCGATGGCGGGCGATGTAGACGTCGCCCCACCCGGTCGTTCAATCGGATATGCCTTTAGCGAGATCATCTGGGGTGTCTATGAGACGAAGGACGCCAAAGAAGAGTGTCCCCAAGGTGTGGTGGCGCTGGGACCTCGTGAGGAATACAAGCTCCAATTTCCTGATGACGGGACGAAGCGGAAGGTCGTCGATACCCAGATGGTGCGTGAGGCCGATGTCTGGTGGCCCAAGGCTGAACCGAACCAGTTTCCATTCCGTGAAGCCGGTGGAAAAATCGGCATTGGTTTAGATCTCGACGGAAAAGTAAAGCCGACGGATTTCACGTCGCCTGAAGGACGACCGGGGATCGATAATCAGCTGTTTCGCGCCATCGGCTGCGTCATGAACTACCGCAGTCCCGGATCGATCCTGAATATCGAAAAGACGTTTTTTAAAAACGTCGCATATGATCGCCTTATGATCGAATTGACGGACGTCGATAGTCTCGTGAACGACGGGGATGTCACGATCACAACGTACCGTGGTCTGGACACGATGCCGAACGACGCGACCGGCAACAATTTACAACCGGGCGGAACGCAGCGACTGGATCTGATTTATGGTAAGAGCCTTATTCGTAAGGTAAAGGCCAAGATCGTTAACGGTGTCCTGATCTCTGAACACGTGGATTTGAGTCTTCCACGCGCCGGGTCAACCACACTGGAGTGGATGCGCGACGCGCGCTTTGAAGTGAAGCTCGCACCGGAAAAAGCCGAGGGCATTATCGGCGGCTATGCGGACATCGAAAGCATCTACAACGCTCGCAATCGTAGATGGCCTATCCACCACCTCGCTTATGGCCAAGAAGCACCGGGGTCTGTGTATCGCGCGCTGCGTAAGTTAGCCGATGGTTTCCCGGACCCGAAGACAGGGGAGTACACAGCTATTTCCGCGGCATTGACGGTGAAGTTGGTGCAGGTGCGCGTCTTGCATCATGAAAAAGAAATCAGCATGGGAAATGCGGTGACGCAATTCTCCGATACTAGAGCCGCCCAACCAGCAAAGTGAACTTCTAAATTCACTTAGTCAGCTAGTCAGCTACTGCCGCTTTGTGCGTCGTCAGATCATTCGGGACAGACGCGGGCGTGATTTAGCGGGGTGCCGGCCTCATCTGGTTGGTCGATCCTAAGCGGCGAGCTTGCGGTGAAGCAAGCGACGATGTTCGATAGTTTTCTGTTTGATGCGGTGTCGTTCCTGCAGAATCGCCCGGCCCCTGCCGAAGTAGACGCCCGCCGGGGTTAGGTTTTCCAAGCTCTCATGGTGGCGGTGATCGTATAATTCTGTAGGCCAGTGAATTCTTGCGCGTTTTAGTGAAGAAGGAGTGTGGGTCACACGGAGTAGCTTAAATACTGTGCATTCTGCGAGTGTGGCTTTCCGAAAGTCGTGGCGTGGGTTAAAGACGCGCGGGCACGAACCAATTGCTTCGAAATGGAATTACACGGGTAATGCGCTCAAGGAACGTCTAAAGCGGTTTCGGCAACCCTTAGCTATCCAACACCGTCGATTGCCGAGGATTTGTATATCAAATAATTGCAACAGAGGAGGAACTCATGTTTTACAGGCCCACGAAGATCGCCGCCTTCGCTCTCCTGGCGCTGCCCGTACTGGCGCTAGGCGCGCTCTCTTGCCTGCCAGCGCTTGCCGCGGAATCGAACACTCGGCAGAGCATGCAGGATTGGCCGACCGGTCCTTACCAGGTGATGGAAAACTGGCCACAACCGTTGCCCGACACACGCCACTCGCATGAGGGCTGGAC
>SHZM01000100.1 GCA_009692265.1 Gammaproteobacteria bacterium
TGCCGCGATCCGTCGATGCCGTATTCGCTTGTCGTTGCGCCATCCGTCGCCGGGGTGGCGAAACTGGTTAGACGCGAGGGACTTAAAATCCCTTGGCCGAAAGGCCATCTGGGTTCGACTCCCAGCCCCGGCATGTAGGACCTAAGCCCCTGTGGCGGCACGGCTTGGCGAATCATCGACCAGCCGCCTTTGCCGTCGGCATCACGTGCAGCCTTGGCCCGACTGTCTGCCCGATTGTCAGCCTATGGTGTTCGTAGTCCGCACGATTCGGCACAAATCGTCCGTAGACCTTGAGCACCATCGTCGCATCCTTGTGCCCCAGCTGGTGGGCCACGGTCTGCGCGGCGAGTCCGTCTCGTAGGGCCTGCACCGCATAGGTGTGCCGCCAGTCATGCGACCGGTAGTCTTCGATCTCCGCCGCAGCTATGGCATGTTTCAGCGCGGTGGTCGCGTGGTCGTAGCTGATGGTGAAGATGGGCGCTCCGGGGAGGCCACGATCCTTCTGGAGCCACTCCGAGACAATCTCCCAGCACCACTGCTCAGTGATGTAGATGGCGCGATTGCGGTTTGTGCGCTTCGTTCCCGGTGCCCTGACCAATGGGTAATGGTCGGCTGCCACCGTTATGTCTCGGCGTCGAAGTAACCGGGCCACGCCGATCTCTAGGCCCGTCCCACACAATAGGGCGTGAAGTGCGCGGGCCTCTTCCGAGTCGAACAGCGCGACAAGCCTCTGAGCGTCTTCTCGCTCCAGATACCGGCAACGTGGGTCGGATTCCTTCGCCCCTTCCACGCTACGTACTGGGTTCACCAAGACTACCTCGCGCTCTACGAGGTACTTCCCGAAGCTGCTCAGTGCGGCCCGATAGCGATTGGTGGCGTTGATCTGGAGTCCGCTCAGGAACTGTGAGATTCGGCGCGGCGCGAACTCGGAGGCAGGGAACCGAGATCCCGGTGGAATGAACCGCTCAAGCTGCTGTCGGTACTTGGCACGTGTCCCAGCCGTCGTCTTGTTCCGCTGGGCAAGCCACCGTTGCCACCCATCGACCTCAGATGCGAGGTCTGGGTCAGGATTCTGGAGTCGGCGGGAGAGGTCTTTGAGCGTACCCGACTGGTGCGCCGCGAGAAACTCGCTAACGGCAACCTCCCCGCGTCCTACAGCGTGGACGAGGTCACGGTGCCAGAAATCCGCATTGAAGCTGCTGGCGAGGGCTTCTAGTGCCCGGTCGGCGTGTGCTTCATCGCGAATACCAAGGGACATTTCGCGATTGGAGCCATCCGCAACAGGGAGCCGAGCCCACCAGACACTCCCCCGGAGAAATGGCTTCCGAAATGGTCTGGGCTTCATGCGGCGGGCCTCACTAGCGACTTCAGGTGCTCTTCGAGGGCCGTGATGGGGAAGCGGCGGCGCTTCCGTTTGCGGTCCGGCGCAGAAACTTCAAGCCACGGCAGTTTGGGCATCAGGCGTTGACGGAACGTGTTCTCGGAAACACCGAAGAAACGTGCCGCTCCCTTGAGGTCCGTGGTCTCTGAATCCGAGTTCGGTGCGCGTCCTTGCATCTGGGGCTCCTTGGTAGATAATGTTACGAAGAACAGTAATGCGCGTCCATATACATGGTAATATACGTTACCATACGCTCAAGTCAACCGGGGAGGCTTCCGTGCTCAAAAAGCGGGTGCAGGACATCGTTGATCTGTATTGGGCGGGGAACGTGAAGGCTGGCGCGAAGCAGCTCGTCATTCCTCAGAACACTCTCTATCGAATCGTCTCGGGCGAGACCCCGAATCCGCGAGCGAATGTTCTCGCCACGATCGCCAAGTTCGCAGGGACGACTGTTGAGTATCTGTTGACCGGCGAAGGGCGGGGCCCGCAGACGCTTGACGCACAGGGCCGGCCTAAGAGCGGGGCGAGGTCCCGATGGTATGCCTTAGTGGACTCCCTGTACCCTGAACGCGGCGGCGTACGCGAGGTCCTTGACGACCTTCCGTGGGGATTGGGCGGGCTTTACGGGGTGCTTGTTCCGCAGCGGTTCGACCGATCAGGCAAAGCGCTGCCGAGACAAGTCGAACTACAGCTGCCGAGGGAGACCTTTTTGGGCATCGGGTATGCTTGGTGCGATGTTCTTGAGGAAGCCGTGCGAGTGCTGGGCGCCGATGTTGTTCGCAAGCGGCTTGACGCCGCCGAGTTTGCTGTAGCAGGCGGGTGTCTGCCTTTTGCGATTCACCTCCAGAGGGTGCTCCCGAAGGCACAAGTCCAGCGTTTGCGCAAAGTTTGGGACGACGAGCTTTAGGGGGACGCCAACGGGCGAGTGACGCCAGCTGCGAACCGTAGGTATTTGGCGTGAACGCACGCAGGTAACAGCAAAGCCCCGACTCATCATCGGGGCTTTTGTTGTAGAGATTGTTTGCAGTGCCTCAGCGCAATCGGCACATTAGCAGTGGTAATCTCCCCGCGTGCTTCTTCAGGAGTTCCGTTATGAAACGAATGCTCGGCGTCTTGATGCTCGCGCTTGTCTCAATGACGACGCCACGGCATGCTGATGCACAACGATCGCCCGCCGAGATCGCGATACTCAAAACGAAGGCAGCGGCAGGCGACGCCAGTGCGCAGTCCAGTCTCGGGGATATGTATTACTTCGGCACAGGTGTTTCTGAAAACAAAACAGAAGCCGTGAAGTGGTATCGCTTAGCCGCTGCTCAGGGAATCGCCAATGCGCAGTACAGTCTCGGGGTGATGTATTCCCTCGGCGAAGGTGTCCCTGAAAACGAAACAGAAGCTGTGAAGTGGTATCGCTTAGCCGCTGCTCAGGGTGACGCCCGTGCGCAGTACAATCTCGGGGTGGCGTATGCCAACGGCACAGGTGTCCCGCAAGACAAAACAGAAGCCGTGAAGTGGTATCTGTTATCCGCTGCTCAGGGTGTCGCCAGTGCGCAGAACAATCTCGGGTATGCGTATGACAACGGCACAGGTGTCCCGCAAAACAAAACAGAAGCCGTGAAGTGGTATCGCTTAGCCGCTGCTCAGGGTGTCGCCAATGCGCAGCTCAGTCTCGGGAATATGTATTCCCTCGGCACAGGTGTCCCGCAAGACAACACAGAAGCCGTGAAGTGGTATCGCTTAGCCGCTGCGCAGGGATACGCCAAGGCGCAGTACAATCTCGGGCGTATGCATTACCTCGGCACAGGTGTCCCTGAAGATTATGTACAGGCATATAAGTGGTGGAATCTCGCGGCTGCTTCGGGAGATACCAGCGCAGTAAAAAACAAAAACATCGTGGCAGAGAAAATGACGAAAGAGCAAATCGCCGAAGCGCAGCGACTGAGCACCGCGTTCACGCCGACCAAGACACCGTAGCACCGCAATATCACGTCCGACAATGACGCATGTTGACCGTCAACAACCGCCAACTAGCTCCCGACCGTAAGGGGGTGGTAGTGCAATGCGAGCGGGGTGCGACGGGGTAGGGGGGAGGCGTACCGAGGCGGCTTACGCGCTCCGTCCCGGCGCTCCACGCGCTCGCCGATGAGATCGAGCGTGAGTATCCGACTGATCAACTTTCTTCGTCGGATTAGGTGACGATTCACACGGGGTGGGAGCGGGGGGTTGGTACAGCGTCGGTTTCGAGGCGCGATAACGCCGCTAGGACAGCCGATTGCTCTCAGTCGCTCCGGGCGCAGGAGCGACTGACACGCTCCGCTCGGCTGGGTGTAATCCTCCGCCACGGGCCTCTATCAGAATCGCGAGCCGCGCCACTTCACTCGTGAGGGCTGCGATCTGAACGGCTTCCTTTTGGTCTTCGGCCTGCAAAAACCACGATGCTACAAGGCCGGAGAACGTGCCGAACAACCCAACACCCACCGCCATCAACATCATGGCGACAAGGCGTCCTTCGACGGTCACCGGGTACCGTTCCCCATATCCAACCGTCGAAATGGTCGTCACTGCCCACCACAGCGCGTCACCGCCGGACTTGATATTGGATTCAGGATCCTGTTCGAACTGCAACACAGCAATGCTGGCAAATACTATCATCACGATTGACACAACAGCGGCGGCAGACGTCGCGCTTCCCGCAGGATGGGACGCTATCATTTTGCCGATGATGCGAGCAGAGCGCATTGCCCGAAATAGGCGCACGATCCTTGCGATCCGTATCAGGCGGATGAACCGCAATGCGTCGATCGTAGGGATGCTTGACGCGAGGTCGAGCCAGCCCCCTCGCGCAAAGTATGACCATCGGCGCGGGGCCTTGACTAGGTTGCGGACGAAGTCGAGGAAGAACATCCCACAGAGCGCCGTGTCCGCGTGGTTCAGGACGGCATGCACGTTAGGCTGCATCGCGAGGAGCGCATCCGCTGCGATGACGGCAATGGAGAACGCACTCAGGAACAGCATGTAGAGGTCGTACGGCCCAAGTGCCGCGACCGAGTCTGCTTGCTGGTCGGTCGTCATGGTTCCCGCCGCAAAGCCCAGCGAGCGACTTCGCTACTGGAGTGAATCAACACCCTCTCGAAGCGGAACGCCGGTAGCCCGCCTTCTTCGCGTCGTCTTCCGACTTAAAGTAGATAAGATTTGCGGGCGCAAGGCGTCGCGCACCTGAGCAACCGGCCTTGTAGTATGCTGTTCCACGACTTGAACCCACCCAATCGCCAATGTCCGGAGCCTTCGTCGAGTCGGCCTTGCCGACGGTTGCCTGCTCAACCCGCGGACTGGGAGAGCCGATGCGGCAGGTCTTGTTTGCCGCGATGCAGGAGTTGCCGCAGGGAATGCCCTTCTTGCAGTTCGGCTGCGCATTGGCGTCTCGGTGCACGATGACGGAGATCAAAACGACGAGAACACAGCGAACGAGACTTTGCATGGCCGCTCCACGTTTGCCGGGAAAGCCTAGCGTAACGCTGCCTACCCACTAGCCGCAAGTCACCAATCGAGGGCATTTTAGGCACATCCGGAGCCAACATGCGACTCATTGCCATGTTCTGCCTTTTCGCTTCCACTGGGAAAGTTCAATGGCGTTAGGGAAATGCCGTGAATGCCGCAAGTCCGTCAGTTCCGAAGCGGCGACGTGTCCTCACTGCGGTGTTTCGAAGCCTGTTGCTCCAACTCAGCCCGTGACCGCCGCAACGTCAGCGACAACGGTTGGGTGTTTAGCGATTGTCCTACTCTACTTCGGCTGGTGTTGGTTTGCGCCTACCACAGAGGAAAGAGTTGCGAAGCAACGAGCGGCTCAAATCGATGCTATGCCAGCACCTCCTCGCGTTGTGGAGTACGCGGTCGCGGAGCAGTGGTCGATCCCGAACGGTGGGCAGGGAAAGGCAATCGTGATTCCATCGTCTGCGGCAAACGAACAGTCGTTGCGAGCGCTCGGCGAACAACTGAAATTTGACACCCGCCGCGACCGCAACGCATTCGTCTTCGTATACAGCGATGCGCGGGCAGCGGCGATGCGCAATAACGCGTTGAAGGATTTGCTCTCAAAAGCGGATAGCCGCTTCTTCGATGCACACTTCGTTGCGATGTACAATCACAATGGGAACACCGGCTTCCATAGGCTGTCGATGATGCCTAAGGGGATGGACGGCCCGGTCATTGAGGTGAACTACTAGCTACCGCGTCGGGCCTCTGTAGTCAAAGCAGGCCCACTCAGCGCGCCGCGCTTGGATCTCGGCGAGATCCTTCTCGATAGAGGCGCCCTTCGCCGGATTAGGTGACGATTCACACGGGTGGGGGCGGGTGGCGCCCGCCCGTCAGGCGACCATCAACGCACAACGTGCACAGGGAGTGATTCCCATGAGCATGAACCGCACTCGTCTATGCCGCGGATCGTCACGGGTACTGTACCACCTCTATAGGTGGGAAACCCAGATTGCGCCCACGCGGTTGATACGAGGGGGATGTCCCGAATCACGATCCAAAGCAGGCAGACCGCAATCACTGTGAGCACTGCCTTCGTATAGCGATCGACCATGAGACGCCTCCGTTGGGTGTGTCCGCGAAGCCAAACGCGGAGCCTCCCACGATAGGGGTCGCGTTTGCTTTGTCAAGCCGGCTGCTCGGCGTGATCGCTGTGAACTCGGCACGACTGGCGGGGAAGAACGAGCGACTGGCCGGATTAGGACGAGTTAGCTTGCGGCTTGGTCAAGCGGTTGTATGTTAGCGACGCGAATACGTTGCTCGCCGCCTGCAACTTGCCAGAAAACCAAGGACATTCAATGAGTCGAGTCTCGCGCTCGTGCGTTGTGCCTCTGATTGCGCTGACGGCAGTTGCTTGTGCCGCTCCCATTTCGCAAATCGGGACGGTTACCAGTGCCCAACTCGCAACTGAGGCACTTGAGCAACAGCGATTCGCTATTGAGTCGGACTGGCAGAGCCAACTCCGCCTCCAAGCCGTAGCACTGCCGCTGCTCAAGGCATCCTTGCCGCTTTGTGGGGCGGACGCAGCCCTCAGCGGTGGCGTCACTGTCGCCACGATCCACTCATATCCGCGGGACTGGCAAGCCGCTGCACGATTGGCTGGCCTCGGAGACACACTGTCCGTTGTCGGCGTGGTCAGTGGGTCAGGCGCGGAACGTGCGGGCATAAAGCGCGGAGATCGCGTTGCGACAGTTTCGGGGGTGACTGTGGCACCGGGGCCAAACGCCGTCAAACAGTTTTCGTCGCTAGTCGCGAGTCGCAGCGCCCCGGCGAAGCTTGCGGCTGGTTCGGCGGGCTCGCCCCCGCAGTTTGCTTCGCCAACAATGCCGGTCGCGATTGCGCGTAGTGGAGCACCGCTGGTTGTTGATGTGCCAATGGACACGGTTTGCGCATATGGGGTTACTGCGCTTCAGGAAGACTTGCTGAATGCGTTTGCGGATGGGGACAACGTGTTCGTGACGTCTGCCATGATGCGGTTCGCGACAGCGCCAGACGAGCTTGAAACCATTGTTGCCCATGAGATCGCGCACAATGCGATGCAGCACATGGATGCAAAAAACAAAAACGCTGTCATCGGAGGGATTTTTGGCTTGATCGTGGACATTGCCGCGGCGTCTGCGGGCGTCTACACCGGTGGTAAGTACACTAGTGAGTTGGCCAACTTTGGGGCTATGAAGTTCAGTCAAGATTTCGAGCGCGAAGCCGACTATGTCGGCCTTTACATCTTGGCACGTTCCGGACATTCTATTCGCAACGCGCCAAGTTTATGGCGGAGGATGGCGACAGAGTCGCCGGGGTCGATCAAGTTTGCGTCGAGCCATCCGACAACTGCCGAGCGCTATATCAGACTCGCAGCATATATCACAGAAATCGAGGCTAAGCAGGCATCCGGCGCGCCACTACTTCCAGAGGTGAAGAAGAAGTAGTGCGCGGAGCACGGCGAATCGCGTCTCTCCGACTAGCTCCCGACCGTGAGGGGGTGGTAGTGCAATGCGAGCGGGGTGCGACGGGCTAGGGGGGTAGGGGGGCTGCGGCTCACGCGCTCCGTGGCAGCCCCCGGGCCACGCTCCTAGCGCCAGACGGAGGATAGGGGCATTCTAGGCGTTATGCCGTCACAAATAGATCGCCTCAACACCGCGCTTGCCGGTCGCTACCGCATCGAGCGCGAGCTCGGCGAGGGCGGCATGGCCACGGTCTATCTGTGCGAGGACGTCAAGCACAAGCGGAACGTCGCGCTCAAGCTGCTGAAGCCCGAACTCGCCGCCGTCCTTGGCGCTGAGCGATTCGTGCAGGAGATCACGACCACCGCGGCGC
>SHZM01000101.1 GCA_009692265.1 Gammaproteobacteria bacterium
GGTTCGGCGGCGCGGCCGGAGCTTCGCTATGTTCTATCGCCGCATCCGCGATCGGCGCATTTGCAGCGGCGGTCGCCGTCGGCATTGTCGCCCGTGGAGCAGCGTCGCCATCATCGACCTTCATCGCCTCTGATTGAGCGCCTGGCGGTCTGGCCCGCAGAGTCGCATTCGCTACCGATTCAAGCGCCGCGTTCGGGTCTGCCGGTTCACTCGTGCTGGGCCGACCCTTCTCTGCCCGCATCCGCACCATCTGACGCCGGATTTGCTACTGGAGCGTCTGCTGGATTCACCGACTCACCTGTGGAAGTAGATGCAATTTTTGCTGGCGTTGCCGGTGCGACGTGGTTCTGCGGACGGGTCAGCATCGGCATTGGCAAGCCGGCATCGGCATAGATCTGTTGCAGTTGTGCACGCGCTTTCTTATGGCCACTGAGTGTCGCTTCACGCAGCAAGGTGATAGCCATGGCCTCGTCGGGTGGAACTTCGTCGCCGTCCAAATAGTGTTGCGCAAGATCAAACTCAGCATCAGCGTTGCCCGATTGTGCCGCTCGGTGTAGCCATTGCAGCGCAAGCGTGGGATTGCGCGGCACCCCATCGCCGCGCAAATAGCGCTGTGCTAGCTCGTAGTGTGAGGCTGCATCGTTGCGCTGCTCTTGCGTCGGCACTGTTGTGGACGATTCATTTGGCACTGCGAGGGCGTTCGTGGTTTGCGTAAATTCACTGGCCGCGGGGCGACGCGCAGAGCGAGTATTAGTACCTGGGCCGAAATCCGCAGTGACTGCGGCTGGCGCAGTGGATTGTTCGTCGCGGCTATCTGCCGGCTGCGCAACCGTAGCCGGACTGCCCGGATCCACGCTCCCGGCTAGTGTTGTAGCCACGACCGTCGCATTATTAGTCGCTGCCATTAGATTGGTGTTCGCTGCCGATACCGAACTCGGCGCAATTTTGATCTCGACGCCGTGTTGCCTGGCTAGTTCAATCGCACGCAGTTCGTCTGCGCTCGAGCCAGTGTTGGTCGGCACAGCAGCGGCGATGCCTCCGACCGGAGTGGTATTTGGCACGTGAGTGTCCGTTGGGGTCGCGAGTGGTGCAGTGATCATGCGAGCGACCGAGCCCGGAACTGGCGGACTGCTGCTTGGCGTCGCCGTTGGCGCCAACGGCTCTTGTGCGATTGGTGCGGCAGCAGCAACGGCCGGTTCAGACTGGACTCGTGCGAGATCCCCTGGACCTGGAGCGGTAGGCGGTTTGATGGTGGGCGCTGGCGGCTCAAGGCCAGAGGCGCGATAAAGTTCTTCCAGGTTACGAGCGGCAAGTTCATGCCCTTGTGCCGCGGCTTGACGATAGAACGTCAATGCCCATGCTTCATCGGCTTTAACACCCTCGCCAAGCAGGTAGATATTGCCAAGGTTAAACTGTGCTTCAGCGTCGCCAAGTTCGGCTGCGCGCGTATACAGTTCCGCCGCTTTAACAGGATCTCGCTCAACTCCCTGGCCTTGTTGGTAGAGCGAGCCGAGTAAAGTAAGGGCGCGTGGATCGTTCTGATCGGCCGCGGCCGCTAGCGCTGGCAGGGATTCGGCGTATTCAGCGCGCGCGACGGCTTCCCGCAGCCTTTCGAAATCATCCGCTACGACAGCGACGCTCACGCTCGCCAGAGCGACAGAGAAAATCCATGCTAACCGCATCAAGTTCCTCCTAAGTTACAGAGCTTGCGCATCAGCAGGTGATGCTGATATTGCCTTTTGACGGCAATCTACCTGCTTTAATACGCCGCATTATATTGTGGACAAAAGAGTCACACCATCGATACATGGTAAAAAGCACCGCTGCGCGCGCTTGTTCAGTATAGATGATGGCGTGGAATAGATAGCTGCATACGGCGGGTAGCAAACCGCCGCTTACTTCTTCTCGAAACATGAGCTAACGCGGGCAGAGGGACCGAGTCGAAGTTGCCGCGGCGACTGATGTCTTACGCCACTCGCTAGCTGGCGCAGCTAGCTGGCCAATAGCCTGGCGGTACGGCTCAAGAGAGCTTAGCTGCGATCTGCAGTCGTTTCGGGCGCACCCCAAGAATGACGATGTTCTTGCCGGACGCCGTGATGTGTTTCTGGTCTTCCATATCCTTTAGGACTTTGCCAACCATCTCGCGCGAGCATCCGACCAGCCGCGACAATTCCTGCCGCGTAACGCGCACCTGCATGCCTTCCGGATGAGTCATGGCATCTGGTTGCTCGCACAAATCGAGCAAATTGCGCGCAACGCGGCCGTAAACGTCCATGAAGGCGAGGTCGCCCAGCTTGCGGTTCGTGTTTCTTAGTCGCCGCGCGAGCTGCGAAGTCATCGCGATGATCAGATCTCTATAAATATCGTTCAAACCCTTCAGCTTCTTGTAGCCGATCTGTGCGATCTCGCACTCGTTGCGCGCGCGCACTAAGGCCGTACGATTCGCGTCCTCGTTGAACAGACCAATCTCGCCAAAGAAATCACCGGGGTTTAAGTAAGCCAGGACAATTTCGTGACCCTTGTCGTCTTCGAGCAATACGGTCACGGAACCACGAATGATGTAGTACAGCTCGCACGCCGGGTCGCCCTGTCGAATGATCGCAGCTTTGGCCGAATAGGTCCGCCGATGACAATGAACCAATAGCTTGTCGACGGATTGCTCGACACTCGCGGTCAGCAACGACTTGCTGGTTTACTCCTAATCCCTTTCAGCGCTCACGAAGGCGGGCGGACCTTCAGTTGTTTTTCGAGGCGAATTCCCTGGCGCATCCATATAGTACATCAGCCCGCGCCAGCTAAGGTTGATCGCTCGTCCAGCGCGCGTGCTCGAACGAATAGCGGAGCTGGCGGCGTGTAGCCGTCGCCGACCAAGTCCCGTTCTGTTGCTCGTAGATTTGAAACGTGCGGACAAGTTTGGCATCGATGATGGCAAATTCGTCGTTGCCTCGATGACCTTGGCTTTGCGATGCGTCGAGTTCGGCGAGTTTTACCGGCTGCAGCAAGTTGTCCTTCCAAGTATAGACTTTGATGCCCGTCTCGTGGCCGCTCGCCTCAGAGTACGTCACTACGACTTCGAATCCACCGTCGTGATCAAGATCAGCAACGAAGCTATTCGACAGTGTGCCGTGATAAGGCGCGGTTAGCCGAGCTACCAATAATTCGGTGTTTTCTACCACGATTTGATAATCAGCGGCAGTAAGTGTGGCGGACGGATCAGCAGCAACGGTGACGCTGAATTCACCGAATTTGTGCTGAGTGGAATTGCCTGCCACGACTTGACCGGGCTGTCCGGCAGTGACTAGGAGCACAGAGAAGAAAAATAGGGCGCGCGGCATAGCTTGGCGGTTGCCTCATCAAAGCAGTGGGGTACTAGCTTATTCTATGTCGAACCAGCCGCGACGCTAGATTCAATGCTCAAAGTTTGCAAGCGCCCGGTTTTGATACTTGGATGCGAAACCCTTGACTTTCCTGGTTGGGCCGCTATATTTCTGGCACTACTCATGCGAGAGTGCTAATAGAATTTCTCTATAATTAGTAAAATCAAATAGTTAAACTGTCTTAGGAGAAGCAAAAATATGAAGATTCGGCCTTTGCACGATCGAGTCATCGTCAAACGTTGGGAAGAAGAGAAGACTTCACCTGGCGGTATCGTTATCCCAGATTCTGCCGCCGAGAAACCTGTCAAAGGTGAAGTTGTCGCTGTCGGCAACGGCAAGATTCTCGAAAACGGCGAGACGCGCAAACTCGACCTCAAGGTCGGCGACAAGATTCTGTTCGGCAAGTATTCCGGCACAGAAGTGAAGGTTGACGGCCAAGAACTCGTCGTTATGCGCGAAGACGACGTTATGGCCGTATTCGACGCTTAAGCGTCGGCGGCAAGTATAAATAGCAAGAGGTCACAACAATGGCAGCTAAAGAAGTTCGATTTTCCGATGATGCCCGCCAGCGCATGGCAATCGGCGTCAATATCCTGGCCAACGCGGTCAAGCAGACGCTTGGCCCGAAAGGCCGCAATGTCGTACTCGAGAAGAGCTTCGGCGCCCCGACCGTCACCAAAGACGGTGTCTCAGTTGCGAAAGAGATCGAACTGGCCGACAGGTTCGAAAACATGGGTGCGCAAATGGTCAAGGAAGTTGCTTCCAAGACCTCCGATGTCGCCGGCGACGGCACCACCACTGCGACCGTGCTGGCTCAAGCCATCGTTCGCGAAGGTCTGAAGTCGGTCTCCGCAGGCGTTAATCCGATGGATCTGAAGCGTGGTATCGACAAGGCGGTCACCGCCGCGGTCGAAGAGCTACTGAAGATCTCGCGTCCATGCACCGACAGTAAGGCGATATCGCAGGTCGGCACGATTTCCGCGAACGCTGATAGCGCAATTGGTGAAATCATCGCCGAGGCAATGGACAAGGTTGGCAAGGAAGGCGTAATCACGGTTGAGGAAGGTTCGGGTCTCGAAAACGAACTCGATATCGTCGAAGGTATGCAGTTTGATCGCGGTTACCTGTCGCCCTATTTCATCAACAATCAGGAAGCGATGAATGTCGAGCTCGAAGAGCCGCTGATCCTCCTGCACGACAAAAAGCTCTCGAACATCCGCGATTTGCTGCCGGTCCTCGAAGGCGTGGCGAAAGCGGGGCGTGCGCTGCTGATCATCGCCGAAGACGTCGAAGGCGAAGCGCTGGCGACACTGGTTGTCAACAACATGCGCGGGATTGTCAAAGTTGCCGCGGTCAAAGCCCCAGGGTTTGGCGACCGTCGCAAGGCGATGCTGGAAGACATCGCGATCTTGACTGGCGGCACAGTCATTTCCGAAGAAGTCGGCCTAAGTCTGGAGAAAGCCAGCCTGCAAGACCTCGGCAGCGCCAAGCGGATCCAAATCACCAAGGAAAATACCACCATCATCGATGGTAGTGGGGACCAGAAGGGAATCGAGGGTCGCGTCAACCAGATCCGTGCGCAAATTGAAGAAACCACGTCCGACTACGATCGCGAAAAGTTGCAGGAGCGTGTTGCGAAACTCGCCGGTGGCGTCGCTGTAATCAAAGTCGGCGCGGCTACTGAAGTCGAAATGAAGGAAAAGAAAGCTCGTGTCGAAGACGCCTTGCATTCGACTCGTGCAGCGGTCGAGGAAGGCATAGTACCGGGCGGCGGCGTGGCTTTGCTGCGCGTACAAGTCAAGGCACGAGCGGTCAAGACCGATAACGAAGATCAAAAGATTGGCGTCAACATCCTGGTGCGGGCGCTCGAAGAGCCGATTCGCCAGATCGTTGCGAACGCTGGTGATGAACCATCCGTGGTTGTCGCTAAAGTTTTGGAAGGCAAAGGTAACTTCGGTTACAACGCCCAGACCAGCGAGTTCGGTGACATGATCGCCATGGGCATCCCCGATCCGACTAAGGTCGTGCGTTCCGCGTTGCAGAACGCAGCCTCGGTCGCGTCGTTAATCCTAACCACCGAAGCCATGGTAGCTGAAGCTCCGAAGAAGGATGCAGGCGGCTCCGCACCCGACATGGGTATGGGTGGCATGGGTGGCATGGGTGGCATGGGCGGCATGGGCGGCATGGGCGGCATGATGTAAATCCAGCTTCCGCCACCCGGCTCGAAGAACCCCGCTTTACGCGGGGTTCTTTTTTTGGCAGTGCTTTCTTCTACCCGCCTCCCGCCCTTGTGCACAAGCGCCACAGCATAGTGCGAGCGCCAACCGCGACGCACGAGCAACTTCCCCACCTGTCGCCTTTTTGGTGCGCAGCGCCTTGGCAGTGATCCTCACGACTGCTGCCGGTCTTTTTACATTCAACGAGATACAAGAATAGCAAAAGATTAGGTATCCATGGCATGAGATTTGGATACTCTTTCATCACGACTACGTAAGGATTCCGTCCCGGATCGCCGCTAACCATGTTGGGCATTGTCCAATCGATTACGGAGGTGTCGCGATGACGACCATCGAGCCAAGTCTGATCCATTCGGTCAGTATGCGTGAACATTTCAGCGAAGCATTGCAATCGGCGGCACGCAATCAAGATGTCGCGTTGCATGACGAGACATCCGTCTATCTGGTCAATCTGTTGACCGCCTATTCCGACGCCGCCGCGCTAGCCGCCGTTAGCGACAGCAACAAGCAACTGAAACCCCTTGCTTTTCTCTATAGCGAAGCGCTTGAAGCGCCAACGCTCGGGCAGCGACGCCGGGCGCTGCAGAAACTTGGAGACTTCGCCCTCTTTATCGCCGGTATTTTCAGCGACAGCTTGAATCGCAAGCTGGTTGACATCGACTACTGCATCGGCATGGGCGAAGCCGCCTACAATTACCTCCACGACTTGCTGCAAACTGAAGCGCGCACCAACGCGACGGGCACCTTGTTCGCTGAACTCGGGTGCAAATTTCCGCTCCTGGTCGATGTGCTCGCCGAAATCAGTGAAGCGAGCGGATTGAAGTCAAACAGCAATACGCTAAGGACGTACGAGATCTGGCTCCGCACGCGGAGTGAGCGCGCACGTAAGCAACTCTTGCGCTCTGGCATCGTACCGCTGACTTTCACCAGCAGCACCGCGCATTGAGGTCGGTAGGATGCTGCTAGCCGCCCTGCAGCGACATCTGTCGCAGTTATACGAAGCGCCGATCGAACATCGGGTCATGGATTTCCTGGTGACCGATGCGCGCACGGCACAGGCGCTCGAGCCTGATCAAAACTCGCGTTCGAACAGCGAGCGCTTATTATTGCGTGAAAGCGACAACGCCATCGACATCACGCTATACATCGACGACCGTGTGTTGACATCGCTGACAAACCTCAATCCATATGTTCAACTCGACTGCCGCAATCTCAACGATTTCCTGATTGCCCTCGAAGGTGTCAGCCATTTCCACTACCTAATCTGGCATGCAATGCACGCGAGACAGGTCACTCAATTCGAACTGGAGCTGCAGGCTGAAATCGACAAATTCGTCACCGCTACTTTGTTGCTGAAACAGCAGGGAACGATCGATGACAACGAGCAGTTCCATGATTCATTCTTTACCGATATCACCTTCGCAGACGACGGCGACGTCCAGAGCGGCCAAAGATATCGCGAAGCCAATCATTACGCTGCCAAGTACTGTCGTTCGTTGACTAGGCGCTTTCCAGCGCAGCATCGACAACCGACGTTTATCAACGAATTGCGCCGCTTTTATCGATTATCGCAAAACGAGAAAATCCGTTCGATCGAGCGCGTGCTGAGTTAGCGCGCTAGCCGCGAATACATCCGCGCCATCAATCGCCGATTTTCTTATCCAGATGTGGCATGGACGTGGGGTCGCCCGCCTTCATGTAACAATGTTCCGAACCAGTCGCAGTGACGTTCTCGTAGACACCATGGTCGCGCTTGACCAGCTTGGTGAAACCGACGTTCTTGAGTGTCGAATTACCGGTCGGAATCGAAATCGCAGGCGCGGACATTTTCTTTCGAACTGGCGCCTCGAACTCAGTATCGCCCAGGGCAATCAGAGGTGGCCCCGGAAAACTGAACACGAGTATAAGTGGGATCTCCGCGCACAAAGCACGGCCTGAGTGCCGGCAGGAAGGAGATTTTCATGGTCAAGAGGACAAGGCGTGCGCACTCTGCGGCGCTCAAGGCGAAGGTGGCGTTGGC
>SHZM01000102.1 GCA_009692265.1 Gammaproteobacteria bacterium
TCCGGTGCGGACTACCTCATTGCGCTGGCGTAGGGCCTGTCGATATTGCTTCCAAGTATCAACATACGAATGTTTCACGTGGAACAACGACCGGTCTATCAACGCGCGTCGGTTACTTGGATTATCACTCAGTAGGTCGGGCGCCTTCGAATTTATCACCAAGACTGGCGCATTCCGCGCCAACACTGACGCCGCAACCACCGGCATACCATCCATTGTAATGGTGGTCTCCGCCTTCATCTTCTTCACCACAACCGTGGAACTTCCGCCTTTTTCACGGTTAGTCACCGCTCTTACGGACAGCCCTATCGAGCCTGTCTTTACGACATCCGACGTCCTATTACTAAGAAAAGACTTACCAATGCTCGCAAGGGAAAACGCTTCCAATAGACTTGTCTTACCGGCTCCGTTAGAACCGTATATCAGATTAATCCGGGGACTTGGCCGATACTCAATGTCCGCAAAACATCGAAGATTAGTCGCAGCAACCGCACCGAACCACATGATTCTCGCTAACCTACTAGCGACCAATCATTTCGTAGGTAAGCGCACGTGTGAATCATAATCTCATCGGCATGACAACATATCGCGAACCATCGCCCTCCGGAACCTGCATCAAGCAGCTACTATCGGCGTCTATCAAATCTATTCTCACGGTATCTGACCGCATCACACCCAGAACATCGAGCAAGTACGAAACATTGAATCCTACCTCGAAGGCAGTGCCGACGTACTCTACTTCCATCTCCTCCTCGGCCTCTTCCTGTTCCGGATTATGAGCGACGGCTATTAGCAAATTCTTCTTTAAGATCAGCCGAATACCACGGAATTTCTCGTTTGATAAAATAGACGCCCTACTAAGACCTGCGCGTAATAACTCCCGATTTGCTATCACGCGATTATCCGTCTCTCGAGGGATAACCCTTTCGTATTCCGGAAACCGACCATCAACAAGCTTGGTTGTTAATGATTGACCTCCGACCGTGACTCGAAAATGGTTCTCGCCAACCGCAATCTGGGCAACACCCGTTGATGAATGTAGAAGCCGAACAATTTCGAGGACCCCTTTGCGTGGCAAAATACACTGGCGGGGCGTATCGATCGCGATATTCACCGTTTTGTCAGTAAGTGCTAACCGGTGCCCGTCGGTTGACACCGCCCGGATCCGACCACTATCTAGTTCAAGTAAAAGGCCATTTAGATAATAGCGGACGTCCTGATGGGCCATCGCAAAGCTCGTGCTTTCCAGTAAGTCAGACAAGACTTGAACCGATAGCTCCAGATTAATGCTCGCGTCGAATAAACCGATGCTTGGAAATCCATCAGCACTCATCGCTGATAACGAGAAGCGACTGCGGCCCGATGCAATCTTAGTTTTGCTACCGCTTCCTTCAATAATCATCTCTGCGTCTGCTGGAAGTGCGCGGCATATATCAAAAAGCTTCCGTGCCGGGAGCGCGATGCTACCTTTGTCTGCGACGACATTCTCGACGTTGCAGACAAGTTCGACCTCCATGTCTGTCGCCGTAACTTGAATGCTATTACTGCTAGCGACAAACAACAGGTTGCTTAAAATTGGGAGTGCTTGGCGCCGCTCAACGACATTATTCGCCGCTTGAAGCACAGGCAATAGTATTTCTCTTGAGATCTTTATCTTCATGGCTGTATCTATTATTAGCCGATAGAATTTCGGTAGTTATTTTTAAACGTTTGAAACTTATATAGTTATTCAGTCGAGTTTGTGTCTTCGTTAAGACCTTAAACTGTGTGCAAGCGGTGCATAATTAAGGCTGAAGGCCATACGGAATTTTATCCACAGACTCGTGCACAGCTTATAATCAAGTTGTGAGTATCCTTTCCAAGTTTGCGTAATCTTCCTGGATTCTGGCGTCACTCGCTTTCAACTCCGTCACTCTCCTGCAGGCGTGAATCACCGTCGTGTGGTCACGGCCGCCAAAAGCGGCACCGATCTCTGGTAGGCTGTGATTCGTCAATTCCTTTGACAGTGCCATCGCGACTTGCCGTGGCCGCGCAATCGAACGAGTTCTACGTTTCGATAAAAGATCAGCGACACGTATCTTGTAATACTCCGCCACGATCTTTTGGATATTGTCCATGCGTATTAAACGGTCTTGCAGCGCAAGGAGGTCACGCAGTGCTTCCTTAGTAAACTCTAAGGTTATTTGGTTTCCGGTAAAGTGAGCGTTTGCTACCACTCTATGCAATGCCCCCTCGAGTTCTCGGATATTGGATCGGAACCGCTTGCCAATAAAAAAAGCGACTTCGTGCGGTAAATCAACGTTACTTTGCTGCGCTTTCCGCATCAGGATAGCAACACGAGTTTCGAGTTCAGCCGGTTCGATCGCAACAGTAAGCCCCCAACTAAAGCGAGACTTCAGACGCTCCTCAACTCCGGAGACTTCTTTCGGGTAGCGATCGCAGGTTAAAATAATCTGCTGTTGTCCCTCCAGTAAAGCATTAAAGGTGTGGAAGAACTCCTCCTGCGACCGCTCCTTACCTGCGAAAAACTGGATGTCGTCAATCAGTAAGGCATCAACGGACCGATAGAATCTCTTGAATTCATTGATAACGTTGTGCTGCAACGCGTTTACCATATCAGCAACGAATCGCTCTGAGTGCAAATACACTACTTGAGCGCTTGGCCTCTGCGCGATGATCAGGTTGCCGACGGCGTGCATGAGATGGGTTTTCCCGAGCCCGACCCCACCGCAAATAAATAAGGGGTTGTAAGCTTTTCCCGCATTTCCAGCGACTTGCAAGGATGCCGCCCGTGCTAACTGATTCGACTTGCCCTCAACGAAACTTTCGAAAGTGAAATCCTGCTTGAGACCATTGCTGCGTTTTCCGCCTGGCGCCCCCTTCCTTGTTACCACCAATTCGATGCTTGGTCGTGCAGCGGCCACGGCCTTCGCAGGTGCAGCTGCTAGTAGGCTACCGATGCCCATCGAAAGGCAAATGCGCTCGGTGCCAGCGACTTCCGCAAGGATTGCCTGAATACGTTGGCCATACTTATCGCGAATCCAATCCAGTACGAACCGGTTTGGTGCCAGGACTTCCAAGCTCGGGCCCTCTTCGACCGCTTGCAAAGGCCTGATCCACGTATTGTATTGCTGCGGCGTCAGCTCCTTTTCGAGTTGCCTCAGGCACTGCTGCCAAATCGATTGCTGCACGGGCTGCACTTTTCTTTTTTTAGACCGAGAGAGGAGTGGGTCAAGAGCGAGTGTATACGCCTTATAAGCGCTTATCCACAGGCCTTTTCTGGCACACAACAAACGCGCAAACGATTGACATATTTGACGCCGCTACCCTACTATCACGCGCCTTTCCGCCGCCACCGGCCCGCTGAGTTTCGGCACAGCATCCGGACAATCATGGGATAAATATGAAACGAACTTTCCAACCGAGCCGCCTCAAGCGTGTTCGAAACCACGGCTTTCGCGCCCGCATGAAAACCAAAGGTGGCCGACGTGTTCTGAAGGCACGACGCGCGCGCGGACGGCTGCGATTGACCCCCTAACCATTGCTGCTGCGGTATGCCCAGGCACTCCCCCACGCCCAAATGCATTGCGCGCGGCGCAGCGCCTGCGTCAAACCGGTGATTTCAACACAACGCTGACTCGCGGCACTCGCCGCTCATACCCCAGTTTCTTTATCTACTACCGCACTAACCAGGGTCCCTGGCCGCGGTTGGGACTTGCGGTAAGCAAGCGTGTGGCCCGGAAAGCGGTTACGCGCAATCGCTTAAAGCGAGCATTGCGTGAAACTTTTCGCAAGTTGGTTCATGTGCTACCACCATTCGACATCGTGATCTTGTTGAAGCCGAGCGTTACCAGCGTATCGATCCCGCAATTGCGCGAGCTTTTGGCACAAGCTCTGAACGCTCTCTGACCAATCGTTTCCAACCGCAGAACCCGACACGTCCCATGGAACAAATCCGCCTGATCCTTATCGTGGCGCTCGTCTTTACTTCTTTTCAGTTGTGGGAGGCATGGCACAAAGACTACCCGCCGCCGTTAGTGCCGAACCTGGCTCCTATCACAGAGTATGCTCCGCCACCGCTGGCATCACCGACCGCGAGTGTTCCACCCGAGCATCTCGCTGTGCCCACAAGCGAGTCCGCACCCACTACCACCGCGACTGTAATCACCGCCAAGTCAGACCTTCTGACGTTAAACATTTCCTCCACCGGCGGCACCATCACCAGCGCTACTCTACTTGCATACCCCGTTAATACTCACCAAGGCGCTCCCGCGGTCGAACTTCTAGGCACAGACTCCACGCGCCTTTTTCTGCAAGAAAGCGGCCTAACTGGCGCAATTGACCTGCCAACGCACCATTCCACGTTTACGGCCGATGCTGACGCTTATGTACTCGCCGATGACGCCGACAAACTTGACATCCCGTTGCACTGGATTGGCGCCAACGGTACCACCGTCGAGAAACATATCATTCTGGAACGCGGCAGCTACGTCGTCACGATTGAATACGTGATCAACAATCCCGCCACCGCCACCGCCCCCGTGCAGGCGCGGCTATACGCCCAACTGAAGCGCAATGACGAGTCTTCTCTTCGCGGCATGGTCTATACCTTCACCGGACCTGCCCTATCGACACCCGCCAAACGCTTCGAAAAATTTAATTTCGACCAAATCGAGGACACCCCGATCGCTGAAACGGCCACCGACGCCTGGATCGGCATCATTCAACATTACTTCGTCGCCGCTCTCATTCCACCCAGCGGCGCCCCGACGCAGTTCTACGCCAAAGTCCTGGACGATCAGCATTACGTCGTCGGCTTCCAATCACCACCTCTCGAAATCGCCCCGGCGGAGACCCGCAAGCTCGCGACCCGACTCTACATCGGTCCCAAGCGCCACGACATCATCTCCACCGTCGCTCCCGGCCTCGAGCTATCCGTCGATTTCGGCGCGTTGTGGTTCATTGCGAAACCGTTATTTCTCGCACTCGGGTACTTTAAGGAACTTACCGGCAATTGGGGCTGGGCCATCCTCGTCGTAACCTTTCTCTTGAAGCTCCTGTTCTTCCCATTGTCCGCCGCCGGCTACCGTTCCATGGCGAAAATGCGCAAGGTGCAACCGCGTATGCTCACCATGCGTGACCGCTACAAAGACGATCGGGCCGCGCTTAATCAAGCGATGATGAAGCTTTACAAGGACGAAAAAATTAACCCACTCGGCGGGTGCTTCCCAATCCTCATCCAAATCCCGGTGTTCATCGCGCTCTATTGGGTCTTACTCGAAAGCGTGGAGATGCGGCAAGCCCCGTTCATACTCTGGGTTCATGATCTGTCGGAACGCGATCCTTACTTTGTCCTGCCGTTGTTGATGGGCATTAGCATGTGGGCACAACAAAAACTGAACCCGGCGCCGATCGATCCGATGCAAGCGAAAGTCATGCAAGTCATGCCAATCGTCTTCACGGCATTCTTCGCTTTCTTCCCGTCTGGTCTCGTGCTGTATTGGTTTATCAACAATATGTTGTCGATCGCACAGCAGTGGCAGATCACGCGGACCATCGACGCCGCCAGCAGCTGAGCCTCCGTGACGGCGACCGATACCATCGCCGCGATAGCAACGGCCGCCGGTAACGCCGCACTCGGCATCGTACGAGTCTCAGGACCGGCGGTCCCACACCTGCTCTATAGTGTCATCGGCGCAGTACCTCCCCCGCGCGTCGCCTCCTACCACACGTTTCGTGACCACGATGGCCGGCACCTCGACGCTGGCCTCGTGCTCTATTTCCCATCCCCGGCATCGTTCACCGGCGAAGCAGCCGGCGAGTTTCATTGCCACGGCAATGACATCGTCCTACAGCAACTGTTACAGGCGCTCTGTCACTTTGGTGCGCGGCCCGCGCGGCCCGGCGAATTCTCCGAGCGCGCCTTTCGCAACGGTAAGATCGATCTCGCGCAAGCCGAAGCCATCGCGGACCTCATCGCGAGTCGCTCCGCGCGCGCAGCGCGCTCGGCTCTGCGCACGTTGCGCGGCGAGTTCTCCAAACACATCGACTGCCTAATCGCGGACCTCACCACTACACGCGTGGCTTTTGAAGGCGCAATCGATTTCCCAGATGACATTCCTGGCGATATTCTCGGCGCCACCCAGCATGCCCGTATCAACACACTGCGCAACGCCATCGCGGAACTGACCCGCAACGCACGCCAAGGTGCACGCCTCCACGCGGGCGCGAGCGCTGCCATCATCGGCGCCCCGAACGTCGGCAAATCGACGCTATTGAATCGCCTCGCCCGCGCGGAAAAGGCCATTGTCAGTCCCGTCCCTGGCACCACTCGCGACTTGATTGAGGTCGATACTCTGCTGCATGACCTGCCCATACGCCTCTTCGATACCGCCGGCCTGCGCACGAGTTCGGAAGCGATCGAGCAAGAGGGCATCCGCCGCGCGAAACAGGCCATGTCCACGGCCGATGTGATCTTGCTCATGACCGATGTGCCGACGCTCCTGCCTCCGCACGAGTTGCTCGCCGCACTCGGCGAACACACGCCGCCGGCCACGCCGATAATCACGGTGCACAACAAGATCGACAGCTATTCTCATCTCCCCATGGTCGTCGGCGTGCCGGCTGCGCCGCATGTCTTCATTTCCGCGCGCGACGGCACCGGCACTGAACTATTAAGCTCTACGCTGGCGGGCATGCTTGGTCTCGATGCCGCCGACGAAAATGAATTCATTGCCCGCGCACGTCACCTTGCTGCACTCAGCCTTGCCCACCTGGAACTCGAACCAATCGACCTGGCCCTCGCAATCGCAGCCCCAGAACTCGCCGCCGAAGCACTGCGCCGGGCGGGGCTTGCCCTCGCCACCATCACCGGCAGCGCGACCAGCGAAGAGTTATTGGGCGAAATCTTCGCGCGCTTCTGCATCGGAAAATGACAATGACAGCGTCAAGGTCCCCCTTGGTTGCATCACCCGATAGTCTTTGCTCGCCACCTATTCGCGCGACGCCTATTGACTCCCGCCGAGCCATGCAAGAGCAACCACGCCTGCTCGTCATAACCTTGAGCAATATCGGTGACGTCGTGTTGACGACGCCGGTTTTCGAGGCATTGACAGCGCACTTTCCTGATCGTCGAATCGATATCGTACGCGATGCGCGTTCGATCGATGCCTTGGCTTCGGCACCCTACGTCGGCGAGATCTTCTTGCGTCATAAGCGCGCGGGTTGGACCGGGTTGCTCGCGCTGATTAAAACCTTGCGGCGGCGCCGATATCACCTCGTCGTCGACCTGCGTAGTCCCGTCTTGA
>SHZM01000103.1 GCA_009692265.1 Gammaproteobacteria bacterium
CGGGCCAGCCTGCGGCTGTTCCAAATCGCTCCAGGCGATTTGGTCAAATTCGACATCTTGACCTGCGAGGACTGTGGTGGCGCGGTCAAGGTGATCGCGAGCATCGAAGATCCGGCGGTGATCAAAAAGATCCTCGATCAGCGGCGGGCCGAGCCCGCGACACCGGTGTTCAGACCCTTCGCCCGCGCGCCGCCGCAGATGGCATTACCGGGACTGAAGGAACCGGGCTGACGGTACTGCACCCTTCCCTACCCACGGACGCAAGGCTGGCCCGACACCCGGCTTAGCCTCACTCGCGCCCAGCGGCCTAAAAGGTCGACATTTCGCGGCAGGAAACGCTCTCAGCGAGGCCCCGGTGTCGCGGCTCAGTGAAATTCCGGGGTAGTCGGCCCCGCAAGGTGCGGACGTGCCTCTCCACGGCGCTCGACTTCAACCTCGGTAGTGCTCGATCGCGCCGAAAAGGGCGGTTGTATTTCCTATCCGCGCCGCGTTTTCGCGCGCGTGCGCTTGAAAATCCGCATAACCCGCGGGCTCCGCACCATAGCCGCATCCGGCGACGACCAGCGACAACGCGCGCGCACCATAGCGCATACCAAAATGTAACGTTGCGAACGCGCCCATCGACAGACCTACAACGTGGGCACGGGTTAGACCAAGCCCATCGAGGACGGCGAGAATATCGTCGCGCGCATGTTCCTGCGAATAAGACTCGATGGTCGGCGGCACCGCTGATGGCGGATAACCGCGCGCATTGAACGTAATGCAGCGATAACAGCGCGCAAAATGTCGAACTTGTGGTTCCTAACTCCGACAGTCGCCAGCGTATTCATGGGCGAACACGGTAGGTGTTCCGCTGCCGGTGTCTTCGTAATAGAGTTCGATGCCGTCGGGGGTGGTGATTACGGGCATATGATCGATCTCATCGGTGGTACCTGCCAGGCGCGCGTCGCACGGATTTACCCGAGCGAGGATACTCGCAAAGCAGCCTGCATTACGTTAACCCTAATAAATTGAACTGCGCACCTGGGGTAACATGCCCCAGCAGTACCTTGCCGCAGTCCTGCATAATTTGATCGGACAACAACACATGCTGTATTCCGGCATGGAGATCGCGATAGCAGCGTTGGAGCGGACTCGCGCGCAGCGCAACCCCGCCGCCATAGTGGTAGGCGAAAGTGCATACCTCCGACATCACATCGTGCGCATAGCGAAATGCGAGTTTGATTAACGCGATTTGTTCGAGCGTTGCCGGGATTTCGCGCGCGAGGGATTCGTCGAGGGAATTCCACGCCTGGTACACCAAGGCGCGCGCGGCGCGGTATTGCGCCTCCGACCGCGCGAATTTTTCTTGGAAGCTCGGGGCGTCGGCGAGAATTCCGAAGGGTCCGCCTTTGCCGCGGGCCAGCCCAGCCAGTTCATCCAGCGCGTGTCGCCCAACGCCCAATGCGAACGAAGTATGTCCCCACGCGGTGAGTCCCACGATCCCGAGCGAATACTGAAATCCACCGCGCTCAACCGTGTTTTTACTATAGACATAGGCGCGCGAAGTGGGAACGAAGACTTCATCCACCAAGCTGTAGTCGAAGCTCCCGGTGCCACGCAAACCCATTACCTCCCAGTTCCCTTTGATCTCGATAGCGCTGCGCGGAACGTAGGTGATGAACACCGTCGGTCCGCCATGGGCATCGAGGACGGGCGCCCCGCCCGCCATTAACACACAGCCGCTGTGGATCCAGTTGGCGTGATAGATCCCGCTGCCGTAGCTCCAATCACCGCGAATCATCAATCCGCCCTCGACAGCGCGCGCGACACCGCGCGGAATTCCTTGACCGGCGATGTTGGTGGCGAGGCCTTGGGCAAAGACTTCATGGCAGCCGTCCTCCGCGATTAGCGAACCGCAGCCGCCATGTTGGGCGCCAGCGATCATCACGCACCACCCGGTTGAACCATCGATCCGCGCGACTCGCTCGGCAATCGCCAAGGAATCCGAGTACGACAATTCCGATCCCCCGAGGGCGCGAGGTGTCAGCATGTGGGTCAGTCCCGCGCCGCACAGTGCGTCGTACGCCGTGTCGCTCAAGTGTCGCAAGCGTTCGGACTCGTCCACTTCGCGCGTGAGTAAACCTTCAAGCGCTGTCGCGCGTTGCATTAACTCGGTGTAACCCGGGGCGGAGGCAGTAGTCGACATATTTGTTTCCTCGCGGATGGTGGCTGCGCGATCTACTTTCGCTCCCCGTTACTACGCTTGTCGCGCCTAACCGAAGGTCCCCACGGGATCAAACGCTTCGCGCAGCCCCGCATAGAGATGCTGGAGGCCTGGGCCGGTATGCGTGGTCGCGACCGCAGACGTGAGATCGGCGCTGTCGTGCGTAATCGCGTAACCCGCTTTCGTGAGGGCAGCGATTGCCGTGAGTGCGGATTCGCGGCGCGAGGGGTAAGTTGCGGCATCGTAGGCCACTTCGATCCGCATGAACAACGTACGCCAGCCGAGGGCGAATTCGCATTGATGATCGATGGCGTGCAGAGACTGCGTCACGATCTCGTGCATAGCCGCGGCCTCGCCACCTTCGATTGGCGCGGACGCCACGAACCAAAGACTATCGTTTGCGGTGGCGTCAGCGTGATAGGCAGGCACCCCGCGTGTTAGCTGCGTGCGGGTCTGCCACAGCGCATCCGTGCGACCGTCGCGTGCGGTGAATACCGTCGCGCCCGGCAGCGCGCTCAGCGCGGGCCCGAGTAACGACCAGACAAATTCCACATTCGCCGGGAGACCCACCACCGCGCCACACAGGTTCCAGGTACCCGATACTGCTTGTAACGCCGACACTTCTGAGGCGTGATGGTGCCCGACCAGCGCCAAGTCGCTCGCTTGTGAACTAATTGTCACACTGCCGGGCAGACTCATGTCGATTTTAAAAGGACGCAATAAGTCGATCGCGGCGCCGAGCGCCATATCATTTGGCAAGCTAACGAGGAACGGGTGCCAGGCCGGAGGGGCGGGCATGATCCACAACCCGGTTTTAATCACGATGCCGAAATCGGCGCGCGAAAACAGGCCATCGAGATAGGGACCGTAGTTATACTTGAAGAGCTGCCACGTATTGTTATCCGGTAACGCGCCCATGCCGGTCCGCATGAGCGTGCCATCCGCTAGCAACACCTCGAAACCACATTGCATGAGCAAATGATCGCTATAGGGCGTATACCCAAACGCGCGTTGTCCGATGCTTCCGGCGACGGAGTGCGCGCCGTTTTTGTCGCAATCGATCCAGAAAGGTAGCTTTGCGTCTGCGATGTGTTGCGCGAGCTGAGTGAAGCTCACTCCTGGTTCAACCAGTGCGTAGGCCGAAGCGCTATCCAATTCCAGGACGCGATTCATCCGGCTCAAATCAGCCAGCACCGCGGGGCGATCGCGCCGGCCCGTGCGCGCGCCGTTGCCCGTCGCGTTAGGAGTGACCCAGAGCGCATGGTCGAGTTCGCGAACGGTCTTAAGCACCGCTTGCAGCTCTTCGGTGTTGGCCGGCTTTACCACCGCGCGCGGGCGCTCGCTCGGCGTCAGCGCGGGGCTTAGTAACGCGCCGTACCGTGCGTCGTTTTCCAGAATTTTTACATGCTCCGTACCCGCTACGGCGACGAGTCTAGCCAGCAGTTGATCGGTGGTCGCCGCCGTCATTGAGTGTGCTTGTAGTGTTGCGTTACGTAGGCGGCGAGCTCGGCGAGCTCGGCGTCGTTTATCTCCGTCGCGCGGAACGGTGGCATCATTTGGTTGCCGGCGCGCGAAATTTGCATCACGTAATCGGTAGTTAGGTCGCTGCGCGCGGTCAACACCGCATGCGCTTGATCGCGACTGACGCCGAGTCGCATCGTGCCTGGATGTCCAGCGCCGGCATCATGGCACGCGCCGCAGTAATGGATGTACAACGCGCGCCCTTGCTCGAGATCTGTCGCGGAGGAGGTATGTGTTGCAAGTAACATGAGCATTATGGTTATCCGCTCGAGGCGCATCGATCAGGACCTCTTGTGGTGACTGCGACCGGCCCAAATCCCTGACTTGCCGGGCGCCAGGATACCCTGCGGATCCAGTGCGTCTTTCATCATTTCGAAACTTCGATACAGCGCCCGCTCATTCCAGTGATAGGTTTCCGCGATCGCGTCCATGTAGTCGAGGTGGGTCCGGTACTCGCCGTACCCGGCTTGCGCCGCCTCGTTGACCAGCGCCTCGAACAATTCGCGCACCGCGCGTTTACGCTCCTCGTCGTTGCGCTCAAACACCAGCATTAGAATATGGTGCATGTCGCGCCAGCCGACCAAGAACTCACCGATGTAATCGAAGCCATGCCGATGACAGAGATCGCGCATGATGTGGAATTGTTTCAGCGCACCATCACCCGTGACCGGTGAGATAGGTGAAAAATCAACATGCGACCCCGCGCCGACCCAATTGAGCAGGCTATATTCCGTCATGTTTGGAATCCCACGCATTAGCTGCGCGCGATAGGCGAACGCCGGATCACCGCCGCGATCAGCTTCGAAGTAGAACTTAGCGCCGTTTACCTGGCGGAAGCTTTCTTCGATGACTTTCCAGTTGTTATTCATGATGGCTTCGGGACCATACAGCGCCGCATAGAAATTCCAGTTGCCGATGTTGAGATCGGAGGCGAGCCGCTTACGCGCACTGTCGGGTAGTGGCCCCTTTCCATCGTAGTACTGCGCGCGCGAAACCTTCACCGCCGCTTCCCAAATCAAACCGACGGTGGTTGCGGCGTTCGGCACCAGCATGCCGAGCTTCAATGGCCGCAGGACCTCGGTGATCTGATGGATGTCATCTTCGTGGGGAAAGGTCACCAAGTACGGGCGGTACCCTGGCGGCTCAGGCATCAACCAAATGCCGATTTGCGTCACGATGCCAAAGTTCGACTGGGTAAAAATGCCATCGACCCACGCGCCGTGGCCATACTTATAGAGATGACGGGCTTTGGCGTTGGGCGTTGCGCCCATCGCGGTCTCGACGATAGTGCCATCGGCAAGTACGACCTGCATCCCACACTGCGCCATGAAATGTTCACCGTAGGGCGTATAACCGGCGCCGCGATCAACGAGGTTGCCCATCACGCCACCCCAACCCGGCGCAGCAGGGTCCATCCACAGTTTGATTTTCCGTGCTTGCAAATATCTATACAGATCGAAATAACTCACACCAGGTTCGACGACAGCATAGGCGTGCTTCTCGTTGACCTCGATAATTCGATTCATGCGCTTCAGATCGAGCACCACAGTGCCGGCGTGTCGCGGCGCCGGGCCACCGTATCCAAAATTACGTCCGGTCGAAATCGGCCAGAGCGGCAGACGATACTGTCGCGCGATCGTCAACACCTGCTGAATTTCCGACACATTGGCGGGCGCTACGGCGGCGGTGGGCTCGCTTTTATCAACGTCACGCGGCGCGAACGGATCCCGATAGCTCGCACGCCGTGGCCCATCCTCGGCAATGACCCACTCGCGTCCGAGCACCGCCCGGAGTTCATCCATCGCGCGATCGAAGTCCGCCTGAGTAAGGTTAGGGGGCAACATGCGCGTTGTCGCGATTAGCTGCGACGCCAGCACCACGACGTTAAATAGTCGGCGCTACCCGGCGGACGCAGGGTAGCGGTGGTGATGCGCGCGCTGTCGCCCGGCGTGCGACTCCTGCTGAGCAAGGCGGCGTAGTCGAGCAACGCAGTCGGCCAGTTGGCACCAGCGGCCGCGAGTGCTTGGGTGTGCGGCGCGATTAGTGCTAAATCGCCGACCACCCGATGCTGCAAGGTGCCCGTGCGGTAGTCATGCGTCCCCGCGTACCGGAGTTCAAAGCCGCGAGGGCGCGCGAGGGTTTCGAAAATAAAACGCTGTGCGTCACGGGTGAGTCCGATCCATGCGTCGGCCTCGTCGCGATTCAATAGTTCAATCAATACCGCGACATCGTCGCCGGCGAGCGTCGCGCCCGCGCAGTCGGCGAGGCGGCGCGCCACCGCGCAACCGCCGTCGATGACGAAGCGGAGCGGTCGAGCAGCGATGGCAGAGTGAACGATCGATAACCCTACTGCCGGGAGCGCAATCACCGCTAATGTACTTTGTAAGAACGCGCGCCGGGTTGGCATCGATGGACCTCAGCGCGGATGCGCCGGGCGCGAGTATGACAGAGGTAGGAGAGGGGCGTCATCGGAAGATTCCGAGTGGCCGCGGCTGGACAAACTCGATCCCAGTGCCGGACAGCATCGACTCTGAATGCTGCGACTGACCGAACCGTTCGGCGTCGAGTCGGTCGTCGTGGTCTAATCGCCGTCAGCGCAAGCGGGAGCCACGATGACTATTCGAAACATCGCTGTCGTGGGTGCCGGCATCGGCGGCCTCAGTGCGGCGTTGGCCCTGGCGCGCCGAGGCTTCAAGGTTCAGGTGAATGAACAAGCGAGCGCGCTTGGCGAAATCGGTGCCGGAATTCATTTAAGTCCGAACGGCAACAAGGTGCTGTATGCCCTTGGTCTGCGCGCCGCGCTGGCGGCCGTCGCGGCGCCTCCGCAGGCGATCTCCACCCGCCATTACGCGACGGGTGTCCCGAATTTTGAAGGTCCGCTGGATGCCGCGTTTGAAAGCCGTTTTGGCGCGCCGTTTCACAGCTTTCATCGCGCGGATCTACACGGGGCGCTGGCCGCTGCACTGACGCCGCTGTCGACGGTCACGATCACATTGAATGCGCGCTGAGCGGTTGGTCGAGGACGCTGCTGGGGTGGATTTATTTTTTGCCAACGGCGCCTCCGCACGCGCTGATGTCGTGATCGCGGCTGACGGTGTGCATTCCAGGATTAGGGGCATTTTGCATGGAGAATTGGGCGTGCGCTTCACGGGACACGTCGCGTATCGCGGTATGGCGGCGACAAATACGCTACCGCGCTTTGTGGAACATCTGGCAGCGGGTGAGCGGACGTTGCCGGTGCATGTGCAGCGCGAGTTCGAAGACTATCTGAAGTGCGGCCGCTTGGAGTACGGATTCCTGAGGGTTCGCTGCGTTGACTGTCACGCCGAGCGACTCGTAGCCTTCAGCTGGCCGCTCCTGCGCAT
>SHZM01000034.1 GCA_009692265.1 Gammaproteobacteria bacterium
TTGCAATGAGTGACAATGCGGCTGCCGAGCACCTTAACAAGGCCCGGGAAATTCTTTTTAAATCTATTCCTAATCGACCGAAAGCAGCCGCCTAAGCCCAGACTCAACTTCAACCCTTCAGACTCATACCTCGATTGGAATGTACTGCCTGCTGCGTTACGGCGTGCAGCTGAAGACGGCCGCCGGCGAACTTACCGCGACGATCAAGCTGGTCAATTGGAAGCAGCCGCACGCCAATGAGTTCGCGATTGCCGAGGAAGTGACCTTGCGCGGGAATCTTGAGCGCCGTCCGGATTTAGTGCTGTACGTGAATGGCATCGCCATCGGCGTCATCGAGCTAAAGAACAGTCATACCTCCGTTGGCGAGGGCATTCGCCAACTGTTGCCCAATCAACAGGAAGCCTTTAACGCGTGGTTTTTCGCCACCGTGCAGCTTGTGTTCGCTGGCAATGATTCCGAAGGGCTGCGCTACGGCGCGATCAATACCGAAGAGAAGGATTTTCTGAAATGGAAGGAAGATGAGGGCGATAACTCGCGCCTCAAACTCGATAAGTACCTGCTCAAGATGTGCGGTAAGGAGCGTCTCCTCGAATTGATGCATGACTTTGTGCTGTTTGATGGTGGGAAAAAGAAGCTGCCGCGCGTGCACCAGTATTTCGGCATTAAGGCGGCGCAAGAACACGTTCACGCGTACAGGGGCGGCATCATTTGGCACACCCAGGGCAGCGGCAAAAGTATAGTGATGGTGCTGCTTGCGAAATGGGTGTTGGAGAATAAGCCCAACGCGCGGGTGCTCATCGTCACGGATCGTGACGAACTCGATAAACAGATTAGTGATGTATTCGCCGATGCGGGTATTGCTATTTATCGCACCCATAGTGGGCACGATCTCATGGCGCAGCTCGGCAAGGCCGAGCCACGGCTGCTGTGCTCGCTGGCGCATAAATTCGTCCGCAGGGGCGTGAGTGACTTCGACGCCTTCATCAACGAGCTAAAGTCCAGCCCAAGCCCCACAGTCGGCGAATTGTTCGTCTTTGTGGATGAGTGCCACCGCACCCAAACCGGCAAGCTACACCAAACGATGAAAGCGCTGATGCCGGGCGCGGTATTCATTGGGTTCACCGGTACGCCACCGTTGAAAGCCGATAAAGCGACTAGCCTTGAAGTCTTCGGTGGCTACATTCACACGTACAAGTTCGGCGAAGCGGTCGCGGATAAAGTAGTCCTGGATCTCGTCTACGAGGCGCGGGACATCGAACAGCAGTTAGGTGCACAGGACAAAATAGACGCGTGGTTTGAAGCCAAGACCCAAGGATTGAACCATTGGCAGAAGAGCGCGTTGCGCGAACAATGGGGCACGCTGCAGAAGGTCTTAAGTTCGCGCTCGCGCATGGACCGGGTGGTGGCGGATATCGTGTTTGATTTCGGGGTTAAGCCGCGTCTCAGTAACGCGCGCGGTAACGCGATCCTCGTCGCGTCGAGCATCTATGAGGCGTGTAAATATTTCGAGCTGTTCCAGAAACCCGCAACGGGTTTTAAGGGCAAGTGCGCAGTAGTCACGTCCTACAATCCGCTCGCGAGGGATGTGACCTTGGAAGATACCGGAGCGAACACCGAGACCGATAAGGAATTCTTGTACGATATTTATACCGCGTTGCTGGAGGAGGTCCAGCCGAAGCCCGGGAAGAGTAAAACCGAAACCTACGAAGATGATGCCAAGGCCCGGTTCAAGACCCAGCCCGCGAACATGAAACTGCTGATCGTCGTCGACAAGTTATTGACCGGCTTCGATGCGCCCCCTTGTACCTATCTGTATATCGACAAATCCATGCAGGACCACGGCCTGTTTCAGGCGATTTGCCGCACGAACCGGCGCGATGGCGAAGATAAGCTGTTCGGCTACATCGTGGATTACAAGGATCTGTTCAAGAAGCTCGTGAATGAGAAAGGCACGGGGGCATTGCAGGTGTATACCGCCGAACTCGATGAAGCCGTCGACGGTGTCTCCGCGGACGTCCTCATGCAGGATCGTTTGAAGAAGAGCGCGGAGCGATTAGAGCAGGCGTTCGAGACAATCGCGTTGCTCTGTGAGCCCGTACAACCACCGAAAAGCGAGCTGGAATATATTTGTTATTTTTGTGGGAATACCGAGCTCCCGGATGACCTCAGGACGCACGGGCCGCGCCGCGTGGCGCTATATCAAGCGTCCGCGGCATTGGTGCGCGCTTACGCAAACATCGCTGACGAATTGCCGAGAGCGGGTTATGCCGTAGGCCAGGTTGAGCAGATCAGGCAGGACATTAATCGTTATCTGAAGCTGCGTGAAATCATTCGAAACGCCAGTGGCGAGACCATCGATCTCAAAGCCTACGAAGCCGATATGCGGCATCTGGTCGATACCTACATCGAGGCGAAAGAGCCGCGGACAATATCCGATTTCGATGGCATTGGGCTCCTCGAATTGATCGCGAACGCCGGAATGGAAGAGGCGATCAAGAGCTTACCGGACGAAATCAAAGGCAACCCGGCATTGGTCGCGGGAACCATCGCGAACAATGTGCGCCGCAAGATCCTGCAGGCGCATCTGAATGATCCGGCGTTCTATGAAAAAATGTCGGCCCTGCTCAAAGAAATCCTCGACGATCTGCGCGCCAAGCGAATTGAATATGCGGAGTTCTTACGGCGCATGAACGAAGTTGCCAAACAAGTACAAGCCGGCGTGGCAGACGACACACCCGAGTCTTTGAAAAAGAATCCAGGGTTGCGCGCGATTTACAATCAGCTTGTCCGCGAGCGGGAAGCCTCGATCGCGCGCAGGGGGGAGCGACCTCCTCCGACCTACCTCAGTGTCGAGGTAGGGTCGGCACTTGATTTAGCTCAGCGTATCGATGCGGCGGTCAAGGATCGACGGCCGGATAGCTGGCGCGGTTCGCTCCCCAAGGAGCGCGAAATCAAGAACGTCATTTACGAAATCGTCAAAGATCCTGAGCTCGTGGATCATCTCCTCGCAGCGAGAGTATTGATGATCTCGCGAGTGAAGTTAGGCGCGATTTCCGTTGAGGTTGTTTGAAAAGAGATCAAGAACGTGCACCTCAGTGTGCATCCTCCGTTAGGCAAGGTACGTATCGCGGCACCATCGTCCATGAGCCTCGACACCCTCCGTGTCTTTGCGATTTCGAAGTTGGCTTGGATTAAACAGCAACAAAAGAAGCTTGTTAACCAACCACGCGAAACAGCCCGCGAATTCCTCGACCGCGAAAGCCATTACCTGTGGGGAAAGCGCTACCTACTCAAGGTAACGGAGGCCGATCGGGTGCCTAAGGTAACGCTCGCTCACTCGCAGATATGCCTGCGTGTGCGCTCAGGAGCTACCCGGGAGAAGAAGCACGAAATGGTTGCTCAGTGGTATCGAGGGCAACTTAGGGCAGCCGTGGCACCGCTCATTGCCAAATGGGTGCCGCTAATCGGCGTTACCGTCGATCGAATATTCGTCCAACAAATGAAAACGAAATGGGGGAGCTGCAACCGAAGCGGTCGCTGTATCCGGCTGAACACGGAACTCGCGAAGAAGCCGCGTGAATGCCTTGAATACCTTGTGGTCCATGAATTGGCGCACCTGATCGAACCGACACACAATGTGCGCTTTATTGCCTTGATGGACGAATTCATGCCGAACTGGCGATTACGTCGGGAGCAACTCAACCAATTGCCGGTGAGCCATGCGGAATGGGAGTATTGAACAAGCTTGAGTGCGCGCAGCTCTCAGCAGAAGTCGATGTAATCAATAAACTATCCCTGCGGTCCGTACCGTGAACGCGAATTGAAGAGAGAGGGCAAATGAAAGTGGCAATCTATTTCGGGGTCGAGGGTATTCGATGTATCGAGATCGCGATGCCTGAGATCCAAGCACCGCATAAGATCCTCATGAAGGTGAACGCGATGTCGATCCGTGATTCCGATCTGCATCCTTATCGAGATGCCTTAGATCCGATCATTGTCGAGGGAACATTCCAAACCGAGCATAAATGGTCGGCACGGTCCTCGAATGCGGAAGTGATGCGAGCGCGTCCAAACAAGGCGAGCGCGTAACGATGGGCTATTCATGCGCTTGCGGCGACAACCACATGTGTAGCCTTAGACAAACCGTCCACTGCGAAACAACGCGCAAGGCGGAAGCAGTGTTTTTACGCAGCCGGGCTCAGGCACGGGATAGGCGGCACCGAGCATGTACCCTCGCGACTTCTTAGATTCGTACTGGCGACCGACTCTTAAGGACATTGTCTTCGTCGCAATGCCTTTTCATGAAGAATTCTTAGGGGTCTGGGAAGACGCCATTCGACCGGCGGCGGAACAGGACCTTATGCCACCTCTGTCGGCGGTTCGTGTTGACGTATCGTCACTTTCCGGAAGTATTGTTACCGATATCCTCGATGGAATCGGACACGCTAGAGTAGTTCTATCGGACATTTCGGTGGCTCAAGAAGGGAGATGGCGAGGCCAACGCAACGCGAATGTCATGTACGAGGTTGGATTAGCACATGCCGCTCGGCAAAGCACGGAGGTAATCCTAATACGCTCCGACATCGAAGAAATAAACTTCGATCTGGCAGGAATACGCGTTCATTCCTACGACAAGTCGAATCTTGGGGCGGCCAGATCACTAATACATGCGCTGTTGCGAGACGCTATTAAACAGATTGACCAAACTAAGAGCCTTCTAGTCCAAAAAGCCCTGGATGCCCTAGACGCAGACGCGATGGTGTTCATCGCATCGTGGGGAAACGAATCCGGATTTCACGGACCATCACCCCAAAACATGGGAGGTGCTCTACTCTCGATTAACAAATCAGCTGCTCTGTCACGGCTTCAGACGTTGGGTATTGTTCGTTGCGACCCTAACCATACAAGCGGGCAAGTCGCGTTTTTCTGGACAGAATTCGGTAATGCCGTTATTGCGAAATTGCGGCCCGCCTTGCCCAATCGAGTCGACGCGGTGACGTATTAGCATCAAGATTTTAGGTCAGCGGCCCGCGCGGCTAATCAACGGCGTTTGGGCAATTAATCAAGGGTCTTCGGCCGCTTCGGCGATCAACGCTTCTTGGACTGGGTCGGGAGCACCGTCGCGCGCGCGATGTACGGCGTACCATTCGATTATGAGCTCGGAGACATTGTCCTCGTCCTTTTCGAGCACGGAGAGATCGAGCCCGCTTGCTTCACAGATCCGCTCCAGCGCTGCCCAGTCGAAAGAGAGATCCCCGGTGTTCGGATCGCGGGCTAGCTTCAAGTCCGCGAAGTCGAGGTCGTCCGGCAGGCGGATTTCAATGGGTGATTCTGAGTCCATGGATCTCTAGTTTAAGAAAATGGAACTAAGGCACCAGGCTTTAGGGCGCGAACGTCGCGGTCACATGCTCGGTATCAAGATATTCGCGGATGGCCGAGAACTTACCATCGCGGATCACCATCATGAAATGATAGATGTTCTGATAGGTGCGACCGTTGTTGAACTCGGCATAAGAAGCCGCTTCAACCGAAACGCGATCCCCTTCGGCGGTCAGGAGTTTAGGGGTGACCCGCAGGCCCTTGGGAGCCATCGGCGTCACTTGTCCCAACAACTTGGCGAACTCTGATTTGGTATAGGTGCCGGACAGCGAGGTGCTGCCCGCTACCCACCACGTCGCATCATCGTTTAGCATGTCCAACACTTCGGCGTACTTGCCGTCGGAAAACGTCTGCCAGAACCGGGTTACCAGTGCTTTATTTGCTTCGATACTCATCGTTTAATCTCGCGTTGGGGGTATGGGCCAAGACTAAACGAAGACGCCGTCGAAAGCAGGCCCCCGCTTAATCGCATTACGGGCAGGACACAGTTCGCAGGGCCATTACGCGCCCCCAACCGGGGCTTCGCGCAAGGCGCGCGGCACGACTGGCGCCTGGCCCTTATAGCTGGGCATGACTTCCGCCGCGAACAGCCGCATCGAATCGCGCACATGCCGATCGTCAAGACCGCCGACCTGCATCCATAAAATGACTTCCTGTTGCCCCATGTCATTGCGCACTTCTTCCATGCGTTGCGCTGCAAACTCCGGAGTTCCCAAAATAAGATTCCCCGTCTCGTTCAACGTCTCAACCGGAAATCCACCGGCATCATGATAAGCCTTCGCCGCGGCAGCGAAGGCTTCGTAGGACTTAGGTGCCTTGGCACCTTGCGGTACTAACGCGAGCAGGGTGTCGAAATACCATTTCATAGCCTGCGCGGAGCGTTGCTTGCCTTCCTCGAAGCTCTTCGCGACATGCGTGATCCACAGCAGGGGAAAATCGAGGCTTTCGGGACGATGCCCTTTTTGCATGAGCGCGCGCTTGGCATTCACACAGAAGACTTTGAGTTCGGCGAGCGGCATCAAGGTGGCCGCCTGGATAATATTCAGATCCTTCGCCGCGACCATGCTGAACGTCTCCGGGCTAATGGCCGCTACATGGATTGGGATAGGTTTCTGGATCGGACGCGGATGACACTCCACGTCGTTGAGCTGCCAAAGCTTACCTTGGTACGAAAATTTCTCGTTACTCCACAGCCCCAGCACGATATCGAGTGACTCCTGGAAGAGTTCTCGACTGTGATCCTGGCGATCGGCCAAGCCCATGTTTTTAAATTCGAGCGGCTGATAGGCACGACCCACGCCAAAATCGAGGCGGCCATTACTGATCACATCCACCATCGCGAAATCCTCTGCCGTACGCACCGGATTGTCGAACGGAAGGATCGTGACGGCCGTACCGATACGCATGGTTGTGGTACGTTCGGCGATCGCCGCGGCCGCGACTGCGAGGCGCGGCATCGTGCCGTAGAGCGAGCCGTGATGTTCAGCCAGCCACACGCTTTCGTAGCCCAGCTCTTCGCCGTATTGGATCTGGCCCATCATCCGGGTCCATAGCCTTACGATAGTCGCCGTCGGGTGCTTCGAGAACAAAGAACAATCCGAATTTCATAGCGCCATCCCCTCGTGCGGGTCGTGAGTTTTGTCGGCGCGGGAGCGGGAGTGCTCGCGAGCGCTGATCGAATGTAACGATCAGTCGGACCTGGTGCAATTCAGGTCAAAGGCGACGCTTCTATGGCTAATGAAAGTGCGTTACCGTCGAGTTTCACTCGTACAAACCCCGGAGTCGAAGTCATGATCAAACTAGCAGTCTTGCTGAAACGCAGAAAAGACCTGTCATTCGAGGAATTCGATCGCTATTGGGACGGCACTCACGGCGATCTAGTAGTGGGCATTCCGGAATTCACACGACATGTTCATCGGTATAGCCAAGCACATCTTATTGATCCCACCTACAACGGCGAGGGGATGGCCTGGAAGCGCGCTGACTTCGACGGGATCGCCGAGGTTTGGTTCGAGTCTATCGAGGCGATGACCACGGCTTTCAACGAGCCGCGCTTTATCGAGATCGTGGGTCCCGATGATGAGAAGTTTATCGATCGCGACGCGACCGCGATTCTCGTGACCAGGGAATTCGAGAAGATCCCGTTGCACGGATCGCCAACGATCAAATTGTCGGTCGCGATCAAACGTCGCGCAGGGATGTCCTTCGATGACTACGATCGCTACTGGAATGTGCAACATGCCGAGATCGTGACTGGCGTGCCCGAGTTCACCCGGCACGTACGACGCTATGTTCAGTCGCATCTCGTGACCGAATACACCGGCGCGGGCGACACCAGTAAACTCACCAGCCAGTGGGGCCAGGCTGCCTTCGACGGGATCGCGGAACTTTGGTTCGACAGCATCGCGGACATGGTTACCGCATTCAACGAGCCGAAATTTCTCGAGACGATCGCGCCGGACGATGAAAAATTCGTGGATCCAGCCGGAACCCAGCTGTTTACGTTGCGGGAAGTTCAAAAGTTCCCGCTGTGAAAATCGCTGAACCTCGAAGCCCAGCGCACTTCTCGGAAATAGCCTTATCTGACCCGTCACAAGCCACCGGCATACGCGTGGCTGAATTCGCAGGCCAGGGGTGGCCCAGCCGTTACGCTTTAACGGCGATCGGCTGGCACAACGTTTGCCGCCGCCCCAACTTGGGGAACATTCCTTGGAGTTGTTGCGGGAAGTAGGTTATCTGGAGAGCGAGGTACTGGCCTTGGTGGCGGCAGGAATAGTCAAAAGTGGTAAGTAACTCAGCAGGCTAAGAATTTACGGTGTCGATGAAAATGATCGCGACTTAACTTCACGCGCGATGGCGCGATAACCGATATCGCGTCGACAATGCATGCCCTGCCAGTGGATCTGGTCGACTCTCATGTATGCTCGCGCTTGCGCGGCCTGGACCGACTCGCCGATCCCCACCACGCACAACACGCGGCCCCCCGCAGTGACCACCGCGTGCTCGCGCAAGGCCGTCCCGGCATGAAAGACTTTGGTGTGAGGGTGATCAAGTTCCAACCCACTGATTGGAAAACCCTTGGTATAGTCATCGGGATAACCGCTCGAAACCAGTACCACCCCCACCGCCGCGCGCGGATCGAATTCCAGTCGAACTTTTGCTGCGTTTCCCTTAATCAGCGCCAGACAGGTCGTGACGAGGTCAGAGCGCAACCGCATCATCATCGGTTGGGTTTCGGGATCGCCGAAACGACAGTTGTATTCAAGCACTTTGAGTTCACCGCCGGGCGTGATCATCAAACCCGCATACAGAAAACCCAGATAGGGGCGACCTTCCTTCGCCATCCCGGCTAAAGTCGGGCGGATGACCTCTCGAATTACGCGCGCATGCAACGCGTGATCAACGATCGGTGCAGGCGAATACGCGCCCATGCCGCCGGTATTTGGACCTTGGTCGCCGTCGTTCACGGTTTTGTGATCTTGCGCGGAAGCAAAGGGTAGGATGAACTCCCCATCGGTCATTACGATGAAACTCGCCTCTTCGCCCAGCAAAAATTCCTCGACCACTATTTGTTGTCCAGCGCTGCCAAAGCTGAAACCAGTGAGCATGTCGCGCGCGGTCGCGAGCGCCTCAAGGTGAGAGTTCGCGATCACAACGCCCTTGCCGGCCGCGAGACCGGAAGCTTTAACGACGATCGGTAGTGGCTGTTCCTGAATATACCTGGCGGCAGAGCCGTACTCGGTAAAAATCTCGTAGCGTGCGGTCGGGATCTGATGACGTTTGAAAAACTCCTTGGTGAAGGCCTTCGACGCTTCAAGGATCGCGGCATTCGCCCGCGGACCGAAGCAAGCTAGGCCGGCCTGCTCAAAGGCGTCCACTACCCCTGCGACCAACGGCGCTTCCGGACCAATAATCGTGAGCGTCACTTGTTGCTGACGCGCGAAATCGCGCAACCTTGGAATGTCTTCGGCGTTGATCGCGACGTTGCGGACTTTAGCCTCAAGCGCGGTGCCCGCATTGCCTGGTGCGCAGTACACCACGGAAACCTGCGGTGATTGCGCGCACTTCCAGGCAAGTGCGTGCTCACGCCCGCCACCACCGACAATTAGAACCTTCATCTTAATGTCGGAAGTGCCGCATACCGGTAAACACCATCGCCATGCCGGCCGCATCGGCGGCGGCAATGACTTCTTTATCACGAACCGATCCGCCCGGCTGAATTACGGCGGTGATACCAACTGCGGCCGCCGCCTCGATTCCGTCGCGAAACGGAAAAAAGGCATCCGACGCCATGACGCAACCGCGAACTTCCAAGCCTTCATCCGCGGCTTTAATGCCGGCGATGCGCGCGCTGTAGACGCGACTCATTTGGCCGGCCCCAATGCCGATGGTTTGGCCGGCTTTGGCATACACGATGGCATTCGATTTCACACATTTCACGACCCGCCAGGCGAACAGCAGATCCTGCGATTCGGCGGCACTGGGTGTGCGCTGACTGACGAGCTTAAGATCGTCACTGTCAATGGCGCAGGCTATTGAATCTCGATCCTGGACCAATAGGCCGCCGGTCACCCGTTTATAGTCGAACGTTGGCAGCTCGGCTTGCGGTGTGCCTACCACCAGCAGACGGAGATCTTTCTTCACCTCACACACCGCCAGCGCCTCGGCGCTCGCGGTGGGCGCGACAATCACTTCCACAAACTGACGTTCGACAATCTTGCGAGCAGTTACCGCATCCAAGGGGCGATTAAACGCGATGATCCCACCAAAGGCCGAGGTTGGATCGGTGGCGTAGGCACGTTCGTAGGCCTCGCTGATCGTCGCACCCTTAGCGACGCCACAGGGATTTGCGTGTTTCACGATGCAGCAGGTGGGTTCATTAAACGCCCACACGCACATTAGGGCCGCATCGGTATCGGCAATATTGTTGAAGGAGAGTGCTTTACCGTGAAGTTGTTCGGCCTGCGCGATGGTACCGGGGGCAGTTTCGGCTTGCGCATAGAACGCCGCGGCTTGATGCGGATTTTCGCCGTAACGCAGGTCTTGAAGTTTGCGGAAGCGAAGCGCGAGGGTCTGTGGGAAACGCGGGGCACCCGCAACCTGCGTGGCGAGGTACGTCGCAACCATACCATCGTAGTGGCTGGTGTGCGCGAACGCCTTGATAGCGAGTTCGAAGCGGGTGTGGGCTGAAAGTGCGCCCGCGTTCGCGTTGAGTTCGGCGATTAACGCCGAATAGGCGTTCGGATCTACCACCACCGCCACATGCGCATGATTCTTGGCCGCCCCGCGCAACATTGCTGGGCCACCGACATCGATGTTCTCGATGGCGGTGGCGAGATCACAGTGTGGCTGCGCGATGGTGGCTTCAAAGGGATAGAGGTTCACCACCAGGAGATCGATCGGTGAAATGCCATGGGTCGCCATCACAGAATCGTCGATCCCGCGACGGCCTAATAATCCGCCGTGGATTTTCGGATGCAGCGTCTTCACCCGGCCATCCATCATTTCTTGATAGCCCGTGTAGTCCGCGACTTCAAGCACCGCCATGCCGGCTTGTCTTAACAGAGTCGCGGTGCCACCAGTCGATAAGATCTCAACACCGTGCGCGATTAAAGCCTCTGCTAACGGGAGCAGGCCCTCTTTATTAGAGACGCTAATTAAAGCGCGCCGGATCTTCACCATTCCCTTTAGTCTTCCAACAGAAAATTAACTTGTTGCCAAGCGCTCCCGCACGATGCCATCGATACCACCGTGCCAGCTGGCCCGCGACCCTTGCGGTTCTGCTACACATTCAACCCGTATCGCTCCAGCTTCTTGCGTAAAGTGGCACGATTCAAGCCCAAATATTGAGCGGCCTTAGAGATGTTGCCGCGCGTGCACTTCATCACTACTTCCAGCAACGGACGTTCGACTTCAGTTAAGACAAAATCGTACAGACCACCTGGTTGGTGACCGTTGAGTTGAACGAAGTAACGTTCCATCGCTTGTTTCACGTGGAATGACAGCGGCTCGGGTTTAGGTTCCCGCTCCGTGACGAAATTCACGACTTGAGCGCTGCTGTTCATGGATTTTACTAAACCGCTCATGCTGCTTCCCCCAAGGTTTGCTCTTTGTGGTTATGGATATAGTTGAGCTGCGCCGAAGCGCTTTCCAGCGTATTAAATACCGCGCGACTCGCGACGCTGTGTGCGAGCCATCGAGAAAAATACCAGCCGACATGCTTACGCGCGATGCGGACTCCCGCTTCGCCGTACCATTCATGCAAACCGCGCACATGCTGGCGCATGGTGCGGTACAACTCATCGAGTGTCGGCGGTAAGGGCGATACCCCCGTATCGAGATAGGTTTTGATGCGCGCAAAGATCCAAGGATCCCCCTGCGCGGCACGTCCTATCATGAGACCGTCGGCACCGGTGTACTCCAATACCTCTCGTGCCCGACTTGGACTGGTGATATCGCCGTTGGCGATCACCGGAATTTTCACGGCGGCTTTCACTTCCGCAATCGTGTCGTACTCCGCCACGCCAAGATAGGCGCAGGCACGGGTACGTCCGTGCAAGGTAATCGCCTGGATCCCGAGATCCTCGGCCAAGCGGGCGATTTTTACGGCATTGCGATGCGCGGGATCCCAGCCCGTGCGGGTCTTCAACGTGACAGGGACTGCGACGGCGCCTACCACCGCCGATAAGATCGCGGAGACTAAGCCTTCATCTTTCAATAAGGCCGATCCTGCCAAACGATTACACACGCGCTTGGCTGGACAACCCATGTTGATGTCGACGATCTCGGCACCCGCGACGACCGCTTCACGCGCGGCTGTGGCCATCTCCGCCGGATCGGCACCCGCGATTTGAACAACGCGAGGAGTGAGATCGCCGTTGATATCGAGTCGGCGTTGAGTCTGCGACGTGCGGCGTAACACGGGATCCGCAGCGGTCATTTCCGAGGGTGCGTAGTCTGCTCCGTGCTCGCGACACAGTGCGCGAAACACCAGATCAGAGACACCCGCCATTGGCGCCAGAATAATTGGAGTAACGAATTTATAGGGACCAAGCTGCATCGTTATTTTTTACTTTTATTCGCAAGGCATTCCGCTACGTCCTGGATTTCAAGGCGCACGACAAGTATTTTTCGATTAAGAATATCTCCGATCAGAACAATCGGACCGTAGGCGCGGGCCGAAGGCGACCTCACTCACTCGATCGGAGCTGGGTGGAGAGGTGGGAGGGATGATACCGAGAAAAATCTGGACGCGAAAGCACTCTGCGATGATCATTTAGCGATCGTGCTTGAGGTCTCACAAAAAGCTAAATTCGAAGCTCTCGGCGACGTCATTTGCGTTCGCAACTTCAAGTACAACATGGATTGAACGTCCGGGCGACATACCAGCGTTGATGTTAATACTTTGATCGAGATACTCAGTCGGAAGAAAGCGCCGAATTCCGACGACGCTTCCGTTGCGGTCGTAGACGCCGAGTTGAATCACGGGATAACCGCTAACCGATTCACCACGATTCGCAAGCGTCGCATTTACTAATAAAGCGTGCGCGTATTCTGGATGTTCGCGCACATCGCGCGCGACTAATTCAATGTGTGCCGCACTCGGTGGTCGATCTAACCGACACGCGACGCGATCGCACAACCGTGACACGTGCGGCTTGATTGCGGGATAGTGATCGAAAACCCAGCCACGTTTCGCCCACCCGATTTGTGTCAACAACATGCTGGCCGCCAACAGCGCAACTGTAAGCCACACAGTACGCAATCCTCGGTGCTGTTTACGCAGCAAACGCTCGACGTCATCGCGCAATACGGCAGGGACATTGGCGAGCGAGCGCGATGCCACTGCCGAAGCAACGGATGATTCGAGCGTTTGTTCAACAGACATGACGCTCGCGGGAGGAGCCGGCGCCGCTTCGTCGGCCAAACGAGCAAGTGCGTCGAATATGCATTCACACGCGGCGCAGGTGACGAAACCACGCGCCACGCTTAATTGCTCGGCGTAGAGTCGATACACCGTGCCGCACTGTGGACATTGGGTTAGCATGCGGCTGGCCCGATCAAGTTCGTCGCGTTCCCGTGATCAATGCCCACTCCCCCTGAAGTACTGGTGGATTCATCTTAAACGCGTCCGCGTAAGCCTCCAATACAGCGTTGACTTGATCACACAGGATGCCCGAAAGTCCGATGCGGCCGTGAGGGTTCAAGCGCGCGACGAATTCCGCTTGAAGTTCGAGCAGTGGACGTAGCAACAAGTTCGCAACGACGATATCAAAGGTTGCTTGGCCGAGAGTTTCCGGTCCCCCAATCGCGATTGCCATGCATTTATTTAGCTGTGCGTTCTCGTGCGCCACGCGCCAAGCTTCCGGGTCAATATCGACTGCGGCTACGGCATCCGCGCCTAATTTAGTAGCAGCTATCGCGAGAATTCCGGAACCGCAGCCGTAATCGAGCACACGTTGGCTTTGCACTCCAGCCTCGGTCACCAACCATTCCAAACACAAGCCAGTGGTGGCATGACTACCAGTCCCGAAGGCCATACCCGGATCTAGGATGATCATGAGTTCAGCGTTCGCGGGTGCGCTATGCCAACTCGGCACGACCCACAGGCGATCGGCGAAACACAGGGGTTTGAACTGATCGCGCCATGCAAGATGCCACGCGCGGTCCGCGACCCACTCTATCTTGACCTCGAAGATAGAAAAACCCGCACCACCGACGCGGTTAACAATTTCTTCGGGTTCAATCTCTGATTCGAACAGCGCTTCGACCGCGCACAGTGGCCATAGGATCGGCGAATTTTGGTCTAGGGTATCGAAGACCGGCACCGCATCGCGCGCCTCGATTGTGATGGCTAACGCGCCTGCCGCTTCGAGCACGCTTTCGATTCCTGCAACTTCGAAGTCGCGCGCGTTGAACCGGAGTTTGCGCCATGCTTGGGTGGTCATCCCGAGATCGAACCCCGGTACTCGATCAGGCTTCGAGCGCGAGGCGTCGTTCGAGGTAATGAATATCGGTGCCCCCCGCCATGAACGCGGCGTCGTGAACCAGTTCGCGATGAAGTGAAATGTTCGTTTCAATACCTTCCACGACCATCTCCGTCAGCGCGTGTGACATGCGTGCCAAAGCCGTAGTGCGATCAGGAGCGTGAGTAATCAACTTGGCTACCAACGAATCGTAGTAGGGCGGCACGACATAGCCGTCATAGAGATGGGAGTCGATCCTTACGCCGGGTCCACCTGGTACATGAAAGGTGCGGACTTTCCCGGGCGAAGGTCGGAAGGTTTTGGGGTCCTCAGCGTTTACGCGACATTCAACGGCATGGCCTCGCATGATCACATCGTCTTGTTTTATGGAAAGCTTTTCACCAAAGGCGATCAATAGTTGTTCTTTAACGATATCGATTCCGGTCACCATTTCGGTCACCGGATGCTCGACCTGAACGCGCGTATTCATTTCAATGAAATAAAACTCGCCGTTCTCGTAAAGGAATTCGAAAGTGCCTGCACCCCGGTATCCAATTGCGAGACAGGCTTCGACACAACGTTGGCCCAGACGCTCACGAGTCCGTTGATCGAGACCCGGTGCCGGTGATTCCTCAATGACTTTCTGGTGGCGGCGCTGCATCGAGCAGTCGCGCTCCCCCAAATGCACGCAATTGCCGTGATTGTCCGCAAGGATCTGGAATTCAATATGCCGTGGGTGTTCTAAAAATTTCTCCATGTACACCGAATCGTTTTGGAACGCCGCCAATGCTTCGGATTTCGTGACCTGAATTGCATTCTTCAGTGCGGCCTCGGCATGGACGACGCGCATGCCTCGCCCGCCACCACCGCCCGCCGCTTTGATAATGATCGGATATCCGATCTCGCGCGCGAGGCGAATATTGTCCGTCATTTCGTCGGACAACGATTTGCCCGAGCCCGGCACGCAGGGTATTCCCGCTGCTTTCATCGCGGTGATCGCCGAGACTTTATCACCCATCAAGCGGATGGTTTCTGATTTGGGACCGATAAACACGAAACCGCTTTGCTCAACCCGCTCGGCAAAATCGGCGTTTTCGGACAGAAAACCGTAACCGGGATGAATGGCCACCGCATCGGTCACCTCGGCTGCGCTGATCACTGCCGGAATGTTCAAGTAGGACAGCGCTGGTTGAGGCGGGCCGATACATACCGATTCGTCGGCCAACCGCACATGCTTCAGATCGCGATCGACCGTGGAATGTACGGCGACTGTTTTTACTCCGAGTTCACGGCATGCGCGCAAGATACGCAGTGCGATTTCGCCACGATTGGCGATGACAATTTTGTCGAACATGGGATCAGAATTATGAAAGGATAAAAAGCGGCTGTTCGAACTCCACCGGCTGACCGTTGTCCGCCAGGATGGACAGGATCGTACCGGCACGATCAGCCTCGATCGGATTCATGATTTTCATCGCTTCTATGATGCACAGCGGGTCGCCGATTTTGACGGCCTGACCGATTTTAACGAACGGCGGGTTGTTGGGGGACGGCGAAGAATAATAAGTGCCGACCATCGGCGCGGTAACCACGTGGCCATCGGGGTTCGCCGCAGTAGGAGCACTCGGTGGGGAGGCCGCCAGTGGCGGTGACGCGACAAATTGCGTGGCCGCCACCGTCCCGCGGCTAATTCGGATTGATTCCTCGCCTTCCTTGATCTCGATTTCGTTAATGCCTGATTCTTCGAGTAATTCAATCAATTTTTTTACTTTTCTTAGATCCATTCCGATATACCGTTAAGGAGCTGCTTGTTGACTTGCTTCAGACCGCGGCTAGGTGTTTGGCGGCAGCGCTGATCGCGAATTCGTAGCCCTGCGAACCGAAACCCGTGATCACACCCACTGCGCAATCCGACAAATACGAATGCCGACGAAATTCTTCGCGCGCGTGTACGTTAGAGAGGTGTACTTCGATAAACGGGATGGCAACGGCGAGCAGGGAGTCGCGAATGGCGATGCTGGTATGGGTGTACGCACCGGGGTTAATCACGATAAATGCAACCTGTTCGCGTTTGGCCGCCTGAATGCGGTCGATTAGGCCGTGTTCAGCGTTGCTTTGGAAACACACGAGCTGGTGCCCCAAGTTGCTGGCCTCCCGCATCGCGAGCGCTTCGAGTTCGGCAAGCGTTGTACGCCCGTACTTATCGGGCTCGCGCTCACCAAGTAAATTCAAGTTCGGCCCATTGAGAAGTAGTAAGGTCGCCACCGAGATCTCCGGATGTTATGGCCGATCTTTCAGGCCATCGACTGGGGCTGAACGCGCGCTTCAGCAGGCAATTATTGCGTCGCGAAAGCTACCATAGGCCGAAACGTGATGCGAGCGTGTTAGCGGGCGTTCGATACCCTTTACTCGCATTAACGTGCGATTTTAGGTTTATTAGGACTTGGCGAAAGTAAGGGTTCCAGCAGCTCGAAAGCTTGTTGTGAAACCCATTCCCCCTGTTGGCGATGAACGATCGTGCCGGCGGCATCGAAAACTACGGTGTAGGGCAGAGCACCAAGGGTGTTTCCGAGACTGAGCATCAGCGCGGTCACCTCTTCATCACCCGCTAAAATCGGATAATTAACAGCCCTGTCGGCCGCGAATTTACCAGCTTCGAGCGGATCATCGAGGGCCACTCCCAGGAATTGCAGGCCGCGCGTACCGAGTTTATTTTGGAGATCAACAAACGCCGGGATCTCTTTGACACAGGGCGGACACCAGGTCGCCCAAAAGTTAACAACAAGAACTTTACCGGTCCATTCTGAAAGTGTGTGCTCGCGTCCATTTAGATCTTTTAGCGGTGCTTTCAGGTAAGCCACCGTCCGCGCGGTGCCAGCCTCGGTCCGTGGTTGGGTCCCGGTGGGAGGCTCGCGGTTAGCTACGTAACCCCCGAGCCCTGACACCATGGCAATCACTGATACTAGCCACAGCCGGCCCCTCACCGTGGATGCACGCTGGCCAGCACCGCTCCGAACTCGATCGGGTCGAGGTAACCGATGAGGCGATGGTTTCGAAGCTCCTCGCCTTGGGCGTTAAAAAAGAGCACTGCCGGAGGACCCAGCAAGTCGAAACGGTGCAGCAATGCGTTGTCCGCTGCATCCACAGCCGTCACATCGGCGCGCAGCAAAACAAAGCCCTCAAGCCGCTTTTGGACTATCGGATCGTTGAAGGTATTGCGCTCGAGGCGTTTACATTCGAGGCACCAATCGGCGTAGAAATCTAGGATAACTGGCTTGCCTTCGGTGCGCGCGGCGGTCACCGCAAGGTCAAATTGCTGCACCCCTTTTACCGCAGCAAAATTGCTCAGCGAAAGTGCGGTTTTCGCGGTCAGCGGTGCAAGCGGTCGCAGCGGATCCTCAGCGCCGGCGGCGGCACCAACCAAGAGCACGATCCCATAGCATAGGCTCACCATGCCGAGTCCCTTCAAAAACCGAGTCCAGCCAGAGGCGCTATCGCGCAGCGGTTCTAAAGCTCCGAGGTAAACCGCGACCCCAACCAGCAGCGCGGCCCACAGTGCGAGCGTCGCGGACGGAGGCACTATGCGTTCCAAAAACCAAATGGCCAGCCCCAGGAAAGCTACCCCAAACGCCTGTTTCACAGGCTCCATCCAGGCGCCAGCGCGTGGTATCAGACGCCCGGCCGAAGCCCCCAAAACCAGCAGCGGTGCCCCCATCCCCATGCCCAGGGCGAATAACGCGAGGCCACCCACAACGGGACTGCCTTGGTGACTTAAGTACAGCAGGGCCGCAGCTAATGGCGGTGCCACGCAGGGACCCACGATGATCGCGGACAACACACCCATCATGCCGACCCCAACCAGACTACCACCGGCCTGGCGGCGGCTTGTCGCCGCAGCGCGCGACTGGATAAAAGACGGTACCTGAAGTTGGAAAAAGCCGAACATCGCGAGCGCAAGACCCACAAACACAGCGCTAAACCCCACGAGCACGGCGGGATGCTGAAACAGCGCTTGGAGGTTGCGACCAAATAGGCCAGCCACAAGACCGACCATCGCGTAGGTCGCCGCCATCGCCAGAACATAGATCAGCGCCAAGACGAAACTGCGCCCGGGAGTTACGGGTTGTCGTTGCCCGACAATGATGCCCGAGAGAATCGGAATCATCGGGAATACGCAGGGAGTCAACGCTAGCGCGAGGCCAGCGACGAAGAACCACCCCACCGTAGCACTCAGGCTGCGAGTGGCAAGCTCGTCGGCAATCCGATCGGTCGCCGACGGACCAATGACGGAGCTTGAGGTCGCCGATGTTACTGGTGTTTGGCCCGCCGAAGTCAGTCCTAGGTTTTTCTTAATAGGGGGATAGCAGATCCCGTCTTCCGCACATCCTTGGTACGTGACACGTAGTCGGCGCTCACCTGCTCCGCTCACAGGCATGGTGATCGACGGGGTTCCCCGATAGATCTCAACCCTGCCGAACTCGGCGTCATCTTTGGGTTCGCTCGGCGGCAATACGGGGGCACCGAGAATGAATTCGGGGCTGGTCGCGGTGAATTGCATCTTGTCGCGATAGAGGTAATACCCCTCCGCGATTTCCCAACGAAAGGTGACGGCGCCCTCATGCTCTTCATGGCTAAAGACGAAGACCTCCTCGGACGGCAGAAAGACCCGCTGCGGTCGCTGCCCAGCGCTCAATTGATCGAGTCGATCGAGAATCCCACCGCCGGTGGCGGGTGTCAGCCATGCGCAGAGCACGAAACTCAAGAACAATGCGTGGAATCGATTAACCATGACAGATACGGCTTAGAACCTTGGTTGATAGAGACCGCAATGAGTTCAGGGAGTTCATACGGGTGTTCCGCGCGCACCATCTGCTTCCAACGCGTCATACGCGGCCGCGACGCTCTTGATGACTAATAAGACCTCGGAGTCTTCGCACACGGTCCCCTGCCACTGATAGATAGACGTCATACCTGGCACCACGTTTACACACGCGGCGAGCTTTGCGGTGACGATTTTACGAGCCAGTTGTCGCGCGCCCTCCAGGCTTGGGCAGGTACACAGACATACTATTGCGTCGGTCATAGCGTGTTAGGTTCCAGGCATTGTAGTGAGCGGGTTGCAATCTTCCTACAACGCGCAAAGGCGGGCGGCGGCGGCGCGCAAAGTTTCGTCTTCCTTGCAAAAACAGAAGCGCACCAGTCGACTCTTGGGCGGCGTTTCGTAAAACACCGATAACGGGATCGCAGCGACCCCTTTCTCTTTCGTCAACCACTCGGCAAATGCACGATCAGGAAGCTCGCTGATTGCACTGTAGTCAGCGAGCTGAAAAAACGTGCCGCGTGAGGCGTGAATCTTGAACTTGGAATCGCGCAACGCCGTGTTAAATAGATCGCGTTTGCGTTGATAGAAACCGGGTAGTTCATCGAGATGCTCAGGATGCGTTTGCATAAAGTCGGCAAGCGCGTGTTGAATTGGAGTGATGCCGACAAAGGTCACGAATTGGTGGACCCGGCGTAACTCCTGGGTTAGTTCGGCTGGGGCGACGCAATAGCCCGTTTTCCATCCAGTCACGTGATAGGTCTTACCGAACGACGACACTACAAACGACCGCGCCGCCAACGCCGGGAAGCGCAAAACGCTTTCATGACGAACGCCGTCGAACACTAAGTGTTCATAGACTTCGTCGGCTACCACGATCAAATTGTGTCGCTCGGCCAGCCGTTCAAGTTCGAGCAGATCCGCACGGCTCATGACTGCGCCGGTCGGATTATGCGGAGAGTTCACGATGACCATCCGTGTCCGGGGGGTAATCGCGTCCACTACTCGCTGCCAGTCGATTCGATAATGCGGTGGCGCGAGCGGCAACCGCACCGGCTGTGCGCCTGCCAAGGTTACCGCCGGCTCGTAGCTATCGTAGGCGGGATCAAACAGGATCACCTCGTCACCGCTGCGCGCGATAGCCATGACTGCGCAGTAAATCGCCTCGGTAGCCCCTGGCGTCACGGTGATTTCGCTCTCAGGGGAGACGCTAGCCCCGTAGCAGCGTTGAACTTTAGCCGCGATCGCTTCGCGCAATTTCAGCACGCCTGCCATGGGCGGATATTGGTTAAAGCCATGATCAAGGTAATGTTTGACCCGCTCTTTCAGCGCAGCGGGGCCATCATAATCGGGGAACCCTTGCGATAAATTGATCGCACCGTACTCGGCGGCAAGCGCCGACATCACTGTAAAAATGGTGGTCCCGACATGCGGCAGCTTGCTGTTAAGATGTAGATTCATTCGCACATTATCGAGAATGTTGGTGCCTTGCTAAAGGGATACGGTCGCGTGTCAGCTCGAACGATGTTTCCGACCACCGATCTGAGTTCCCTGCCACCACCACTAATCGAGGCGGCCTCGCGCGCCCTCGCCCCTCTGAGCGAACACCACGAAATACTCGCCACTCACGCCACCACGCTGATTCGGGTGTTCGCTTGCAGTCCCTTCGTCGCTGAATTCGCGCGCCGTGAACCGCGGCAATTAGCGATCCTGCTAAATGACCCGACAACATTTGAGACCTGTATGGCCGAGACCTATACCCGCAAAGTAACAGACGCGTTAGATGCCGCAGTCACCGAGCACGATGCGCAATCTGCAATTCGGCTGCTGCGTAATCGCGAGTTGGTGAGGATCGCTTGGCGGGACCTTACTGGGGTCGCGGATCTAGACGGGATATTGGTCGAGTTATCGGCTTTAGCCGATGCCTTGGTGATGGGCTCGCTTGCTTATTTAAATCGCGCAATGAGTTCCCGCTTTGGCGAGCCGCGAGACGAAGACGGACATTCTGTTGCGTTGCTCCCGCTCGCCATGGGCAAGCTAGGGGGACGTGAACTTAATTTTTCCTCCGATATCGATCTGATTTTCCTCTATCGCAGCCAAGGTGAAACTCGCGGCGGCAGCCGTTCCCTTTCCAACCAGGAATATTTCGATCGTCTAGGCAAAAAGCTCATTGCGTTTTTGCATGACACCACGGCCGATGGCTTTGTCTATCGAGTCGATATGCGCTTACGACCTTTCGGCGAAAGTGGTCAGCTCACGACCAGCTTTGCCGCACTCGAGCATTACTATCAAGTGCATGGACGGGACTGGGAACGTTACGCGTTGATTAAAGGCCGGATAATCGGCCGCGACGCCGGTGATGTAGAGGCTTTAGAAGCAATTACGCGGCCCTTTATCTATCGCCGCTATCTGGATTTTGGTGCACTCGACGCTGTGCGGGAAATGAAAGGACTCATTACGACAGAAGTCGCTGTGCACGAACTCACGGACGACGTTAAACGTGGCCCTGGCGGTATTCGCGAAATTGAGTTCATCGGACAGATGTTTCAACTCATTCGCGGGGGTCGCGAGCCGCGTCTGCGCGCCCGCGGGATTATTGCGATCCTCAAAGTATGTGGCGAGCTTGGGTTGTTGAGCGCCATTGAAGTGGAAGACTTGTGCAATGCCTATCACTTTTTACGCGTAACCGAACATCGGTTACAGCAAGTTCATGACCAGCAGACTCAGACTTTGCCGCACACCGCCGAGGCACGGGCGCGGCTCACCTTTGGCATGGGTTTTGAGTCTTGGGCTGAATTTAATGCCGCACTTACGCTTCACCGATCCCTAGTGAGTCGATGTTTTGCTGCCTTGCTCAATCGCGGTGAGAACAGCACCGCTTCTGCGCGATCGAAGTCGCATAACTTGTGGCTAGATCCGTCGGCACCGGGAAGCAACCCAGAATCGCTCCGGCGACTCGGTTTCGTCGACCCGTTCCTGGCACAAGGCGTTCTTGACCAGCTTAAGGAACCGAGTTTCCTCGGCAGGCTCAGCGTCAATGCGCGATCTCGTCTTGACCGGCTCATGCCTACCCTCGTACTGGAATGTGCGGGCCGTCCGGAAGGCGCGCGAACTCTGCGGCGACTAGCAGAATTGATCCGTGCGATTGCGCGGCGCTCGGTGTATCTCGCACTCTTATCCGAACATCCCGATGCGTTGAAACGACTGGTGGATCTGTGCCAAGCCAGCCCATGGATTGCCCGCGAACTCACCGCAACTCCTCTTTTGTTAGATGAGTTGCTGGATAGTCGAAACCTGTTTTCGCCACCGACGCACAGTCAGTTGAAGCGCTCGCTGGACACTGCCGTGGCGACGGGAGAGGGCGATCTCGAACGGATTATGGACATCTTGCGGGTGTTTAAACATCAACAAGTTTTACGAGTGGCCGCGAGCGACCTGATGGCGCCCATTCCGATCCCGCAGATCAGTAATCATTTGACATGGATCGCGGAAGTATTGATCGACCGGGCTCGCGCGCTGGCGTGGCAGGAGCTGGTCGCCAAATTCGGTCTGCCACAACGTAATGAGAACGAGCTTGCGGGCTTCGCAATCATTGCGTACGGCAAACTCGGTGGGCTCGAACTCGGCTACGGGTCTGATCTTGATTTAGTGTTCATACATGACGGCGATGACAGGTCGCAACTTACGGATGGCGGCAAGCCAGTTGCCGTGGAGGTGTTCTTCACACGCTTGGCACAACGGCTCATTCATTTTCTCGCAACCAGAACACCGGCGGGAATTGCCTACGAGTTGGATGTTCGATTGCGGCCGAGTGGTGCGGCAGGCATGTTAGTCACCTCCCTCGGTGCTTTCGAAGACTATCAACGGAACCAGGCTTGGACTTGGGAACAGCAGGCATTGGTGCGTGCACGGGCGGTGGCCGGTACATTGGAGACGTGCGAATCCTTTGAGAAGCTTCGCCGCTCCCTGTTGTGCCAGCGGCGGGACCTTGCGGAACTGCGCCGCGATATCCTCACCATGCGCGAGCGCATGCGCGCAGAACTCGATCGATCGAACGCGGCTAGCTTCGATCTGAAGCACGGGCCGGGCGGTATTACCGATATCGAATTTATGGTGCAATATGCCGTCCTAGGTTGGGCTCATGAACACCAGATTCTAAGCGTCTATACCGACAACCTACGCCTTCTCGATCTGATCGCCAATCTCGGTCTTATCACCCGAGAGGACAGCAATACTCTGCGGGAAGCTTACTTCGCCTACCGTGCGGCACAGCACCGCTGCGCCTTACAGGAAATCGACGGCCTCGTGGAGTGCGATCGCTTTTCGAGCGAACGCGCGGCGGTAAGTGACGTGTGGACCCGCGTATTATTACTCAATTGACTTAACCCACGGTGGGTTAACTTAGGCATAGGGCCGCTTGGGCCACTGGACTCTACTACCGGCACGGAGAGTCCCTAACATCGAAGGATAAGGAGACATGATATGAGTTACGCCGATCGTGACGGCGTCATCTGGATGGACGGCGAAATGGTCCCGTGGCGGGAGGCAAACACCCATGTGTTAACGCACTCGCTGCATTACGCAACCGGCGCCTTCGAGGGGATCCGTGCCTATCAAACTCCACGGGGGACTGCGATATTCCGGCTCGGCGAACATATTCAGCGCTTGTTCGACACCGCGCATATTCTGGGAATGAAAATGCCCTTTGACCAAGCTGCGGTTCGCCAAGCCTGTATCGACAGCGTGCGCATGAACAAACTTGATGCCGCGTACTTGCGACCGTTGGTGTACTACGGTTCGGAAGGAATGGGCTTGCACGCGTCGAACTTGTCCGTGCATATCGCTGTCGCGGCGTGGTTTTGGGGTGCGTATCTTGGCGGCGATGCGCTGTCCAAGGGGATCCGGATTAAAACCTCGTCGTTCACCCGCAATCATGTCAACAGTGTGCTTGCAAAGGCCAAGGCTACCGGAAACTACATCAATTCGATCATGGCGCTGCAAGAAGTTGCACGTGACGGATATGACGAAGCGTTGTTGCTCGATCACGAGGGAATGGTGGCGGAAGGCAGCGGCGAGAATATTTTCATCGTCCGCAAGGGGACCCTGTACACGCCGGACCCGGCCTGCGCACTGGAAGGGATCACTCGCGAGACTGTCATGAGTTTGGCTCGCGAGATGGGGATTAGTGTGGTGGAGAAGCGCATTACGCGCGATGAGTTCTATATCGCCGATGAAGCGTTTTTCACGGGCACCGCCGCGGAAGTGACGCCGATTCGCGAACTTGATAATCGAATGATTGGCAACGGCGTCCCCGGCCCCCTTACTACCCTGCTGCAAACTGCTTATTTGGACACGGTGCAAGGCAAGCGCGCCTGTCCGGCCGGATGGTTGACGCTTTGCGGTTAATTGCGCCGCGGATCACTTGAACCCATCGATGGTGGTTTGGCGCTTTTGTGACGGCAAACTCGGACATGAGCGACAAACCGCCGGCTTGCTGAAGCATTTAGCCCGGCTAGGTCCGCTCGACTCGTTCGATATTGATGCGCGGCGTATCCGTGCCTCCGCCTTCACGTTTTTAAAGCCGGCGACACCGGTGGTTAGTGGCTTGCGGACACCGGACTTACTGCTGGGCGCGGGTCGGGCGTGCCAGTGGCCGTTGCTCGCGGCCCGACGCGCGCACGGTGGGCGCGCGGTGTACTGCATGAAACCGGGGTTGCCGACCCGCTGGTTTGATTGGTGTTTGATCCCAAGCCACGATGGCGCAGTCCGGTCCTCGCGGGTAGAACCAACCGTGGGTGTATTGAACGATATTGCGCTGGCGACAGGAGCCTCGGCGGAGCGCAGCTTGATTCTAGTGGGGGGGCCCTCTCGTCACTTTCACTGGGACGAAGATCTGGTCCTCCAACAACTGGGATCCCTAGTCTTCGGGCGCCGGCAGGAAACGCTGGTTATCAGTGACTCGCGCCGTACACCAGCGAGTACGTTCGCCAAGTTGCGTAGTTTTGCGCGGCCTGGTGTAGAAGTCGTTTCTCATCAAACAACCTCTGAAGCATGGTTGGCGCGTACCTTGGATCAAGTCACCCAGGTGTGGGTAACCGCCGATAGTGTGTCGATGATGTTCGAAGTGTTAACTGCGGGGCGCGCGTTAGGCGTGTTGGCGGTGCGGGCGCGTCGGGACGATCGGATTTCGCGGGTCGCGCCGGATCTGATTCGCCAAGGCTACGCGACGGCGTTTGAGGCCTGGGTCGCGGGTAAAGTGCTAGAAGCCCCTACCACGCCCCTCGCCGAAGCCATGCGTTGCGCCGAACTTCTCGTGGCACGTTGGTTTGCCGCGCATTAGGGGTTGGTATGGCCATGACGGTTTTACAGCTGCTGCCTGAGCTGGAAGTAGGCGGGGTTGAACAAGGGACTCTCGAGATTGCAGCGGCGCTAATTAAAGCCGGCCATCGCGCCGTGGTGGTTTCGGGTGGTGGACGCTTGGTACCGCGTTTAGAAGCCTTGGGCGCGTTACATGTTGAAATGCCGATCGGGCGCAAGCGTCCTTCAACCCTACGTACCGTCCGTCTATTACGCGAGATCATCACTGCAGAGCAGGTTAGCCTCGTCCATGCGCGCTCCCGTTTGCCCGCGTGGGTTGGTCACCTCGCGATAAAGGGCATCAGTCCGTTGGCTCGACCCCGCTGGGTAACCACGGTACACGGACCTTACACGGTTAATCGCTATAGCAAGATCATGATCTCGGGAGAGCGCGTAATCGCGATTTCCGACTTTATCAGTGACTACATTTTTCGCGCATATCCGGAGTTTGATAACTCCAGAGTCGTCGTGGTGCCACGCGGGGTTGATCGCGCGCACTACCCCTACAACTTCAGTCCCGATCCAACATGGCTTGCGGAGTGGCGTTCCGCCCATCCAATGTTTCACGATCGCCGTCTGCTGTGCCTCCCGGGTCGCTTAACGCGTTGGAAAGGCCAAACCGATTTTATCCAACTCATGACCCGCTTAGTGCAACAAGGGTTGCCGGTACACGGCCTAATTGTAGGCGGACCCCATCCGCGTAAACGCGCGTATGAACTCGAATTAAAGCGTTTAGTCCGCGTGGCTGGTCTCAACGCCGAGATTAGTTTCCTCGGTCAGCGCAATGATCTGCGCGAAATATTGGGCGTTTCGGATTTAGTGTTCTCGTTGACCCGCGAACCCGAAGCCTTCGGCCGTACCACGATTGAAGCGTTGAGTATGGGTCGCCCAGTCATCGGCTACGATCATGGCGGGACTGGTGAAATACTGCGGCAGGTATATCCGGCGGGCTTGATCCCAGTTGGAGCAATCGAGGAAGCGGCACAACGCGCCACGGCATTGTTACGCACGGCTCCAAGGGTCCCTTTAGAGCATCCATATACGTTGGCCGCCATGCAAGCCGGGACTCTCGCGGTATACAGCGAACTTTGTCGATAATTCGGTCGCGTTAGCGTAAGCCCAAACGTGCTAGACCCGTTTTAATAATATTAGCTTCGCCGAGCGTGCGACTACCGCGAGCCCCAATTCTCGCAATTGGGCTTCATAGACTTTTTTACGTCTAACAATGAAGTATCGGTACTGGGGTGGGATATCGGCTTTCGCCTTCGGCCATAACAAATTTGCGGGCGCAAAGCCGAAATAATAATACGCGCTGTCACGCACGGGGTCGTTCCGGCGCGGTGCGCCGAGAGGCGGAATCACGTCGGTGATTACCGCCGTATTAGTCAACGACGTCTTACCACGCACGGCGAGGCTTTGCATCAACTCTAAGCCGCGATTGTCGATAAGACCACGCTGGGTGATGACTGCAACATAGCCAAGTGCAAGCAACAAAATGCCGCACCCCACGGGCATTATCCAGCGCGGAATTTGTCGTCCGGAGAACCGCGCGAAGACTCCACCCGTTAACACGGCGAGCAGCGGCAGAGAAGGATATAAATAGCGGACATCGGGATCTGGCTTAATCGCAGCGATCACAAAATTCAATACGAACAGGCTTAGGACCAGTGCGATATCCGCGCGTTGCTCGGATGAATACTTCGGACTGCAGCACTCATAGACCGCAGTCGCGATCGCTATCAGCATGAACGGCAGCCACGGTAACAGGCGCTTCATGGGCTTGATGACGTATTCCAAGGTTGCGGAATCCAACGCACTCAAGCCAATGGCGGTGTCCCCGCGCCAGAAATCGTAGTTGAGTTGCGCCGCAAGTTCGGCACCGTGCACCAGCCAGAGATAACCAAACCAAGCGCCGGGCAGCAGCAATAGCACCCACCAATAGCGCACGCTACGGGTGATCTCGCGGCCGGGACTGGCGGCTAGGGCGTGCGGCACGAAAATCAGCACCATCGCGAAGATCATCGGGCCTTTGGTTAAGGCTGCGATGGCGATACCACCGAATAAACAGGCTGCGCCGCGATTATCGCGTAAATTCAAATACCCCCACACGGTTAGCAGTGCGCCAAACGTCATCAACGAATCCATGCGGAAATTGGTTGTGAACTGGATGTAGATGCCATTGGTGGCGAACACTAACGCGGCGAACCAACCCCCTGCGGATCCGTATAACCGTTTTCCCAAGAGATAAGTGAGAAAGACACAGCCCACGCCGCCCAAGCGCGACGGCAAGGTCATCGCGAAATCGTTGATCCCGAAGACCCAGGAACACAGTGCGCTTAGCCATAACGCCAGCGGTGGTTTCAATAAATATGCGTGGGGCCCCTGAAATGGCGCGAGAAAATCCCCGGCATCAAGCATTTCGCGGGCGAGTGCTGCGTAAAACGCCGCGGTGCCGTGTAACTCTTGAACCGCGATGTCGCCAAAACTTACGACTGCGACGAGCGCACTTAACAGTAGCAGCGTTGCGCAATTTTCTGACGTAGGGGATTCGCGTGTCATAATGGGGGTAAGTGGCAATGCGGTCGGCGGATCGCCGGTCTGCAGTTCATCATTGGACAGGCCGAAGGATAATGGAAATAACCGGTCCCGGCTATTAACATACAGTGCCCCATCCGCAGATAACCACGACCCTTGTCTCTCACTCCGGCTGCAATGCCTACCTCTGCTTCGCACTCGCTGCTGAGCTCTATACGCGCTTTGCTGTGGACAGCCCCGCTCGTGATGGCTGTCAATCCAACCACGCTTGGCGTGCTTGTGAGCCTTTATGCGATTGGGTACCTGGCGCTCTGTCGGGCCGACGTCGCGTGGGCCTCGCTAAGACATGCACCCGTGCCCCTGATCTTGCTTTTTGTTACAGGTCTCGGGCTATTGAGCAGTCTGTGGGCGGTGAACCCTGATCTCGCAGTCTCGCGTGCTTGGAAATTTCTACTCGTAATGCTGCCGCTAGCGCTGCTTGCACGCCAGTGTCTGAAATTGCCTGAGCCTAGTGTCAAATATTGCGCCCGCGCGTTGATCTTCAGCGTAGGGCTCGCCGCGGTGTTACTGGTTATTCAGATCTATGAAGCCTTTCTGCTCGCAGCCGGTAGCCGAGTGCTATCAGCTGAATTAGTGGCGATCAAGCTCAACGTGCCGGTAGCCGAGCTCGCGATCATCGTGTGGTGCTTACCACTTTGTCTGAAGGTGACTCAGGCTGCCCTCGGCTGCGCTCTGGTGGTCGGACTTACGTTCGGTTTAACCATCCTGGCGGTGTGTGCCGGTGATGGCTTAGCACCGCGTATTGCGATGGGTGCGGGTGCACTCATTTGGCTTACAGGCTACTTCAAGCCTCGCACGGCCGCGCTGGTGGTGGGAATCGCGGTGATTGCGGCACATGTCTTTGCTTTAGCGGTGGTGCCCACCCTTTATCGGGATCGGGAAATAACTGCACGAATCGGTGATCTTTCAATCTCGCATCGCCTGGAGGTGTGGGACACGGTCGGTACTTTGATTCACGCACAACCCTGGCTTGGTTATGGTCTCGACAACTCGCGCGCGATTCCCGCGAGCGCCGAAATTTCCGAGATTACTGGCACCCCGCGGCGGATCCCTCTTTATCCGCACACGGTACCGCTACAAGCACAGTTGGAACTTGGCATCGCTGGCGTCCTGGGGTTTTATTCGCTGCTGTTTTATCTGCTCAAGTGCAGCCTGTCGATGACCCGGATGGCCGCGGCATCCGCGCTCGCGATGCTTGCCGCAGGCATGAGTATTTGGTGCGTGGGCTATCCACTTTGGCGCAGTGCGTGGATAGCTTGGCTGGGGTTTTGCGCGATCGCGATCAGCGCGGTCGAATCGGAACATCGCTCACAGCGCGGATGACAGGGATACTCGTCATCAAGCTCGGGGCGCTCGGCGATTTCGTCATGGCAACACCGGCGTTCGCGGCGATCAGGGCGCATCATAAAAATGAAAAACTCACGTTACTGACGATACCAGGGCTGATTTCGCTCGCTCGCGCGACCGGTCTGTTTGACGAGGTGCTCGAAGATCCACGCGGCGCTTGGCCTATTGGGCATTGGTGCATAGCGCAGCGTTTGCGCTTTTCCGAATTTAAGTTCGTCTACGATTTGCAAGGCACTACTCGAACCGCGTGGTATTGGCGATTATTGTGGCCTACCCGACCGTCGTGGGCTGGCCCGGTGGCAGGTTGTTCGCATCCGAGACCGTCCCGACCGCAGGGTCACCGCATGGATTGGTACCGGGCGCAACTTGCGGCCTTGAGTATCACTGTGTCCGAGAGAATTAATCTCGATTGGTTGCAGGGAGATTTGCGCTCGCTGCAGATCCCTGCTCGTTATGTGCTGATAGTGCCGGGAGGTTCCGCGCATCGCTCCGAGAAGCGTTGGCCTGCGGCCGCTTACACAGCTGTTGCGCGAGCCCTTCTAAATCAACAAATCACACCCGTCCTAATCGGAACACAAGTGGATTTTGAGGCGAACGACTTCATCGCACGACAGGTGCCTCAAAGTTTTAATTTGACCGACCGTACATCGCTCGGGCAGTTGGCGAGCCTGGCGCGGGGGGCCCTCGCTGCCATCGGTAACGACACCGGACCTATGCACGTGATTGCCGCAGCGGGCGCACCCACCGTTACACTATTCTCGGAGGCTTCTGATCCTGGCTTTATCGGCCCGCGTGGCCCGCAGGTACGCTGTGTGCAAATGTCCTCGTTGCGCGATTTAGCGCCGGCGACAGTACTTGAAGCGCTAGCCGAGTGTGCCGGAATCACTGCCTCGTGAAAGTGCTTATGTTGACTAGCGAGTACCCGCCGCGCATTGGCGGGATCGCGACCCATGTTGCCGAACTCTCGAGCGCACTTCGCGCCAGCGGGGTGGATGTTCGCGTAATTGCACCCCCTTTCCCCGGGGCGCCTGCTTATGATCTAGCCCGGCCGGACCATGCAGTCGTGCGCTATGCGCCGTGGCTTCGAACCCATTTTTTTTACAACTACGCACTTAAGCGTTGGTGCCAGGCACAGCGACGGCAATTTCCGTTTGACCTTATACACGTGCATGGATTACGCCCCTTAACTAGCGCGTTGGCGGTAGGTGTGCCTGTGGTGTTCACAAATCACACCTCAGGATTTCTACAAACCGTTGCGCTTGGTGGGCGTCGACTGGCGAAATTGGGCCGATTGATCCGCGAAGTTGCGCATGTAATAGCACCAAGTGAAGAATTATTGAGTGCCGCGCAGGCGGCGGGTTATGGCGGCCCAGGAATGTATATTCCAAACGGTGTTGACATCGTTCGGTTTTCACCAGGGACTGATTCTCGATTGCGCGCCGAATGGCAGCTGGAGGCGAAACACTTAGTCGTGGTGATCGCCCGCCGCCTGGTACCAAAGAATGGCGTTCTGATTGCCGCTCACGCACTTGATGCTTGTGTGCCTAACGTGCGATTCGTGTTCGCCGGTGATGGCCCGGAACGCACCGCCTTAGAAGCCGTCCTGGCGGCCACTGGCTGCCGCGAACGTGCTGTGTTCTTGGGTTCAGTACAGAATTCAGCGATGCCCGAAGTGTATCGTGCAGCGGATCTCTGTCTCCTACCTTCGCTAATGGAAGCGACCAGTATTGCAGGGCTCGAGGCGATGGCGAGCGGCAAGGTCTTGATTGGAACGCGGGTCGGTGGGATCCCTGCTTTGATTGAGGACAGCGTTACCGGCATACTGATTCCACCCAACGATCCGCCTGCGCTGGCGAGCGCGATTAATGCGTTCGCGAATAATCGAGATCGCTTGGTTCGAATGGGAGCCGCCGCCCGACGTCGGGCAGAGCAACGTTTTGCGTGGCCGATAATCGCTGCTCGCACCCTTACTATTTATCGCGACGTACTTGCTGGGTCCGTTTCGACGTAGCAAAGTAGTCACAATGAAAAAACGTCTATTGCTCGTGCTCGGGACCCGTCCTGAAGCCATTAAGCTCGCGCCCGTCTATCAAGCCTTGCGCGCCCGATCGACTTACGACGTCCGACTTGCATCGACTGGACAACACCGTGAGATGCTGGCAGACGCGCTAGCTACTTTCGATATAGCACCCGACTACGATTTAGCGCTGATGCGCGATGCACAGAATCAAAGTGATTTACTCAGCGCGATGTTGCCACGATTGTCGGAAATTTTTGCAACCTTTCCACCTGACTGCGTAGTTGTCCAAGGAGATACCGCAACTACTTATGGTGCGGCGTTAGCGGCGTACCTAAACCGAGTGACTTTAGCCCATGTCGAAGCCGGCCTGCGAACCGGCGACAAATTCGCGCCCTTCCCGGAAGAAGGGTATCGCCGCATGGTGGCGTGTCTTGCTGATCTACATTTCGCGCCGACCCTCCAAGCGCGCAGAAATCTGTTGGCAGAGTCAATTCCGGATTCCAGAATTTGGGTAACAGGCAATACGGCGATTGATGCGATTCGTTGGGTGCTTGCGAATACATCACCGATCCGAACTGCCTCACTACGTTTCAATTTTGATTCACAGTTGCCGCGCTTTATTTTAGTAACTTGTCATCGGCGAGAGAGTTTTGGCGGGGAGCTAAGATCAATTATGACGGCTATCGCTAACCTTGCTAAAGAGTTCGCAAGCGTGCCTTTCATATTTCCGGTGCACTTAAATCCGCAAGTTCAACAGGCATCGCGAGAAATCTTGAGAGATCTACCGAATGTCCATCTGTGTTCACCGCTGGATTACAGAACGTTCGCACATTTATTGAATGCGTGCCATTTCGTGATGACAGATTCTGGGGGGATTCAAGAAGAGGCGGCTGATCTTGGCAAGCCGGTGCTCGTTATGCGGCGCACGACTGAGCGCTGTGAAGGTGTTGCAGCGGGTACCGCCCTGTTAGCTGGAGTAGATTCGGATGAAATTCAACAACTAGCCCGCCGTTTGCTCGTTGATGAGACTTTCTATCAAAGCCTCGCGGTGCCAGCAAAAATTTACGGTAATGGCGACGCTGCAGATCAGATTGCGACAATCCTCGATTCCGCGCTAGTTTCCAGCACCGCACCTGGATAATTTGAGAAAGCCCTTTATGACCCTAGAAGTCGTCCACTATTTTGACTACAAAAGTCCTTATGCCTATTTAGCACAAGCGCCGACTGATAAGTTGGAGGCAAAGTACCGTATTCGTATACAGCGCGTCCCTTACACTTTGTATATTCCGGATTTTCTTGGTGCAGCCGAACTAGATGCCACTGGGACCGATATCGTTGGAACTCGCAGTGAGCATCAGTGGAGACGTGTTCGTTATAGCTACATGGATTGTCGTCGTGAAGCTAACCGACTCGGATTGACGATCCGCGGCCCGCGCAAAATATGGGATAGTTCTCTTGCGCACATTGGTTTTTTGTACGCCCACGAGCAGGATAATTTTAGGGCCTATCACAGGGTCGTCTACGAGCGATTTTGGCGACGAGAACTTGATATCGAGGATATCGCTGTGCTTCTCGCGGTCATGAACGAAACGGGAATCGATGTAGAGGGGTTTACGCGTTTTGCAGGCGGCAGCGGGCGGGAGCTGCATGATGAGTTACAAGCGAAAGCGGAAGCAGCAGGCATTTTCGGCGTCCCAAGTTGGACCGTGAATGACGAATTGTTTTGGGGATCGGAGCGTTTAGGGTTGGTCGAGGAGGCGATCTCTCAAATTCAGGATTCGACGAGACGTTAGCGTCGGGTAACGCCACCGCGTTGGCGACAACTGAAACTTACTGCGCGAAGAAACTTAATTTCTATTATTTCGGCATCGACTGAAAACTGTTCTTGTACTTCCAGCGCTGTTTCTGCCAGTACTAATTGCTCGCGTTCGGTGGCACCTTCTAAGATCCTAACGCGATACTCGTTCATTCGCCCGTAGCTCTCGTGTTGTTCACCTGGAGAAAAACCCTTCTAGTGCTAGTCCGTCGTAAAGTGACTATCCAATGCTCGAGCAGAGGCCAACTCACCAGCAAGTGAATTGTAACCAATCGCGACAGTCTGCGTTTCAAGAATTTGTTTCAATTTTCTGAAAACTTCTTCAGCGCGCAGTAACGAAAGGTTGCGCGACGGCGCCTCGAGGATCTCCGCACGAGCGCCCCAAGGACGATAGCGCTCCGGACGACCAGGCCCGAATAGAGTCAAGGTTCTCACACCACGCGCGGCAGCGATATGACCAAGACCGGAATCGTTACCAACGAAGACCGTGGCGTAATCTAGAATTGCAGCCGCTTGCGTAAGGTTGGTATCACCCGTGAAGTTAAGAATAGGGAGTGCAGAACGCGCTGCGAGCTGTGCGGTATCCGAACGGTCTCTGGGTCCACCGAGGATTGCAATTACGTCAAATTCCTTCTTCGATAACTCTATTAATTCCTCAAAGTAGGCTATAGGCCAAATTTTTCCCGGCCAATTCGCGCCGGTTGCAAGTGCCAGGCAACGCGCGTTTCGGAACGGGACAAAGGCAGCGGCGGCAAATGCTTCGTCTTGTGAGTCAAGCCAGACAATAGTATTGGGGAGTGGCAGCGGAGTTTTAATAATCCTTTTCGCTATCGCGAAATGTTGATCTATCGCGTGCGGACCATGAGCACCACGGCGCCAGCGTGCCGTGCGACGATCCGCGTGCAACATCCATGGCAGAAAGTCCGTTCGTAGGTCAATTATTGCATCGTAATGTCGTTGTCTTAGGATTCTCACCAGCTTCAACAATCCCGGTATGCCATCTTTTTTATCGCGATGGAAAATATCGCCGCGAAACGGGCAACCTGCCAAAAGACTACTGGAACGCGCGTCGGCGACGATATCGATCAAGTGTCTTGGGTAAGCGGTATGCAATGCAACAAGTATCGGAGTGGTCAGAACCAAATCGCCAATATTGCTCAGAGTAATAAACAGTAAGCGGGATTCAGTCATCGCAATGTGCACAGAGAGTGTCAATAGCTTGCATGACCACACCCACAGGAATCGCGGATACCTGGGTTGATCCGAACTCGGACGCTCGGATTACCGTTCGCTTGTTGTAGGGTGGTTCGAACTTGACAGGATTAGTGTTTCCAAAAAGAGAAATGAGCGGCCGACCGCCGGCTGCTAAGAGATGTCCTGCACCGGCATCATTGGCGACTGCCACGGTTAAGCGGGCGGCTAGGGCTATCGTGAGGAGAGGCCCGCCCAGAGAAGTGCCCTCGAACGTATATTCAGGAAAGCGCGCGGCCGGTACTCTATCCATGATAGTTCGTCGCCAAAAGCTTTCCATAGGCCCGAGGAAAAAGACCGGTATTCGATTCTGTGCTGTTTGAGCTAGAGCGATTTCAATATACCTCTCAAGCGGCCAGCATTTTTCGCAACCGCCGGCGCCCGGCGCCAGTCCCACATATTCCTTTCCGGCGGGGAGAATTCTGGCCGCGAGTTCGCGTTCGCGGAGTGGAATCGGTAGCTCGAGCTCAAGTTTAACGGGCTGATCTATCGCCAGCTCGAAAAGAACTCGGGTTTGTTCGGATACGGATTGTTCGAACGGTCGTAAGGGCTTTTTATCGGAAAAGAAAAAGTTAGCGGCAGGTGCAATAAATCTATCGTGAGGGAGGGCGCGAAGCAGCATCGCACTACGTAACTTTTTGTCGCTTACTATCACGCAGTTAAAGTGCCGGTCGCGTAGAGGATGTGGCGCTGCGCGCCAGTAGATCCCCAAACGAGATTTTTCGTGGATTTCGCTGATGGCCGTTGTTACTAACGGTGCTAACGCGCGTGAAAAAGCACTGGCTTGCGATCCCGTTACCCATATCAATTGAATGTCGGGGCGAATTTTATGCAACCCTAATATCGCGGGTAATTTAATTAGGGCGTCGCCTAATCGATCTTCGGCGGTATAAAAAAGGATCGAATACACCGTCAATACGGCTGATATGATTTTTCTTCTGTAATCTGAGAACCCACTAGCTCATCGATGCAACGCTTCAGGCGCGATCGTTCATCGTTTACGATATAGACACTTCGCGCCAATTCTATAAATTCGGAGTCGAATGTTTTCGCACTCTCTTTGTAGCGAATCGCATCTTCTATATCCCACAAAGTTTTGTTCACCACTTTAAGATTCGCACGCAATTCGACGATTTGTTCGTTATTGATTTCGTCGTAAGTAGAAGCAAATATGGAGTTTAGAGCATCAAGGTCGCGTTGCACATTTTGTAGTTTCTTTGGGTCGCGAAGACTCGTGACTTTTATTTCAAGGATGGTGATTTTGTCTATCAATTCGCCATAAGAAACTTGGATGGTTACGGACATTGGCTACCTTATTTTCCGATACAGAAGCGTGCGAATATTGCGCCTAGTAGATCCTCTGACGTGAACTCGCCGGTTATTTCACCCAATGCAAGATGTGCAAGTCTTAGCCGTTCAGCGCCTAATTCCGGGGTCTTGACCAAAAAATCAAAGGACTCAA
>SHZM01000035.1 GCA_009692265.1 Gammaproteobacteria bacterium
CTGCAACTGGGCCGGCGTCACTAATTGTTTGTCGTTCATATCGATCACCATGCCTCGCATCATGACCGAACCCAGCTACCCCTTCAGACTCATACTCCGTTGGATTCACGCCCTTTGTTCAGACTCATACCCCATTGGACAAGGCTGGGACTTCGCCGTCTTCGAGACAGGTGCGATGATCAGGAGCTGGTCGCGCTGCGCGATGAAATGGCCAAGCTGGCCCGCGTGACTCAGCAGTTGCAGGCAGCCTTGCCGGTCGCACAACCCCGGGCGACCAGCCAACCCTGAATTGGTCCGCTACCAGGCGCTTAAGGCGCCCGGTAGCGGACGGCGCGCTGATCCTGAAACTGACGTGACCCACTGCGTCCGTGCGATGATGGCACCCTCAATCATCGTGGAGGAAGGGTTGCCATGAGTTTTTCCCGATATCGTGCCGGTTTGGCTGGCGTGCTGTGTGCGTTGTTCGCCTACGTTTCCAATGCGGTGGCCGATGCCGGTCTGGACGCGGCCCTGGCGGGCGCTCAGCGCAGCGAGGTCAATCGCGCACGGGACGTCTACCGTCATCCCCGCGAAACCCTCGCTTTCTTCGGTGTGGAGCCGACCATGACGGTCGTCGAGATCATGCCCGGCGGCGGTTGGTACACTGAGATCCTGGCGCCCTGGCTGCGTGAGAAAGGCAAGCTTTATGCTGCCCACTTCCCAGCCGATTCGACTGCCGAGTACCCCAAGAAAGCCATCGCCGCCTTCACCCAGAAGCTGGCAGCCGAACCCGCAATTTATGATCGTGTGGTGGTGACACCTTTCATGCTACCCAAGGTGTTGGACATCGCGCCGCCGGCTTCGGCCGACGTGGTGCTGACTTTTCGCAATGTGCACAACTGGCTGAAAGACGGCGGCGAAGTCGCAGTATTCAAGGCCGCCTTCGCCGCGCTCAAGCCAGGCGGCGTATTCGGTGTAGTCGAACATCGCGCCAAGCGGGGCACCACTCGCGAGCAATCCCTAAATTCTGGCTATACCACCGAACAGCTTGTCATCGACGGCGCGACCTCGGTCGGCTTTGTGTTTGAAGCCAAAAGCGAGATCAACGCCAATACAAACGACACCAAGGACTACGCCCAGGGCGTGTGGACCTTGCCGCCGACCTATGCGGCGGGCGAGCAAGACAAGGCCAAGTATCATGCGATCGGCGAAAGCGATCGCATGACCTTGCGCTTTCGCAAACCAGCCAAATAAGTAAGGCAGGCGATACGTCGTGCCTTTCAGTGCCTGGCAGCAAAATACATTTCGCTGTCACTTTCGACGCTGTTCCTGGTCTGTACGCTGGCCCAGTATTCGCCGGGCGAGTCGGCAAAGCGTCACGGCCCTACCCCGTTTCCGTGTTTCCATCAGTCGGAGCATGCTCCATGAACGAAATCACTCCCCACGAAAATCTCGATATCTTGGTCGTCGGCGCTGGATTTTCCGGCCTCTATCAACTCTATCGCCTGCGACAACTGGGCTTCAAAGTGAAGATTTACGAGTCAGCGCCCGAGCTCGGTGGTGTGTGGTATTGGAACTGCTATCCGGGCGCGCGTTGTGACACCTACGGCCCTATGTATCAATTCTCCATTGAAGAACTGTGGCGCGACTGGGACTTCGACGAGCTCTATCCATCCTGGGACAAGATTCGCGAGTATTTCCAGCACGCCGACCACAAACTCGGCTTGAGTGCGGACATCCGTTTCAACACCCGCGTCAGTGCCGCCCGCTTTGACGAAACGCAGTGTCGGTGGAGTATTAGCACAGAGAACGGCCATAGCGCGTCGGCGCAGTTTCTGGTGTTGTGCACCGGCATAGGCTCGAAACCGCATCGCCCCGAAATTCCTGGCCTAGATGATTTTGCCGGCCGCAGCTTTCACACCGCACAATGGCCACAAAAAGGCGTTGATCTCGGCGGGCAGCGCATCGGTGTGCTCGGTACCGGCGCTACCGGTGTGCAGGTCATACAGGAAGCGGGGCCAGTCGCTGCACATCTCACCGTCTTTCAGCGAACCCCGAACATGGCGCTGCCAATGCGCCAGCGTCGCCTCGACGAGGCTGACAAGCGCGCTCTGAAAGTAAACATAAAGGAAAAATACGCGCGACGCGCCCACACCCGAGCGGGCTACGATTTCGACTCTAGGGACTACGCCGGCGAGAGCGCCGCCGGATATACGCCGCAAGAGATCCAGCAGATGTACGAGGCCTACTGGGAAGAAGGGGGCTTCATACCCTGGCTGGGAAATTTCGACGAAATCTACACTGACGAACGGGTCAACCGCATAGCCTATGACTTCTGGCGCGACAAGGTCAGGCAGCGGTTAACCAACCCCGCGATGGCGGAGAAGCTGGCGCCGACCATTCCGCCCCATCCCTACGGCGTGAAGCGAATATCACTGGAGCAACGCTACTACGAGGTATTCAACCAGGCAAATGTCACGCTCGTCGATCTGCATGAAACACCAATAGAACGCATCACCCGCGAAGGTGTGCTGACCCGCGACGGGCGTGTTCATGAGCTGGACATCCTGGTGTTCGCGACCGGCTTCGACATGGTCACCGGTGGACTGACGGCAATGGACATTCAGAATCCGGCCGGCATGACTTTGCGCAGTCAATGGCGTGAAGGCGTGAACGCGTTCATGGGCTCCATGACCCATGGTTTTCCCAACATGTTGTTCGTCTACGGTCCGCTGGCGCCATCCGGCTTGAGCAACGGCCCCAGCTGTTCGGAGCTGCAGGGCGACGAAATCGTGGCTTTGCTGAAGCACATGCGAGATCGAGGTCTGCAACGCATCGAGTCAAGTGCGCAGGCTGACGAAGCCTGGCGCAAACGTATCGACGACTTCGCCGCCGGCACCTTGTTTGGTCGCGCCGAGTCCTGGTACATGGCGACCAATATTCCTGGCAAGGCCGCACAGATGATCAACTACCCGATCGGCATGCCCGACTATCTCGAGCAGTGGCGGAGAGTGAAGGCGGAGGGATACGACGGGTTTGTGTTCAATTAGGGGACTGACCGACGCGCTTTCGGGCCCCAGGGTGAGAGTCTCGGAGTCGCACAAATTCTCTGATGGGACATTCCCTACCCAGTCGAGGCAGTGATTCTCGCCAAGGACGTACAACGCCCGCGTAGGAAATGACCGCCAAAGGAGCGGCGCGGCCGAACGGTCCGCGCTCATTCCTCGCGAGTCCGCCTTCTCGCATTTGAGCGACTGCTATCTGGAAGCGCTAGTGACGGTTGATGGCCGGCCGGCAACCTGTGTCGATCTCAGGCATCGCACGGGAAGCCACCCTAGGACGCATCTGATAATCACGCGCCCTCGATGGCCTTAATATTGTAGCGTCGGCAGCCGCAATCGAGGGCTCGACGGTCTCGAAGTCATCGGGGGTAGCGGCTTGGAATCGAGGCGCGCTTTCGATTTCATTGAATTCGATCGTACGTGTCTCACGTTAGCCGCTCGCTGACCGCGCGATCCCGTCCCGCACTCGTCACGACGGCGCGCGTCCGAAAAATGTTTCCCACTTAAGAGGAGGGCTGGCAGATGGAACAACGGACAGTGACTTTCTATAGCGAAGGCTCGCGTCTCACCGGCGATATCTTCGTGCCCGACGGCATGAAGACCGATGAGCGTCGCCCCGGAATCGTGTTGTGTCACGGATTTACCGGGATCCGAGCCGGTATTCTCCCCGATTATGCCCGGGCGTTCTGCCAGGCCGGGTTCGTCGCGCTCACCTTCGACTATCGTGGCTTCGGGGACAGCGAAGGGACGCAATGGCGCCTGATCCCGCTGGAACAGATCGACGACATTCGTAACGCGATCACCTACCTCGAAGGCTGCCCGGAGGTCGATGCCGAGCGCATTGGGCTCTGGGGTACGAGCTTCGGTGGCGGCCACGCGCCTTATACCGCAGCGATCGATTCTCGCGTCAAGGCGGTGGTGGGGCAGGTGGGTTTCGGTGATGGAGAACGGCTTATTCTCGATTCCCGTGGCCACGCCGAGCGAGTGCGACTCCGCAAAGCGCTCACGGACGACCGCGCAAGGCGCGTGCGCGAAGGGACCGGCGAAGCACTCGATGCCATGACCATATTGAACGCGGCGCAGACACGTGCCTTTCTCGAGCCGTTCCTGCAGGAATTTCCCGCGATGAGAAGCATGATGTCGTTGGAGACCATGGAGAAGACCCTGGAGTACAAGCCCATCGACGTGGTCGACCGGATCTCACCGCGACCGTTGTTGCTGATCGGTGCCAGGGACGATGACACCTGTCCGATCGAAGGGTATGAAAAACTCTACGAACGCGCGCGCGAACCGAAGAAACTGGTCGTGTTCCCGATCACGCACTACGAGATCTACGCCGGCAAGTGGCTCGAGGACTCTTCACGCCTCGCCTGCGATTGGTTCGCGCGGTTCCTGTAGTACGGGACGCGGTAAGCCGACTGCCGCGGTGATTCGCCCCAACCACTTGAGGAGCCCCATGGATGCCGTGACGAAGCTCTTAGCGATCGAAGAAATCAAACAACTCAAGGCTCAGTACTTCCAGCGCCTCGACAGCAAGGAATGGACTGAGCTCGCAGCGCTCTTTACGCCGGATGCGGTCATCGACTATAGCCGGCACGCGATCGATTTGATCGATAACCACGGGCGTACGGACATCAAGCCACCGCCGCTCGAATGGATATTCGTCGGCGGATCAGCGGCGGCGGGGTTCCTGAGTCCGTTGCTCGCCGAAGTGATCTCGGTGCATCACGGTCACGATCCACAGGTCAAGATCACCGGCGATGAGTCGGCCACCGGCTTCTGGTCGCTGTACGATCGCCTCGAGTTTGCGGACGAGGTCTACCATGGGTATGGCCACTACGAAGAAGAATACCGGTTGGTAAACGGCCGCTGGCGGATCAGCCGCTTGGTGCTGACGCGCCAGCGCAGCGCATTCACCGCGAAATCGCCTACGCGCTAGTCGGTGGTGCGCGGGCGCTGCCGCCGCGAACAGCGGGGCTCATCACCGGCGGCGCGCGTGGACAGGGCGCCGACGAGGCGCGGGGCGATCCAGCGCTCGCCGTCCAACGACACGCCGCCGCCCGGCACCACACAACGACGCGCCACCTTGGGAACACTCTCAGCGGCAGGATTAACTTTAGAAAAATACCGCGCGCACACCGATCGCTCCGTGAACGATCTTGGGAACCCTTTTTGTTAAACCCCAGATTCCGGCGCTTCTAGGTCGCCGTAAACGGTGCCAAGCAAAACGTTCGATATGAGTCCAAGAAGGGAGGCCAGTCTCCGAGTTTTCTGCGCTGTCTAAGCACCGTTTGGTGCGACCAAGGCGGTCGTCGCTGGAACTGCACCGCGAATATGCAGATCTCGTTGTGGATACGGGATCTCAATCCCGTGAGCCGCAAACGCACGATAGATTTCCGTATTCAGCTCGTGCCGGACATCCAGGCGATGGTTCAGCTCCTCCGCAAAAACCTGCAATTCGAACTGCAAAGCGCTATCGCCGAAACCAATAAGTACGGCCTGTGGCGCGGGCTCGCGCATAACCTTGGGGTGCGCATAAGCTGTCTCCAACAGTATGCGCACCGCTTTATCACTGTTCGTCCCATAGGCGACTCCTACGCTAATGACGACCCGCGTTACTTGATCGCTTAACGTCCAATTCAAAAACCGCTCAGTAATAAAAGTCTTATTTGGAACGATGATTTCTTTGTTGTCTGGATTAGTAATAGTGGTTGCGCGGATTTGAATGCGAGTCACCTTTCCGGTCATATCACCAATGGTTACGAAGTCACCAACGCGGACTGGGCGTTCGAAAAGCAAAATTAGACCAGAGATAAAATTCGCAAAAATCTCTTGCAGGCCGAAACCCAAGCCCACGCCGAGGGCGGCTACCAACCATTGAATTTGCGACCACCGCAACCCCAGGGTACTTAACGCGAAGCTGAGCCCTATAGCCACAATCGCGTATCGCAATAAACTCGAAATGGCGTACCGGCTTCCGTGGTGCACCTGGAATCTCTGCAGGACTCCGACTTCTATCACGCCTGGTACGTTACGCGCGGCGAGAACGGTAATCGCGAAAATAATGCTCGACAAGGCGATATTGGCGATTGTTATCGCTTGGGTATGCAGCACACCTGCAGCGTCCTTGATTTCGATTTCCCACAAACTGATCCGATCAAAAATCGTTAGCGCCGGAAGCACATCGCGCCACACGAGGTATAGGCTAATCGCAAGCGACCACCCGAGTGCGTTGCGTAGAATCAATTTCGCCTGGGTGTTGAAGGACGCTAGTTCACGCGCCACTTCCTCTTTACTGACGACCTCGGAATTCGAATCCGCGGCATACTTCGCCTCCAAGCGCGCGGCAGCGATCCGTAACCATCGCAGTGCCATGAGATAAAGCGCGATGGAACCCACGAGGTACCCGGCGGTAATCAAGTAGTATTTCGAGAGCTGAATAGCCGTGTAGTGATAACCAACGGCGGATAAACCGAATAACCCCACTACCGGCAATACCAGTAGCGCGGACGGCGCCGAACGTAGGCGGCTCGCCCCTAGAGTATCGGGACTGCCACGGCGGATTAGCCAGCGTTGCAACATCCAATAGCCGAAAGCGCCAAGACTGACCATCGCAACCATGAAGAGCACGCGAACCAACGCGTGCTGCGCGGCGGTACCGCCGAATGAGTCCAAGGCGACCGCGACACCGTAGCTCGGCACGAACACTCGTCCGAGTTTGCGCCAGGCCAACCCGAATTGGAGCGCTCTCGCGGGGTCAACGCCAATTTGGGATATTGCTATACCGTGTGGACTCACTGCCACTTGCACCCAGCGACTCACAAATGCCAAGAGCGCGATAATTGGTAATACTTGGCCGATAGCAAATGACAGCTCGGTCGCATTGCTACCTGCTTGAAGAATTGACCCGAGCCCTAACCAGAGAATCGCCCAAGGCGCAGCGAGGCCAGTCGTGAGTGCCGCGACTTCAGCGGTATCTCGTATGCGTTCGGCATGCGCCCCCTGTTGCCTACTGGCACTCTCCTTCAGACGCCGTTCGAATCGCCCCCGCATCCGAAATAGCGCCACTAATAGTCCGCTTATGAGCACGGTTCGAAACCAATTCGCCTGCGCGCTGGTTCGCAAATCCGCCGCGACATTGCGCCAACTCGCCACGTCTGCGATCTCTCGTATAGCCCGCAAGGTCTCGCTTAGCAACGTGAATGACACTACGCGCGCATTGGGTATCCAAAGCAGGCGTTGGTCCAGTAATTCACTGTAACCGGATACTGTCGCTCTGAGTTGTGTCAGCTCCGCGTCCGCTGCGTCTAACACACGCAGCAAACTTGCATAATTTGCATCGAGACTTTCAAGCACCAGTTTTTGGGCACGTAGAAGCTCGCCGAACTGGGCCTCCAGTTCAGTGGATTTCGTTGGTTGCGCGCCTGAAATCGTGGCTTTAATGTCGCGTTGCGACGTTTCAACGTCTAGCAATCGCTCCTCAATTTCGATGCGCCGTAGGCTCGCTTGGGCGACGGCAAGCGCATTCGACGTTGCCTGTCGGTCCAACGTTGTCACTAGTGGTAGACGACGGCGCTGCTCAACCAATACTTGTCCTAAGCTTGCAGACGTCACTGCAATTCGCAGGCGCTGGCGTGCAAGCTCGTATTCGCTGTTGATCTGTAATCGACGTTCGGCGTATTTAGCGCGCTGCGCCGCGGTTTGCGCCTGTTGGGCATTGATTTTCGCTAGTTCGTCCGCGAATACTTGGTTCTCCCGCGCGACCTTTTGCGCCAGCGGAGGTGAATCATTGGTTGCGATTTGCGCGCGTTTCGCGCTTGCCTGGGCGTTCTCCGTCTGAATATGGCGCCGTTCGATCAATGCTCGTTCCAACGCCGTGACACGCGCGGATAAGCGCTCCAGTTCAAGCAATGCTACCTCGCGCCGCAAATTCAGTGTTTCCTGCCTTAATCCGTGCCCGAGCTGTTCTTGATTCAGCAATTCGAGCTCGGCGTTTCGTGCACTCAATTCGGCTTCAATAGACGTTGCGTGAGCTCGACTCTTTTCATCCGAGGTTTGGTCATGCACGTCCGCCGAATACGCTTCTAATTCGGCGATTCGACTGTTCACCACCGTCCTCTGGCGAGAATTCTCCGCGGGGCGCCCGTCTAACGCTCGAAGTCGGAGTTCATAAGAGCTGAGCTTGCCTTCCAGCGTCGCGCGCTCGGCACGACTCTGCTCGAGCAATTGCTCAAGCGCGACGGAATCAAGGGTGAGCTCTCGCTGACTAACCGGTGGAGTGTGTTTTGACCGATCGAGCCGAGCCGCTTTCTCGATCAGCTCGCGGCGACTATTCGGTCCACGGCTTGCTGATTTGCGAAAATCTTCAATCGCCGCTTCATGCGCCGCCTGCGCCGCTACAAATTCGCCTGCTTTCTGATAAGCCTCAAGTAGTTGCTGGCGCCGCGCTAGGTCGGGCGCGTTTTTTTCGATTGCAGCCACCTGTCGAGCAATTTCCTCCGTTGTCACCGCGTGCACTCGTGAAGGGGCTGCGGCACTTATCGAAATGCCAACTAGGAACGGGATGAGCAAATTCCGCATAATTTCCAAAACACTGGGAACAGTGGGCCCGCGAGTGTAGTACGGCAGCCCACAGCGCGGCGATACTCTAGCGGCCGAAAGGGCTTCTGGTAGGATGCATCGGATGAACCTCTTACGTTTTACGTGGGCCTTGATGCTCTGCTGCCTGCATACAACAGGCATTGCTGCACCGCTCGATTTCTCAGCACCCGCGTTTCTCACTGGACCCTTGATAGCGCGCGCCGCCACCGGCAATACCTACCTATACACCGGTACTGCCGAGTTTCGTGACGTCGAACTGCGAATTAGCGTGGTCGAAATCCCGCAGGAGCTTGCACAAGACGGTCCCACACCCTGTGTCGAGGCATATCTCGCGGAACTTCGTCAAACATTGCCCTCGTTGTTCGCGGCGCGCGACGCGATTCCCCTGCGCATCGGCTCCATCGCCGTCGAGCCTTGGCGTTGGATCAGTATCGAGCAGAATTATGGGCTACGCACCGGGGTCGTGAGTTGTGGAATTTACCGCGATCGCTATATCTCGGCGGTATTTCACGACAACGTGAAAAGTGCCTCCAGTTCATTTCCTCTGATTCGCGCGGCTCTCACTGACCTCTCCCTCCCATGAACGCTTCGCGGCATTCCTACCGCTATTACGAACTCGTCATGGCAGCCTTCGTCACTGTGCTGTTGTGTGCGAATCTAATCGGGCCCGCAAAGACCTGCGTCGTCACCTTGCCACTCCTAGGGTCCGCGTTGGTGTTCGGTGCAGGAAATATTTTTTTCCCGATCAGTTATATCTTTGGCGACATTCTGACCGAGGTGTATGGGTATGCGCGCGCGCGAAAAGTAATTTGGGCAGGCTTTGGCGCACTGTTATTCGCAACCCTGATGGCGTGGCTTGTGCTCCACCTACCTGTGAACCCAGCGGAGCCATATAACGCCGTCTTGCAACCTGCGCTGGAAACCGTGTTCGGCAGCACCACACGAGTGGTGTTCGCTTCGTTAGCGGCGTTTTGGGTAGGAGATTTCGTGAACTCCTACGTGCTCGCTCGAATGAAGGTCTGGACCACAGGTCGTTTCCTGTGGTCGCGAACGATAGGGTCTACTGTCGTCGGGCAAGGTATCGACAGCTTGATTTTCTATCCGCTCGCATTTGGTAACACCTGGGATTCGACGACGCTATGGCGGGTTGTCGCCTTCAATTGGTTGTTTAAGGTGAGCGTCGAAATCTTCATGACTCCGCTCACCTATCTCATCGTGGGTTGGCTGAAACGCCGCGAAAACGTTGATCATTTTGATCGCGATACTAAGTTCACTCCCTTTTCGCTAGCCGACTGAGATGATGCTCCGATCGGGGAGCGGGGAAGTTTAAGTTCAAACACCTGACCGGGGCGTGCGACTTGCAAACCCGCTTCTTCTAGCGCAACGGCCGCCGTCGCGGACTCATAGTGGTAGACGATACATCGTTTGACTATGTCCGCAGTATATTCGCGCTCCAAGTCCGCCAGCCCGGTGTGTGCGGGCGATCCAATTAGCGCACAGTCGTGAAAAATAATTTCGTAGGTGTTGGCGAACTGCGCAATCATCTCAGGGATCGGCCGCGAATCCCCTGAGTAAAAAAATGCCCCCCCTAAAGCTAATCCGTAGGCACCTCGATATCCGCTATGACGAACCGGAAACGCGTCGAATAACAGGTCTTTCAACCAAAATTTATCGCCGACCGGGTTTAAGTGGAACGCGTCCCAAAAATTCGCACCACCTTCGCTCAAAACAAAGGCCGAATTTGCCAATTTTTCGTTCAATGCAGAAATTAGTGGCGCCGGCACGAACAACTTGATTGCGCCAGTGTCGGCAAAATAGGCGCGATAAAAAAGCTGCTCAACTCCGCCAATATGATCCAAATGCAGGTGTGTGAGAAACACCGCCGACGGCAGACTGCTACCGTAGTATCGTGTGTAGTCATCGAGCGTTCGCGGTCCACAATCGATCAGCAACGCAGGTAGTCCGTTGATCTCAAGCACCGCCGCGGCACTACCGAGTTCGGAGGCCTTCGCGTTTCCAACGCCAAGAAAGCGCAGTGCAAAACGATCAGCCATTGGCATGCTCTCGGCTTGAAATTTTGGTCGGGTGATGCCCAGATTTCAGGTCGCGGAACATGCGCACGAAGTACAGAACAATTCCTACTACCGTGACCGATCCGAACAGTCCGGTTTGAACCAGCACGGAAGCGGCTAAGCCCAGCGTTTCCGACGCTGCAAATGCTTGCAGCGTATAGGCAAACACCAGTTGATAGGAGCCGAGATACCCCGGCGCAGTGGGGATCAACGTGGACAGCGAGGCTACCCCCGACAGCAACGTCAACTGCGCAAGGCTCAGCGAGACTCCTAGCGCGATAAAAATGAAAAACAACGCAGCGAGTTCACCTGCCCAAATCCCAGCCGAAAGCATCATCGCTAACCCGACGCTGCGTGGATTTAAAGCACCGAACCCGACGCTGAGATCCCGGAACACACGATTCCAGTGGCTACTGCTCTGATTCGACCCGCGCCTCTTGATGAACCGAATAACGAACCACACCACGGCCAGCACGATGATCGCATTGGCGAAGATCAATTTAAATAGAGTCAGCTGGGTGCGTTCAATGATGGCCATCGCAGCGATAAGACCATAGGCAAAGAATCCCAGAATCATCGTTAAATCGAGCACTCGTTCCACCACTATCGAACCCAACAAAGTGGAGCGGCTGATTCGCATGCGGGCCTTGGCGTAATCAGCACGCACTAGCTCTCCGAGTCTGGCCGGAATCACATTGTTGGCCGCATATCCCACGAGTAACGCTTCAGCGACCGCGGAAACCGGGATCGACTGAAATTGTTTAAGCAGCAAATGCCAGCGAACAACCCGCAACCCCAGCGCAGCCCAATAACAACTAACTGCAATTACCAGGTCGCGCCGATTGAAGTTGGCCAACGCGTTCGCAAACTGTTCAGGATCGTACTGTGCGAAAGCCAAAACGAGAAAGATACCGCCCAGCGCGATCCCGCTCGCGGCGATCATCCCGCGATGAAACGCTTTACTCACGGTTACGACACGCGGTACTTCAAGATGTACCAAAGCGCTTTAACGCCGTCCTTCCAGTTGATTTTTTTACCCTCCTGGCAGGTTCGCCCAAAGTAACTAATCCCGAGTTCGTAGATTCGCCAGTGTCTTGCCAGGGCGACTTGCGCGCTGAACTGCACTTCGAAACCGAAATCGTTGGCCGTGATGTTCAGAGACTCAAGAACTTCTCGTGTAAACATCTTGTAGCAAACTTCAATGTCACTCAAGGTTTGGTTGTAAAGTGCATTAAACAGAAATGAGATCAGTCGATTCGCCAAATAATGATGAAAATTCAGGGCGCGATGCGGCCGCCCGTAAAAGCGTGATCCATAGACCACGTCCGCGACCTTGCGGTTCACGATCAAATCGAGCATCGGTGCCCAATCCGCGGGATCGTACTCAAGATCAGCATCCTGAATGATGACGACATCGCCGGTCACCGCTTTTAGACCAGTCTGAAGCGCCCCACCCTTGCCGCGATTTACTTGGTGAAATAATGGCCGGAAGTGAACAGCGCGAGCACTGCCTGCGACGACGCGGAGATTGGTGGCGTCATCGATTTCTAACCCACAATGATTGCCTGTCAGCCCCGTTAGATTGTGCTCGAGCCACTCGCGCGTTCCGTCACGCGAACAATCGTCGATGACAATAATCTCTTTTTCAATCTCCGGCAGGACGGCGACGACTTTCACTAAACACGCGGCGATAGTGGCGCGTTCGTTATACGCGGGAATTACGACGGAAAGCTTCATGCAGAATAATACCTCGACTCTCTACCACCTTATTCTCAATCGAACAGCTCGCCTTAGCGCGCTCCAAATTTATCAGCGCCAGGGGCTCGGTAGAATTAAGTAGCAAGCGCCGATCAAGCGCAAGCCCCAAAGGAAACGGGCGCCGCAGCGCCCGTTAAATGAGGATCGAAGTGTGAGAGGTAATGACGGTTTAGGACGAGTACGCACGCTCACCGTGCTCAGCGGTATCCAACCCTTCCCGCTCCTGTTCTTCGGTGACTCTTAGACCCACTGTCCAATCAACCAGCTTATAGGCGATCAAGGAAACTACTCCGGACCACAGGACAGTCGTGCCAACAGCCCAGGCTTGCGCCGTTACTTGGGCACCCATGTCGAAGGCGGCCGGCGCGTTAGCGACATAATCGTACCAACTCGTACCTCCTAAATCGGGCGACGCAAACACCCCAGTGCCCATGGCGCCCAGAATGCCGCCGACGCAGTGCACGCCGAAAACATCTAACGAGTCGTCGTATCGAAGCAAGTGCTTGAGCCAGGTCACCGCCCACAAGCACACGGCTCCCGCGAGTACGCCCAGAACGATAGCACCCATGGGCCCGACAAAGCCGCAGGCCGGCGTGATTGCGACCAAGCCGGCAATTGCGCCGGATGCGCCGCCGAGCATCGTTGGTCGACCACGGGTCACCCATTCCGCCAAGGTCCAGGCCACCGCCGCTGCCGCTGTCGCAACAAACGTATTTATAAACACCAACGCCGCCACGCCCGTCGCTTCAAGATTAGAACCGACGTTGAACCCAAACCAGCCTACCCATAATAAAGAGGCTCCCATCATGACCATTGGAAGATTGTGGGGCGGCATTGCAGCCGTGCCGTATCCGACACGTTTGCCAAGCAGTAACGCGCCGATTAAGCCTGCGATGCCCGCGTTAATGTGAACGACCGTCCCGCCAGCGAAATCGAGCGCCCCCTTCTGGAACAAGAAGCCCGCGAGCTTGCCGGCTTCAACGCCAGCGGCAGCGTCGGTGTAGGCGTCGGGACCCGACCAGAACCACACCATATGGGCAATGGGAAGGTACGAGAACGTGAACCACAAGATCATGAACAATAGCACCGCCGAGAACTTCATCCGCTCGGCGAAAGCACCGACGATTAGGCATGGCGTAATGGAGGCAAACGTACATTGAAAAGCGATGTAGACGTACTCAGGGATATAAACCCCTTTGCTCCAGGTTGCCGCGAGCGATTCCACGGTCACGCCCTGTAGGAAGAGTCGGTCGAATCCACCGAAAAACGCATTTCCGGATGTAAACGCGAGGCTGTAGCCGTAAAAAACCCATAAGACCGTCATTAAGGAAAATACGACGAATACCTGCATACACACCGAAAGAACGTTTTTGGCGCGGACCATCCCGCCGTAAAACAGGGCCAGGCCGGGAACGGCCATCATGAGTACCAACACCGTGGAGATCAGCATCCAAGCAGTATCGCCCTTGTCAGGAACCGGCGGTGCTGAGTCCTGTGCCCATGCCAAGGTCGACATAAACCATACTAAGAGGCCAATCCCCCACAGCCAGCTGGATGACCTGTTTGTGGTCTGGATGACCGGTAGTTGTTCATTGGAAATCATTCGCCGCCTCCTCGTAGGGTAAATCGCCACGCAATCACGCCGCCGCCCGCACTACTGGGTGGGGCGAGCAGCTTTGTGCAGCATCCGTGCCATCGGAAATTACCGGACGAAAAACAGGGGCTTATCAATCTCTAGATAAGAATGCAGGCGAGTAGCTCGCGAGCAGAACGGCGGATGTGCGCTTACTTGGTGCGAAGGGCGGGTGCCTGCACCAATTAGGTGACCAAAATATAAAGTTCGGGTTCTAGTCCAGCTTACCGCCTGCCCCTTGTAACAGCATGATTTCGCGTGAGGGGTGCAAACAAAGTCCGGCAGCGGTAAGTCTGGTGTAGATCTCACCGTTGACGGTATGCTTTGTCCCAAACAGGCCACGAGTAGGTGCCCAATAGCGGTAGCCAATGACGACCACGGTATCGCGGAAGCATTCGATCCCCACGAGCGGTCGCGGCACTGACACCACGCCGTCGATCGTGGCAAGCGCTTCGCGAACCACAGCGATCGCGACGATCGGGTCGCTGGAATAAGCGATGCCGACTTCGCCCTCCACAATATGCAAATGTTCCGAATTGCGGTGGATTTCGCCGACGATATGTTTATTTGGTATGACGATTACCTCGCCATCTTCAGCGCGCATACGGGTCGTGGCCAAGGTGATTTCGTCGATCACTCCGGAACAACCCTGGACCGAGATAGTGTCACCCACCTTGAACATTCGCGTCAGGATAATGATCAGGCCCGCGCCGTAGTTGGAAACTGGACCTTGAATGGCAAAGCTCGCGCCAACCGCAAGGCCGCCGATGGCCGCGATCAAGGGGGTAATGCTGATGCCAATTTTGGCGAGCGCGACCACTACAAACAGGCCGATAACGAGCAGGCGAACGGTGCTCGAGATGAATTGTCGGAGGGTGACATCGACATTCCGACGCGCTTGGAAAACTAACAGTGCATTGCCCGCCCACCGCGCGACTATAAAGCCCGCGACCACAATCACGAGCCCTCCGAGCAACTGAAACGAATAACTCACCAGGAATTTGATGACCGTCTGGTATAGGTCCTGAATTACAGCGAGGTCTGGTGGCATGGCACCGCTCCAACTGCGACCGTCGGCAATCTACCGACTTAGACCAGCCACGCAAAGGGGCCGCTTTAGGCTAGGCTATAGCTACGTGCTCAATTTTGGCGAGATCAACGATGTGTCAGCTTCTCGGCATGAACTGCAATATCCCCACGGATATCTGTTTTTCTTTTTCAGGCTTTCATCAGCGCGGGGGACGCACTGACGAGCACGTCGATGGCTGGGGAATTGCTTTTTATGAAGGCGTAGGATGCCGGGTTTACCTCGATACCAAACCTGCCGCCGAATCCCCGGTGGCAACCATGGTCCGGGACTACCCAATCCGCTCATTGAACGTGATAGCGCATATTCGCAAAGCGACCGTCAGTAGCGTCGCACTCGAGAATACGCACCCCTTCGTGCGCGAACTTTGGGGTCGCTACTGGACCTTTGCGCACAACGGAACGTTGTCAAACTTGGACTGTGCGCCCGAAGATTCAAATCGCCGCTACAGCCCCGTGGGACGGACCGACAGCGAGTATGCGTTCTGCTATTTGCTCGAAATGCTGCACAGGCGTTTCCCGGCCGGCGAGCCGGACGAAGCTGCGTTATATAAGGCGATGGTAGGCATTACCACGGAACTCTGTACTTACGGAACCTTCAATTTTCTGCTATCGAACGGCAATCTGCTATTCGCGCACTGCGCGACTAAACTCGCGTATGTAGTTCGTGAGGCCCCGTTCGCCGAAGCGCATCTGGTCGATGAAGATTACAGCGTCGATTTTCGCTCCGTGACCACACCCCAGGATCGAGTGGCGATCATCGCGACCGTACCGCTGACAGACAACGAACCGTGGCGGACCATGCGCGCTTCCGAACTCCTGCTGTTTCGAAACGGCCAACCGCTCGAATATTAAGGAACAAGGAACTTTTGGATGAAGACACTCCCGAGCATCGCTCTGATGGCACTTTTCGCCTCGACCCCCGCCACTGTGATCGCGGTCGAAACCCCGCAGGGAGATACGGTTATTGTCCCGTTGATGGAGCAGGCGTTGAGTGGGATCCCGGGCAAGACCGCGACCGTCATCACCGTCGAATACGCGCCAGGCGCCTTCACGCCTCCGCACACCCACCCAGCGGATACCATCGTCTACGTATTGGACGGGGAAGTTGAGATGCAAGTCGAAGGGGCTCCGTCGTAGTCCTGAAGGCTGGTCAGACTTATTACGAGAATCCGTCCGATATCCACGTGGTCTCCCGAAACGCGAGTACGACCAAGCCGGCAAAATTTCTAGTAGTCCTGCTCAAAGACAAAGGCGCGCCGGTACTCGAGCCTCACCCTGCAACGAGCGCCGATGACTGAGGATTTCGAACCAATTTAATCCGCGAGGTCCCGCTTCTTCAGTTCGACTAACAAATCGATGACCTCTTCCTTCATGCGATCGACTTTCTGATGCAGCTGCATCACTTCTACTTCCGCACGAACATTTACTTCATATTCGATGTCGGCGCGGACTCTATCTTTCGCATCCTGACGATTCTGACTCATCATGATGATTGGTCCCTGTAGGGCAGCCAACGTCGACAACACTAAATTCAATCCGATAAACGGCGGTGGGTCGAACGGGCCGAAACCAAAAAATAGCCAAGTATTAAGCGCCATCCAAGTTAAAAGGATGACAATAAAGCTATTAATGAACATCCAGGAACCGCCGACATGCGCGACGGCGTCGGCTACCCGATCGCCGAGGGTCAGCTTTTCGGCAATGACTTCGTTGGCATTTTGCGCCATGTTTTCCGCGAGCATCAGATCCGCGCGCCGTAACCTTCGCGATAATGTGGCGAGGATATCGAGCGCTGCTTGCGGTTTCTTGCTGAAGAGCAAGATCAGGTCATTACGGTCAATACAGCAGGTGTGGGTTGCTTCCAGGGTGACCGCGCTCGCCGAGCGTGGTTCGCCGTCGAGCAGCGATAATTCTCCAAACATCTCCCCTGCTTCAACGACTCCGACCGAGCCCCGGTTACCGGTCGTATCGACGATAAAAAGCTCGACCTTCCCGGTGATCACGACGTGCATTTCACCGCCAGGATCGCCGGCCCGAAATACCGTCTGCCCGGCGACGAAATTCCTTTCTTCAATATGCTGGGACAACTCGCGTAACTCGTCTTCGTCAAACAAGTTAAACATCGGGACTTTTTTGAGGATTGCCAAACCGACCGACATAGACACTACTCTTGCACTAACACGATTCCTGGGTATACGAGCCTTAAACTCGGCGGTATCTTACGGGATGTTCGCAGGGAAAGGTGCCCCGCGCCGAGGTGTGGAAGAAAGGAACCCGCTCTTACGAGCGGGTTAAGCAGGGAGTTAAGAGGGAAGTCACGGTTCCACTGTACGTCAGCCCCTACGCGCACAACCGGAATTGCATCACCTTCCATGTGTCGATTTGTAAACAACGTCCGCAAACGCTGGCGACGAAAGGTGTGACTGGAATCATTACCTGCGAAGCGCTGTCGATGCGCTACTCGGAGCACACGAGCCCGGTATTACAGGGACTTGAATTACAGGTTAACCGTGGCGAGTTCGTGGCGATTCTTGGCCGAAGCGGCTCGGGTAAGTCGACTTTACTGAAACTAATCGGTGCAATGGAGCAAGCGACCTCGGGGAATCTAATCGTCGCCGGCCACAACCTCGGGGAACTCGACGAAACTGCTCGAACACTGTTTAGACGCCGTAAAATCGGCTTCGTCTTTCAGAACTACAATCTATTGTCCAGCCTGACGGTGCGCGACAATCTGCGCCTGCCGCTAGCGCTGAACCGAGTTCCTGACGACTCGCGCGTGCAACAGCAGCTGGAAACGTTGAACCTTGGGCATTTACGTGATCGCTATCCCGGGTCGCTCTCCGGTGGCGAACAGCAGCGGGTTGCGCTCGCACGCGCATTGATTCATCGACCTCCCGTGGTGCTCGCCGATGAGCCAACCGGAAACCTTGATCGCAGCACCAGCGAAGAGGTACTCACCTTATTGCAATCCTTAATCCGCGCCCACGGCACCACGGTCGTGATGGCAACGCACAGTCAGGAAGCTGCAAGAATCGCGGATTCGATTTACGCCTTGGACGAGGGGTGCCTCGTCGCGCAGCACCAATGAACTTGCTGTGGTTGTCGAATTTCAATCATCTGAGAAGGCATCCGTGGCAGTTCGGATTGGCGCTTATTGGCGTCGCGCTAGGCGTAGCGATAGTCGTCGCGGTACAAGTCACCCAGCACAGCGCGAAGCTTGGCTTCCGTCGCGCCCAAGAAGCTTTAACTGGCATCGCGACACACCGAATTGAAGCCGCCACCGGGGTTCTCGACGAACGTGTCTACGCGCGGCTTTGTCTGAGCTTTCCGAATCTCGCTATGACACCTGTGCTCGAAGCCGATGTGAAGCTAGCCGCTAAACGCGGCGAGTGGGCCAAGCTTGTCGGACTCGATCCGCTTACTGTCCTGACGCGCTCATCGACTGCACTTAGTAACGCCGCGGCCGCGCAGTCCGAGCTGCTTACCACCTCGCTCGGGCTCGTCAATGCGCGAACTTTTCGACTCCTAGGTCAGCCAGCGACGGCAACGGTAATACTCGTGCAAGCCGAGCACGAATTTGTACTCGCGCTGCAAACGCCCGCGGCTGCGTCGCCGCTGAATGATCCCGCGCTTGACGGCGTCATCCTGGTGGACATTGCGACCGCTCAAGAACTCCTGCGCCGACCGGGCGAGATTTCACATATCGAACTATACGTACCGAAACAGGCAGCCGGTCTGCTCGCGAGACTTAAGAACACGTTGCCTGCGACGCTGCACCTGCGCGATATCAAGCAGGAACTCGCCGCACAAGAAATGCTCACAAAAGCCCTCGACACGAACCTCGCTGCGATGAGCTTCTTGGGAATTTTGCTCGGGATGTTTTTGGTCTACAACACAGAATCATTTCTCGTCGTCCAGCGGAATGTCCTGTATGGACGGCTGCGGACCTTGGGTGTCACCGCGAGCGAGTTAATGTGGGGTGTATTAATCGAAGCTTTGCTTATCGGTGCGCTAGCGAGCGTCGTTGGTGTCTGCGCGGGTGTGTTGCTCGCCGATGCGCTGCTTGATCTCGTCATCTATACGCGCCGCGATTTCTATTATGCGGTCACCACTCACGAACTCTCGCTTGACGCCATGACCTTGGGCGCATGTGCCGTGGGGGGTGTGGTCACAACGATACTCGCTGCGCTCTGCCCAGCCCTTGACGCCGCGAATGCGCCGTTAGGTCGCGCGCCAGACCCAGACCATGCGATTAAGTCCAGCTGGCTTTCCAAGCGCGTGCTGACTTTCAGCTTTATTCTAATCGCAGTGCTTGTTTACATGGCGCCCATCTCGACGCTTTGGCGTAGCTTCGCTTGGCTGTTTTTAGCCTTGGTGCTCGCCTCGAGGCTGATTCCATTCGCATTACGACTAATCAGGCCGGGACTAGCGCGCGCATTGCGTGCGCGATCCGTATGGCCAGAGCGATTGGGTATTGCGACCTCGCTCCGCGCTGATCGACGGATAGAGACTGCAACCACGGCACTCTGCCTTGCCGCTGCAGTGAGTTTGGGCATGCAACTTATGACCGGCAGTTTTCGCCAAAACGTTGAAACCTGGCTATTGCGACTGCTGCGTGCCGATTTCTATCTCAGTATTCGCGACGCGCCCGTAGCTGCCGGACCGCAGCTCAAAACAGTGGCGCTGCAACTGGCACAGCACCCCGCTGTGTCAGCGATTAGCACGGTGTCGCGGCTACGCGTTATCGTGGATCGTCGCCGGACCTCTCTTGCGGTTTACTCGCTGCCTCCTCGCGCTCGTCCTGGTTATGAATTTCTTGCGGGAGATCCGCGGCAGATATGGCGACAGTGGGAAACCGACGACACAGTGATCGTTACTGAACCATACGCCCGACATTTAAAGCGTCAGCTAGGGGATCAGCTAACCATCGAATCTCCCACCGGCCGCCGGCGTTTTAAGATTACCGGGATTTATCGTGATTACAGCAGCGAACATGGGATTGTCGCGATGAGTCGTGCAACATTTCAGCGGCATTGGGCGGCTATCAACGTTGAGGGTGTAGGCGTTTACGCACACAACTCGCGTGATCTACGCGCGATACGCAGAACGCTAGATACGATCCGCGGAAACACCCGCGACCTCGACATCCGTGCCAATGTCGAACTCCGGCAGCGAGCACTACAAGTATTTGATCGGACGTTTCAAATCACGAAATTACTGGCACTAGCGACCTTGCTCGTCTCGTTTGTCGGGATCATCGGGTCCCTGTTGGCGCAACAAATAGAACGCGCTCGCGATTACGGAGTTCTGCGCGCGTTAGGGATTAGTCGAATCGAACTCGCACGCGTGATTGTGGCGCAAACCTTCCTCATCGGTATCGTCGCCGCGCTATTAGCGATGCCGATAGGGATCGGCATCGCTAACTATTTAGTGCGGGTGGTCAACGTTGAAGCTTTTGGCTGGACCATGCCTTTAGTCGTGCCCCTATCCACCCTTGCGTATGCGTCGTGCGGAGTGCTTTTCGCCGCGACAGCGGCGGCCATACTGCCGGTCTTTCACGCCACAATTCGACCACCAGCCCAGGTGCTTCAGGATGAATAGGCGTCGTGCCCTGCTTCTCTTAGCATTACCGCTAGGTGGGTGGCTTGGTCAGCGCCTGGTGTGGCCAACGCCACGCCACCAACGCGGCATTTCACTCCGAGCATTACTGGGTGATTCCGCAGAATTTGCTGAATTTTCGCGCGCCATCTCGAAACGTGATTTTAAGTTTCCGATCGATCACGCTCCTCACCCCGAATTTCGGCACGAATGGTGGTACTTCACTGGCAACCTGGAGACGGCCACGAAGCGGCCTTTCGGCTTTCAGCTGACGTTCTTTCGACTAGCGCTGACAGCGCGCCCACGCCTGAGCCTCTCTGGCTGGCGCGGCAATCAGCTGCTATTGGGGCATTTCGCCATTACGGATGTCCAGGCTCAACACTTCCACGCTGACGAACGACAGCATCGCAGCGCGCTTGAGATTGCCGGAACCAGTACTGCGCCACCATCGGTTTGGATCAAGAACTGGAAAGTTGCGATCACCGACGGGGAAAATCACGACTGGCGCCTTACGGCGCAGACCGAGACACACGGTCTCGCGCTGGATTTAATTTCGATCAAGGCCCCGATACTTCAAGGCGATCGCGGGTTATCGCAAAAGGGGAACGCGGTAGGGAACGCGTCGTACTACTATTCACAGCCGCGGCTAAACGCCAGCGGCGCGCTGACCCTTGCGGGTGTCGATTATCCAGTGACAGGCACTGCGTGGGTCGATCGAGAATGGGGAAGCGGCGCCTTGGAAGTTGCACAGGAGGGATGGGATTGGTTCGGCCTACAATTTACCAATTACAGCGAACTGATGTTTTATAGGCTACGGCGAACGGATAGCACCCCCGATCCTCACAGCTCCGGAATTTGGATCGACCCTGATGGCAAAGGCGTCGCGCTGAATCACACAGAAGTCTCGCTGAGCTGCCTTGATACCTGGACAAGTCCGAATACTGGTGTGCGCTATCCACAACGGTGGCGCATCGACATTCCAAAATTGCACATGCGTTTAGCCATTACCCCCCGTGTCGCAGCGCAAGAATGGCGTGGCCGGGTCGTCTACTGGGAAGGCGCGGTTGAAGTTTCTGGAACCTCCAATCAGGCGGCGTTAACAGGCGTTGGTTATGCTGAATTCACCGGCTACCTCGCGCGCTGAGAACCGCGAACGCGGTGGCTTGGAAAGCTATTTCGCCAACCGATAGCACGGAGCGTATTCGCGCCCGCCGAGCCGCATGCGGCCATCCGTCACGAATCGACGCAATAAAATATCCAGCTGATCGGTGAGTGCGCGTTCCGCATGCAGTTCAAACGGGCCGAGCCGCTCGACCGCGCGCACACCCTCCTCCTTCACATTTCCGCAGACTAAACCGGAGAATGCACGGCGAAGATTGCAGGCTAGCTCATGCGGTGGCAGCGCGCGGTCTAAAATCAAATTCGCCATCGCCTCGTGAGTCACGACGAATGGCTGTTGGAATGCGCTATCAATTCGCAGCGACCAATTGAAATACGCAGCGTCATCGTGACCGTCTCGGAAGTGCTGTACGGCCTCAGTCGATTCGCGCATTTTCATCGCCACTCGCGCAGGGTCGCCCACGATGATCTCGTAACGGTTCGCAAACGCCTCTCCCAGCACCGTGCGGACGAAACGGTCGATATGTTTGAAGTAATCCGCGCTATCCGTGGGACCGGTTAAAATCAATGGGACCGGGATTTCGGCGTTATCTGGATGCGACAATACCCCGAGTATGTACAAGAGTTCCTCCGCGGTGCCCACGCCTCCGGGGAAAATTATGATCCCGTGGCCTACGCGCACGAACGCTTCGAGGCGCTTTTCGATATCGGGCATGATCACGAGATCGTTGACGATCGGGTTAGGGGCTTCGGCGGCGATAATACCCGGCTCGGTGATCCCGATATAACGCCCGTCGCTGACGCGCTGTTTGGCGTGCGCGATTGCCGCACCTTTCATTGGTCCCTTCATCGCGCCAGGGCCGCAACCAGTGCAAATATCGAGTGCCCGTAAGCCGAGCTGGTAACCAACTTCCTTGCAGTAATCGTACTCAGATCGGCCGATTGAGTGTCCACCCCAGCACACCACGACGCTGCGCGGAGGTCCAGCCCGAAACAGCCCTGTATGCCGCAAAATATGGAAAACCGAATCCGTTATTCCCGCTGGAGTCTCCCAATTAAAACGCGACGGGCGTTCGAGCTCGCGAGACAGATACGTAATATCCCGTAACACGGCAAACAGATGCTGCTTTACGCCCCTGATCATTTCGCCATCCACAAATGCTTGCGCCGGGGGATTCACTAAATGTAAGCGGATCCCGCGATCCACCTGCTCGAAACTGATTTCGAAATTCGCGTACGCCTCAAGGACTTCTCGCGCGTCGTCCGACTCAATCCCACTAGTCATCACCGCCAACGCACAACGCCGAAACAAGCTGTAGACACGGCCCGTCCGCGCCATACATAAATCATTCACTTCCGCTTGCGACAGGATCGCCAAGGTCGAGTCCGGCACGATGGTCGCGTGCGGGATACTGCGCGTTTTATTCACGGGTTTTCCTTATGGCGAGCTAGCCGTCTCCTGGGAGACGTAAGTTTGTAGTTGAAGTTCTTTCTCATGATTCTATAATAATCGCTATAAAGATCAGTTTATTAAACGGTCTACTTGATAATACTGATCTGATTACAGATGTAACACTACGTTTTGGGTGTAGGGGGAGAGTCACCATGGCACCGAAAGTGATTTCTGAAGGTTGGGTGGATTTAGTTGACGAACTCAAGCAGTTAGAGCAGTTCTTCCCTCAGCTCGGGATCGTCAGCGAGCACGATGAGCTTGAGGAAGAAGTGAATGAACTCGAGCAATTAATCGCTACCGCAGGCATCCCAGAAGACGAGCATTCAATGCGCGCGCTGACGTTTCTCCAATCGGAATTGACTAAAAAGCGTAGTTTTCTCAGTAAGATGCAGTGAGAAGAGTTGTATACCGACCGCCCCGAACTGCACACGCAATCGGCTGATTGCCAATCGTACCCAATTTAACTTGAGTCCAAGCCTCGGCAGATTTCACTTCTATCCATAGAATGCCCTGACTACTTCAGGGCTCCAGCACTCATGCGTCGACGGCAATTCCTAAAGGTCCTCGGGATTTCGGCAATCGCGACTAGTCCGCGGATTAACGCCGCGCCACTTGCCTCGCCCGACGAAGTCAGTAGCAGGCGATCGCCTACACACCAAGTAGAAGCAGGACACCGCTGCCAAATTCTGCTGCGCTGGGGCGATCCACTCACCTCTACTGGCACGCCTTGGCACCCCGGTATTACCTCGCCCACCGACTACGCAGGTCGCTTCGGTTATAACAACGATTTCCTTGCCTATTGGCCCTTGCAACCGCTGATAGGCGAGCGAAATCGCGGCGTACTGTGCGTAAACCACGAGTTTACGAACCCTCAACTTATGTGGACTGGGTGCTTAACTACACCAGAGATGGATCGGTCTCGCACTGAGGTGGAAGGTGCTGTACTAGGCCATAGTGTCGTCGAGATCGCCCAAGACGGCCGCGAGGGAGGCTGGCGCTACGAACCCTGTTCGCGCTTCAATCGTCGTTTTACCATCGACTCACGTGTTGATTTCACCGGACCTGCCGCCGGGCATCGACGTCTCTGGACCGCCTTAGTTGGCGATGGAAAATTCGCTCACGGCATGCTCGGGCTTTGCGGCGGCGGCAAGACTCCCTGGGGCACGGTACTTGTGGGCGAAGAGAATTTTCAGACGTTCTTCAACGATCAGGTGACGACCGACGCTGAAGCAAGGAATCACCAGCGTTATGGGGTCGGCGCGGAATGCTACTCACCGTGGTGGGCACGTCATTTCGATCGCTTTGATATTGCCAAAGCACCGCGCGAACCGAATCATTTTGGGTGGGTTGTGGAAATCGATCCACTACGCCCGGATTCCACGCCAAAAAAGCACACCGCGCTTGGACGGTTTCGACACGAAGCGGCGACCTGCATCGTTAGTGCCGACGGGCGCCTGGTCGTTTACTCCGGTGACGATGCAGCATTTGAATATCTCTATAAATACGTCTCGGCTGACGCGTATCGCGCGGACGCCGGTACCGCAAATTCGAAATTACTGGAAGAAGGTACCTTGCATGTTGCACGATTCGCGAACGACGGTTCCTTAGTTTGGCTGCCGTTAGCATTTGGCGCTGGCCCGTTAACACCGAAAAACGGATTCAATGATCAGGGCGACGTGTTAATTGAGGCGCGGCGCGCGGCGGATCTTTTGCAGGCGACCAAGCTCGATCGCCCCGAAGATGTCGAAACCGATCCGATTAGCAACGTCATTTACACTCTCCTGACGAATAACCCGGCGCGCACCTCGGACACCCTGGACGCAGCAAATCCGCGTCCCGAAAATCGCTTCGGCCACGTGCTACAACTTTTGCCACCAGGCGCGCCAGGGCCCAAAGCGCAGCACAGCGCGCCCGAATTTCGGTGGCGGATTTTTCTACTCGGCGGCAATCCAGAGAACCCGCTGCATCATGCGCAATACCCGGGCGAAGTTTCAAAAGACGGGTGGTTAGCGGCGCCGGATAATTGCGCCTTTGGTCCACAAGGTGGTTTGTGGCTCACGTCCGATTCCGGAGCGCTTGGAGCGGCGTTGAATCGCGCGGATGGATTATGGCGCTGCCGCCGAACTGAAACGGGTCACGGTTCGCCGCGGCGATTTTTCTCGGCACCACTCGGAAGCGAAGTATGCGGTCCCGAATTTACGCCGGATGGTCGAACCCTTTTTTTGGCCATTCAGCATCCTGGGGACACTCTCAACAGTTGTTTTGAGACGCCGAGTACACGCTGGCCAGATTTCGATCCGGCCCTACCACCACGCCCGGCGATCATTGCGATCACCCGCGACGACGGTGGCGCAATTGGCGGTTAGCCCAGCGCTCGCACCTTTCCTTTCAGTAACTCGGCGAACTCGTTGCCGAGTTCCGGGTGCTTAAGGGCGTAGTCGATGGTGGCCTCCAAGTATCCTATCTTCGCCCCGCAATCGTAGCGGACACCTTCGAACTCGTAGGCCAACACTTGCTGCGTTTCCAGCAGTGTTGCGATGGCATCAGTCAACTGAATTTCGGCACCAGCGCCGCGCTCTGTTCGCTCCAGGATCCCCATGATTTCATTAGGCAGAATGTAACGGCCGACGACCGCTAAATTCGACGGCGCATCTTGTGGCGCGGGCTTCTCGACAATGGATTGAATTTTTGAAATCCGTTCATCTATGGCCTTAATTTGGACAATCCCGTACCGATCGCTATGTTCGATTGGAATCGGCTGCACGGCGATAATCCCCGAGTTGTAATGCGCGAACTTCTCCACCATCTGAGCAAGACACCCGCGCCCGCCTCCATCGATTAAATCATCGGCGAGAATTACCGCAAAAGGCTCATTTCCGATCGCGGGTCTCGCACATAACACGGCGTGCCCTAGCCCCAAGGGTTCCGCTTGTCGAATATAAATACAGGCCACATGCGAAGGCAGAATATTACGGACCACTTCGAGCATTTTTGTCTTGTTGCTCTTCTCAAGCTCGGCTTCGAGCTCGTAGGCCTTATCAAAATGATCGAGGATCGCGCGCTTCGTGCGACCGGTAACAAAAATGAGTTCTTCAATGCCTGCGGCGACCGCTTCTTCGGCGGCGTATTGAATCAGGGGTTTGTCGACAATCGGGAGCATCTCTTTGGGATTCGCCTTTGTCGCGGGCAGAAAGCGTGTTCCCATTCCCGCAACTGGAAAGATTGCCTTGCGTACTTTAGTTTTCACGGAAGTCCTCGCTTAAAAGGAACGACTACAGTCGGGTTGCCCGGATTCTCCGGGGTTTTGAATTCTGGCACTAATTCCTGCAGCAGCTGCGTCGTAGTCGCTTCATCAAATCGCTCACAGGCGTCGTGCAAGCGTCTCAATACTCCGCGTACGTGTTCGGCATCGACATCGCGGTGACCCGCAAGGCGCAGCTTGTCATAACGCGTGGGAACCAATGCCTCCTCGGCGTGAAAAAGCTCCTCCTGTAATTTTTCGCCGGGACGAAGCCCCGTAAAGACGATGCGAATATCTGATCCGACTTCGTGCCCGGACAGCCGAATCATCTGTTCGGCAAGGTATTTGATATTCACTGGCTCGCCCATCTCCAACACAAAAATCTCGCCACCCCTACCGACCGCGCCAGCTAACAAAATTAATTGCGAGGCTTCGGGAATCGTCATGAAATACCGGCTCGCCTCGGCATGCGTGACCGTCACGGGGCCGCCGTTCTCGATTTGTTGTTGGAAAAGCGGCACGACGCTGCCGGCGGAGCCCAGAACGTTGCCGAAGCGTACGGTGATAAAGCGCGTCGCGGCATTGTGCTGGAGCGCTTGGCACACCATTTCCGCGGCGCGCTTGGTCGCGCCCATCACACTCCCCGGACGTACTGCTTTGTCAGTCGAAATCAGTACCACCGTCTCACAGGCGGCGCCGACGGCTGCACTGGCAACGAGGTGAGTACCAAGTACATTGTTGCGTACACCCTCGCGAACCTGGATTTCGACCAACGGGACATGCTTATAAGCCGCGGCGTGAAAGACGACCTGCGGCTTAAAGCTACTGAACATATGTTCGACGGCAGCGCGGTCGCAGACGTCACCCATTCGACAGATGAGTTTCAAATGAGGATGCGCTGCCCTCAGCTCGCGCTCAATTTCGTAAAGATTAAATTCGCTTTGATCAAAGATCAGTAATTGCGAGATGCCGAGACGCGCAATTTGGCGACATAGCTCAGCGCCGATCGAACCACCGCCACCCGTCACAAGAATGACCTTGCTGGCAAGGCTCCGCTGCATTAAAGGCCAGTCGAGTTGAATCGCGGTTCGACCAAGCAAGTCGTCAATCGCAACCTGGCGTACCTCGCGCAACATAAGTTTGCCGGCGACTATGTCCTGTAACCGTGGCACCGTGCGGAACGCACAGCCAGCACCTTCGCAGATTTCGACGATCCGCTGCATCTCAAGATTATTGGCCGAAGGGATCGCAATAACGGCGAGTTCAATTTGATAGCGCTGAACGAGGCTCGGCACCGCTTCGATGATTCCAAGCACCGGTACGCCATGAATTCGTCGTCGCGCAAGCGCTTTCCGATCATCCACCAAACCGATCGGCAAGTAATTTGGATCGCGTAGAATTTCGCGTAAGAACGTCTCGCCACCCTCGCCGGCACCGATAATCAAGACACGCGTGCCGCCTGTGAATTGTCGAAGATTGAGCGTTCGGTCCTTCCACAGTCGAAAACAAAGTCGTGGACCACCTAACAAAAGTAACAAGAACACGGGGTACAGCATCAGAATCGAACGCGGGATCCCTTCTAGTCGGTTAAACAGGACCAGCGCCAAGGTAACCGAGAGACCGCCGATGCCAACGCTGCGAATAATATTCCACAGGTCGCGTAGGCTCGCGAATCGCCACAACCCACGGTACAAGCCGAACCGCCACAGTAGCAGGCCCTGCACAAACACCACGATTGGCAGCGCCGTTAGGCCGCTCGCGAGATACTCCGGCGGCGGTACCGAGAAATTGAAGCGCGCGAATAAGGCAAACGTCCAGGCGAATGCCACCATCAGCAGATCGTGGGCGATAACGATATTGCGTGAATTAATCATTGCGAGGAAATGTTAGCGAGAAAAATCTGCTCTTTTAATGATGATGGCCCATAGTGTAGCAATCAAAACGTACACGAGAGCGGCACATTCAAATCCGTACTGCGGGTAAGCGACCGACAGCCACGCGCCAGGGTAGGCAACCAGCACCATCAAAAATACCAATCCGAGAGCAACTTTTCGATGACTCCACCCCACTTGCACCAATAATTGGTAGGCATGGGTGCGATGAGCCGCCCGCCAATTCTCCCCGCTTATGATGCGTCGGAATAGGGTCAAGGTTGCATCCGTTATGAAGGGTGAGAGCAGAATTATCCAAAAGAATGGAATTAGCCCGTGCAGCGCGGTTACCAGGATCAGCAAACCGAAGCAGGCACCCAGAAAATAACTACCGACGTCTCCTAAAAATATTTGCGCGGGCTGCCAATTCCACCATAGAAATCCCGCGCTAGCACCCGCGATACTTGCGGCTGCGAATGCGACACCATCGAAATTAAGGTATCCAGACAGGACTGCGCCGGCGATGCCTGCCGTGACGGCTTGAACCGCGGCCAACCCGTCGCTTCCATCCATGAAGTTATAAAGATTAACGCTCCAAATGAGCACAAGCGATAGCAGAACTCCGAGGCACACGGTTAGGACGTTGAACGGCGTCATCGTCACGGCGAAAAGACTATAGACACACACGAGTGAGAAGGCGGTCTGGAAGACTAGTCGGATTTCCGGCCGTATCGAGCGATAATCGTCGAGCGCTCCAAGCACTGCATAGCACGCCGTGGATATCCATATGATGGCGGCCACCGCCCGGGAAATGTCTCCTACCACTGCCGCTACTGCATTTACCCCAAGTACCACAGCTGCGATCGCAAGCCCGCCGCCGCGCGGCACAGGCAGCGAATGCGAGCTGCGGGCATTCGGGATATCCAGGATTGCTTTTGCAATCGCCCAACGACGAACTCTTCCGGTAATCCACCACGAGAGGATGGCCGCCGCAAGAAAGCCGATAACTTCCATGAAAGACGGGGAGACCCCGGTTAATGTGTACGGTAATACCATAGCCCGATCTCGGACCATGCGCGGTCTAAATCAATCGCGGGACGCCAGCCGAGTTCATCCTCGATTGCACGCGAATCGAGGACCATTGACTCAGTTAAGCGTGCGACTTGCGCGCTCCTACCGACGATCTTCCCTGCCCTTCTCAAGAGCGCGACCGGACAGTGCCACAACCGCAGGCGACGCTTTAATCCGTGTGCCATTAATGCGCACAGTGCTGGGGTTGAAAGGGCACAATCGGTAACCGTAAAAGTTCGCATGCCGACTCGCGGTGACTTTAGGGACAACAAAATGGCATCGAGCAGATATTTGCGATCAACGAGGCTACGGCGATTAACGATCGAGGCGAGTGGCAGTGGTATTCCGTTGGCGATCGCTCGTAATAAGCTCAGTAGATTACCGCCGACACCTGGACCGTAGACCAACGGGGGCCGCAATATAGTCAACCCCGCTGTGCCGGAAGCCGCGATGATCGCACCTAACAATCGCTCCGCTTCAAGTTTGGACTGGCCGTAAGGTCCCTCTGGTGCGGGCGGAGAAGCATGCGATAGGTTGCCCCATTGCTCGGGACCAATTCGCGGTGACCGTTCCCCGCTAACTTTACTCGAACTCATGAATACGAAATTTCCAACACCCACCGCCGTCGCATGGACCGCCAGCGCGCGTGTGAGTTCGACGTTCGTTTGCCAGAATTCACTTAGTGTTTGAGAGTCGACACCCTCCCCGCGATGAGTGCGGGCCGCGAGATGCACGATAGCATCGTGCCCCGCGAGTGCCGCACACCACTGCGCAGAAGTAGTTAGTTCTTCCAATATGACCTCTCGACTCACACAACGCGGCGCGTGTGATCCATGTCGGACCAGCGCGGTAACTTGATCGCCTTGCGACGCTAAACATGCACAAAGCTCAGCGCCAATAAAGCCAGTTGCACCGGTGACTACTAATCGCATCGTTAGATCCCGGATTCCACGCCGTGGAGTTCGCCGTAGAAGTCTAGCGTTTGCTTCGCAATCATCGCTAGTGAAAACTCTGCCTCAATGATGCTGCGCGCTCGCACGCCGAAGTCACGTCTCCTCAGTGGATCCGCCAGAAGTTGAACGATTGCTTGTTCAAGTGCTTCACTGTTACGAAGTGGGACCAGAAGTCCGGTGCTGTTATTGCGGCAGATCTCTCGGCACCCCGGCACATCTGTCGCAATAAGTGGACGACCACAGGCCGCGGCTTCGAGAAGCACCTTCGGGAGTCCTTCGCGGTACGACGGTAGACACACGATTGCCGCACGGCGATAGATACTTGCCATATCGGCGCGAATCCCCCACCACTCTATTCCAGGGAGCAGCATGGCCTTGAGTTCCTCGGTTCGAAGCGCGGCCGGATTATCGAGATCAAGCGCGCCCACCAGAGCAAAGCGGACATTAACCCCCCGTCGCAGAATTCGCTTTGCGGCGTCAAGGAATTCACAGATCCCTTTATCGCGTAACAACCGGGCCGGTAAAATAACTAAGGGAATCTGTTCCTCTTCCGCGTACGCTGGGGAAAATTGCAAGGTGTCGACACCTACACCGGCTATCAACCGCGTTCGCGCTAAATCGCCCACCCCATGCTTGCGCAATTCCTGTAGATCATCGTCGTTTTGTACGAGCAAAGACGAGTTCCGCCGGCCCAGCAACCATCGAAGTAGACAAAGAACCAAGACTCGCATACCGCGCGCCGGAGCGCCTTCGGCCGTAAATAAATAGCCCAAGCCCGTCACTGCGTGGATAAACGACACGTGAGGTGCCGTCAGCACGGCAAGAGCGCTCAGTAATATCGGCTTCAACGCGACTAGATGAACGATGGTGGGACGCTCGGCACGAATCAATTTCGCAAGTGCGATAAGACAGTGGAGGTCTCGTCCCGGGTGACGTAGCGAGCGTTCGAACGGAAGCGCAATGCATCGGATATTTTCTGCCTCAATCTGGGCGCGGTAGGCGCTATAACGGGCAATAAGAACGACTTCATATCCCGCATCACGGGCATTTCTCGCAAGCCCGAGTCGATGTGACCAGAAATACCAGTCTTCCGTCACCACGAACAGCACTCGTGGCTTACGTTTCATAGGTGGTTACGTGCGTCAACGGACTCGCTATTTAGTGCTCATTCTCATTCGTTTTCAGGCTAACACTGGACGTGCCAACACTCTCAACGCCTTTGCCCATTAATGAAGAGGAATATGGTGCTCGGGCTATCCCTGTGAGTGAATATCCGCAGTTCTAGTTTCACTCTAACCAGCTGGCACACCCGCCAAGCGTCGATAGAGCTCTTCGTATTGCCGAGTAATTATGCCAAGCGAGTAGTTCGCGGTAATTCGATTTCTGGCGGCGCTTGCGCGACGCTTGTATTCGTCAGGTTCCCAGGCGAGACCGCACAGAATGGCTGCAGCCAATGCTTCCGGCGCCCGCCGTGGAACGAGTATTCCGGTATCAGCTACAACCAACCCTGCATCTCCGACATCCGTGGTGATGCAGGGCACTCCGCTAGACATAGCTTCGCCGAGCACATTCGGAAATCCTTCTCCAAAAGCTGAACTGAGCGCGAAGAAATCTAACCCTGGATAAATACCCTCGACGTTTACCTGAACGTCCTCAAGCATAAACTGATCGCTCATTTCTAATCGCGCCACCTCCTTTCGTAACTGGGGGATCCCCGCGCCACAGAGGTAAAACATTACGTCATCACGTTGCATCAGCACGATTTTTGCAGCAGCCAACAGCGTCTCGTGATCTTTCATTGGGTCGCGCCGGGCGACAAGACCCACGATTCTCAGGAACTCCGGGACCCCCAAGCGCGTGCGGAATTCACGTCGCCGGTTCGCGTTTGGACTGAATTTATCAATATCAAAACCATTCCCGATTAAAACCCATTCGCGCGCGCGGTAACCGAGTTTTTCGTGTATCGAGATCCCCGCGTGACTGTTGGACACAATCGCGCTTGGCACACCTGATAGAGCTACCAGTGCTCGGCGTACGATCTGAGTAGTAAGTGAGTATTTCTCCAAATTCATATCGGTACAGCGAATGTTCCACACAATTTTTGGTCGTCCACAGCAATACACCAAGGCGCTACCCAGTAAATCCGCGTGGTATAGCCAGGACTGAATAATCGTTGGTCTGAAATGGCGCAACACCTTCAGTGCGCGATAAAATCCAGCTACGGATAGTTTTCCCCTCGGCATGCCGAGGGTGATTACTTCGACTCCGTGGTCCGCGAGGGGTCCACACCCCTTCGGCACTCCAGACATCGCAATTATCAATTGTTGAATCCGTGGCGCGAGCGCGGCTGCGACCTTGATGAGCATCCGTTCTGCACCGCCAATCTCAAGTCCTGTAATGATGTGCGCAACACGGATTTCGGAAGATCCGCCTCCGCCGGTCATGTCGAGAGGGCCTCGCGGACAAAGGCATCCAATAAGATGTTGGGCATTGCCACGGGTCTCTGAGTTTGCACTACGAATTGGAATTGCGCACAGCGGCGGCAGCAGAATAGGAACAAGCCAGAGTGCATTCCCACTCCCTAGACCACTGGATTTTTTTCTTCTTCATGCTTTCGACGTTCGAATCGTATCTTCTATCAGGGTTACTACGCGCGCGGTAATAGCCTGCCAACTCAGCGGTCCTTCGGCAGCGGCGCGCCCCGCCGTGCCCCGTCGCACCAGTTCGGCGGGGTCATTAATCAGGCGCTCAATACCGTGGGCAAGTTCGTCAGGATTATCGGGCGGCACTAGCACCGGCCAGCCAGTTGAACCTAATTCTCGCAGGCCTGGCAAATCGCTTGCGACCAGCGGTCTTCCCGCAGCCATGTAGTCACCCAGCTTGATCGTCGCGACTCCAACTTTTTCATAAAGTTGCCGCGAAAACGGCGCGATTGCTATGTCGAAGCAGTTTATCGCTTCGTTTGCGTCCGCTAACTTTATCGAACCAAAAAATCTGACACGGCCTTCAAGTGCATGGTGTCGCATTAACTGCTCCAGCCGACCGCGCTCCGGACCATCTCCGAAAATCAATAGGCGTACGTTCGGACAGCGTTTTGAGATTGCTCGCATCGCGTCGATCGCGTGGTGAACTCCGTGCCACGGGATCAGGGAACCGATAAAGCCCACGTAGCGCAGGGCCGGATCAAGCGCCCATTTCGCCAAGGCCGATTCGCGCGCTAGAGGCCTAAACGTTTCAGGGTCGGCGCCATTACCAATGACCGTAATCGAGCTCCCGTTGCAGCCCGAGTCGATCAGCAGGTCACGTATCCCCGCTGTAACAGTCCGGCACGCCGTAGAGAGCTTGCAATCTAATGCTTGGAGGTAACTTTCGATGAACGCGAATTGTCGCGCCCGTCCGATGTAAAGCCGTTCAATGGCTTGCCACGAATTGTGCTCGGTAATTACCGGAATATTAAAGACACGTCCAAGCATTCCTATGACACAGGTGAATAAATTATTTCGCAGATATATTGCATCGGGCCGGTTCTTGCGGACTTGCCGGAGGATTTCTGGCACTTGAAAGAATGTTTCAAGTGATGCCGGCAGTCCCAGCCGTCGCATGCTTGGTGTCGGGACCAAGCATGCGCGCACGGCACCGCGCAAATTCTCGAATTCACCTGTCGCGGGCGCGAGCAGAGCAACACTGTGCCCAGCCAAAAGCATGTTATTCGCTAAGGCCGATTGGTGGATGACTCCCCCAGACACTTTCGTATAGTCGACCAAACCGATAAGCAGAATTTTCATCCCATGATTCTACATTTCTTTCTACAACTTCGATCATAATGCCAAGGAGCTGTTATTTTCCAAGTCAAATAGAATTGCGCATTTACGGCTGAAGCTGTGATAACACCCGCGTCGAGCGCCTTTCAGTGGGCCGGGGTAGAATCTGCTGGGGCCACTGATGCACCGCGCCGTTTAGGCAATTTCAATGGGCCACAAGACAGCCCCAAAATCGCCGGAGGTCGAATTTGAAAATTTTGAGTATCGTTGGTGCCCGACCACAATTCGTGAAGGCGGCTGCGATAAGTCGGGCAATTCGTTGTGTTCCCGGTCTTGAGGAAGTGCTTGTCCATACCGGGCAACATCTCGATGCAAACATGTCGCAAGTGTTTTTTGAAGAACTAGAGATTCCGGAGCCCCATCATAACCTCGCGATAAGTGGCGGCGGGCACGGTGAAATGACCGGGCGCATGCTCGAAGCGCTGGAACGAACGGCGCTACTCGAGAAACCCGACTATGTGCTGGTGTTCGGCGACACCAATTCGACCCTTGCAGGCGCTTTGGCAGCCGCAAAGCTACATATTCCGGTGGCTCATGTCGAAGCGGGGCTTCGCTCGCACAACCGTAGAATGCCCGAAGAAGTTAATCGAATACTGACTGATCACGTTGGTACTGTATTGCTGTGTCCAACTTTACGTGCCGTAGAAAATCTTGCAGCAGAAGGGATCACCCACGGCGTACATCACGTAGGGGACGTGATGTACGACGTAATGCTGCACGCAATTAAGGGCTTGCAAGCTAAACACAACTCTGATGTTTTGGAGCGATTATCCGTTAACGAAAACGGCTACTTTGTGGCCACGGTGCACCGAGCTGAAAATACAGACGACCCGGCACAGCTGGCAAAGATACTCACCTATCTCAAAAGCAGAGCCGCTGAACACCCCGTGGTCTTTCCAATACACCCGAGAACTCGCGATGCAGTGACCCGTTCCCGTCTTGATCTGAATGGCTTGACTGTCTGCGAGCCTGTGAGTTATCTCGATATGACATTATTGCTGGCGGGAGCCGTTGGCGTTCTTACCGATTCTGGGGGGCTCCAAAAGGAGGCTTATTTCCATCGCACACCCTGCGTCACGCTTCGTGACGAAACGGAATGGGTCGAAACCATTGAATGCGGATGGAATCGTCTCTGGTCTCAACCCAATTTTGCTGAACCGCGTTGCGATATCCCCGAGTATGGAGACGGTAAGACCGCCGATCGCATCGTATCGATTATCGTTGATAGATTTGGGAAATCGTCGCGTCCTACAACTTAGGCTTCGACGTGAATTTGTGGATTTTATCCACCTCGTTCGACCACTCTCATTTCGAATCCGATGGGCAGTACATTCCAATCGAGGTATGAGTCTGAAGGGTTGAAGTTGAGTCTGGGCTTAGGCGGCTGCTTTCGGTCGATTAGGAATAGATTTAAAAAGAATTTCCCGGGCCTTGTTAAGGTGCTCGGCAGCCGCATTGTCACTCATTGCA
>SHZM01000104.1 GCA_009692265.1 Gammaproteobacteria bacterium
TACTCGACGTCGGGTGGGAAACCGTGTGAAGAAACAAGGAAGAAGGCCCAGAAGACCTTTTGGTAAATTGTGATCGAAGAAGATTAATGAATAAGATTCACCATTTTCAAACCGCCGGGTTTGGAACACTTTCAGATCGCCACTCACACAATTTCAACCGCCTCTGTCTGTCGTTCGAAAAGAATGTGACCGCTGGTCTGAGCCCGTGCGGACACCGGTTGTCCTCCTGGAGCGTCAGGCAAGGGGTGGAGGAACGCCTCCTGTTGCCGGTGCGGCCGGCGGCCCGAATAACACGGCGCATTCAGGTATCTGTGCCAACGGCAGCCAGGCCGGCAATCCGTCCCGCCATGCCATGACCGTTCCGTTCAACACCTTTGCCCCGATCAATTGCTGAATGAGCTGGATCGGCATTGGTCCCAATTGCTGCCCATTCAGATGGTAGTAGTAGCTGTAGCCGGTCGTACCCGGTGTGACGAATATGGGTGGAGGTACCGATGCAGACGCGCCTGCCGCAACGCGGGCCGATTGGATTGATCCGACGGTCAAGGTTTGCAGCCAACCCGCATCAAAGAATTCTTTCTTCACCCGTCGTTTGAGATGCGCGGGTTCGCCTTCTCCTGGATCGGCCACCTCCCATGGATAAGCATCGAGATTTGAGTCGCCGATGATTTCGGTCCATTTGTCGAGGAGCCGCGGATCTTCCCAATCATCAAGGAGCCGGGAAAGCTTCTTTTTGTCTTCATCATGAATCCCTTTTCGATTTGCCTGCTCTTCGAGCTCGCGTGACAATGTCATTGCCATCGCGCTTGCAAATCCGCGCATCGGGTATTGTTCTCCCAATTCGCTTCGTTCGTTTCGAGGCTTGTAGACACGCTGCGCGTAATGAAGAGCAAGGATGCCCAGCGCGTAGATCTGCATTCCATCCAACTCATCCCTGCGGTCATTGACTGCAGTAGCGACCTGTCCTCTGCTAAGTGCCGGCAGTCCGTTCAGCCGGAATGATCGTTCGTTGCCAAGACTCCGCCGATCGCCGCGCCCGAAATCAAATATGTACAACCCCGGAGGGACGGTCGTTCTGCTCTCCCGTGTGAGAACGCGCAACATCACCGCATACAGGTACAGTTTAAGATCCTCAGCGCGCTCGCTGAGCTCCGATGTACTCGGTGCCTGCGGATGTACAAATTGCGTCGGGTCTTTATGGGTGTGGAGTGGGATTTTTTCGGATTCTTGACGATAGCTCGTGCGCCAAGCCTCCAAACCGCGCAACACGGTCAAAGGGATACCGGCGAGTTCGCAATAACACGCCGCCCGCCCGTCCATGCCCGTATCGAGAAGCTGGATTTGGCTCGCGGTAATTCCAGCGGCCAGCGGCACCTGTGATTTGAGCTCCTCTTCGAATTGTTTCCAATCCGCGACCCTCGCCACGCCGATGTAACATTTAAATTGATCGGCGTTGACGACGACGTCGCCAAATTGCGCGTCAATCCACGGCATTGCCCGCATCAGAAAATCGGAAAACCGGCGTCGACGTTCTTGCGGGGGCATCGCGGCCAAGGCAACGACAAGCGGATCGGGCCCATCGGTCGTGGAGGACGTGACAAGCTCGCGCCCGGCCTTTAATCGCAGTACGCGCAGAAGCTTGTCCCGGTCTTTGGCGTCCTTAAGCATCGGGAAGATTTTGCGCGACCCGCCGAAATCCTTGAATGCATCGTCCGCCCAGTCGCGCAGTTGGGACGGATTAGGCAACGGCGGCGGCTGTTCTTGCGTAGGCACGAATATGTAGGTAGCGTGCTCCTTCTTCGCGTCGTCGTTCAGACGCAAAATGAGCTTTTCGATCTCGGAACTTAGATCCAGCACTGATTGCCGACCGGCCTGGAATTCCTCGACGATGCCCGTCCAACGGGCTTCCCCATTTACCGCGACGCCCGTTCTCTCTCCTAAACGCTTTGACACCTCCACCAGCATTCCCGAGGCGGCATCGGCGGCGATGAAGCGGACATGGAATTTGAGGTAGTTGCCGATCTCCTGTGCGAGTTGCCCCAAAATCTTGCGTGCCTGTTCGACTTTTCCGCCGCCGAGCCCCATGAAGCCTTTGCCGCACGCCTCTTCGAGATTCTTGAGTAGTCTCTCGATCTCGTGCGTTTTAAGGGCGTCGCGTATCTCTTGATAGCGCCGGGCGTTCAGGGCCAATGCGGCGCTGATGCCCATCTCCGGATTCTCGAAACGATCCTTGATCAATTCAACCAAGGACAGTACATACTGCAATCCGCCATATTCTTTGTTGTCTAGATAATCGTACAGGCGATCGCGCAAGGTTGTGCTGAGCTTTTCCACGACGATCCCACGACGCTGACTTATCCGGTCTTCGCTCGTATTTGCGATCGTATCTTGATCGCGGATCGCATCGCGCTCAAATTGCCGCATGGCGTCACGCACCATTTTTGGCCAGTTTTCTTTCTCGGCGCTGGACCCGATTTCCTCCAGACGTTGGTTCACTTTTTGCTGCAGTCCGGCCTGGAGAGCCACTTGTGGATCAGTTAAGAGGTCATCGGTGATTTGCCATTCTTGGAACGGGCCGGATGACAATTTCAGATCGACTTTCGCGGAGAACTCCGGAAAATCATCGAACATGGTCATGCCCAATTTCAGCTGATCGACGAGAAACTCGTCTCGCTGCTTGTCCGTCGCTTGATGCGCGGTGTGGTCTTGGCCGTGCAACCCGAAAAAGCTTCTCAACATTGCCGACGCCCACCGATATTCCTGTTCGTCATGCCTCAGCGATTGCTGGGTGTCGAGAACGGAATGCCCAAAGGAAGAATATCCCTTGAAAAATTTCAGCTTCATGTCCCCGTATTTGTTTTCGGGGATCGGCGGGTGGTATGGGTTTATCTTGAACTGCTGCTGATTGACCGCCGTCGACCGTTTCTTGGTCGCAAAATCCGCGCTCGCGAAATCTTCGAATAGACCGTCTGCCACCATGTCATAGACGTCTTTAATTTCTTTGGTGTGCTGACTGGCAAGGTTGCCTGAGTCGATCAAATAGATGTCGCTGTAAGGCGTTCGCGCGAGATCGGGCAATTCACCGGGTGTCCACCTGGTGACATATCCCGTGTTTCCCATCATGCACGGCTCGAGCTCCATGAGCGCGGCGTAGCCGTTTGCTTCGGTGCGATCTTTATTGAATGCCTGATATCCAGAAGGTAAGAACAGCATCAATTGCACGTCTGCATCTGGCAACGATTTGGCCGCAATCCATCGAGCCAGCCAACCCATATCGAGAAACGAGCCAGACCCGGTACCGCCCGCGATGGATACGATCACGACGACTCGAAACTTGTTCGGCTCGTGTTCGAGCTCCAATCTCGCCAATTGTTGTGTGTGATTGAGGCCCGATTTCAAGGTGGCCAATTTGTTTCGGACCGCGTCTCGGATGGCCGCGTATTTATCGAAAAAATAAAGCCGCGAGATGGCCCGGATCTGCCCCGCTCCTTTCGACGGATCGATTCCAAGATCGCGTATCTTCTTAGGCGTCATCGGCGACCAGGCCTCCACATGCGGGAATTTGGCCAAGTCATCGTCGCTGCGGCTGTACTTCTGCAGATCAAACGTCTGCGCAATCCGATCCTCGGCGGGCAGTTTGATCAAATCGACCAAGGGATCCGTCGTTTGCGCCTTCCCGGAATCCAATACGGCTCCTTGATCGAGATCGATGTGGAGAAACTGCGCTACCGGAAATTCCGCCAAAGAATTCAGCCGCACGGGCTCTCGTTTTCCCCATGTCGCGTTCAAGATGCGCCTGCGTACGCGGAGCATCACCTCCATGCCGGTGCCACCCAATCCGATGAACAATGTTGGACGTAGCCTTACGTATTGCTCCGGCTTTGCTTTTTCGTCCTCTTGCCCGGCTGGCGAAGCATGTTCCATCTCGCACTCCTAGTATTGATTCAAAAAACTTCCCGCTTACCTGCGACGTCCCGTGATGAGCATCAAGATGAGCGCAACCACGCTGACTAGTCCCAACGGCGCCATGAACAATGGAGCAAGAAACTTCACCGGGCTGAGGATCGCCATCACGGCGGCCATCGCGAGGCCGGTCAAGAAAATGAAGAGCCACCAACCTGCTGCATTCGCCGAATTCGGGGACACTTTCTTGCCAACCAGATGATTGGCGTAGGCGCCTCGTACGAAAAAGAACGCAATCAACAAGACGGCCAAGACCGCACCGGCAATTGCATAGTCCCGCGGCTCGGGACCATCCAGCGCGTTTGTTTGCGGCATGCCAATTTGGATTGATGGTGTCGTCGTGCCGCTGCTGGATTTGTCGACACCCGTACTTTGTCCTGGAATGGGAAGAGAAAATCCTTTGCTGCTACTTTGCTCAGCCATTGGTCAGCCCCCTATTTTGATTAATCGCTCACTTACCGATTGACAATGTGTGCCCCTGATTGACGGACGCAACACGCGGTCGGCCCAAGCCACGCTTGACCTCTCCGGCATAATTCATGCCATCCGGCAGCAATACTTTCACGCTCTTAAACGTGCGGATGACGACGGTACGCTCTTGACCGTCAACAACAAGGCGATAGCGTTTTTCAGCCTTCAAGATCGCAAATAGCCAGAGCGCTCCGACGATGGCTGCTAGGCAGAGAATAAGCGCCACGATCAACGGATACAGGGGATAGTTCACCCGCAAGACGATTGGAATTGCCGCGGATGACGATTTGACATTAACCGGCGGCACGAAGACATCCGGCAGAGGATCGCCTGGAAAGATGCTCGCCAACCTTGCACGGAAACTGTTGTCGACTGCCAATTTTTGCCCGTTCAGTGCGACCTGGATGACCGCTGGCACACTTACCCGCCTGCCGGTATCAAGCAAGATCCGCGGCGACCAAATCGAGGGCAGTTGCACCGAGATCGGGAGTGAAATCGATACCTCGACTCCAGCGTTGGGGGAGAGCTTCGAGATGATGTCAGGAGTAACGCTTAACGGCTCGGACCATCCCTGACCTTCAATCAGTGCCGAGACACGAGCTTCTTCAATCGAATACGGAAAGAACTGATTTTCGAAACTCGCGACGATTTGGACGATGGGTTGGCGCGTCGAAACATCGACATCCAAAAAAATCGTACGACCATCTTGGGAAAGACTGGCTCGCGTGTTGGGTGCATTGACCACCTTTATCGGAATGATCCTAACCGCGTCTTTGTCGAGCGGCTTCAAGCGCGCGGGCGTATCGGTCAGCACCTTCTTCAATCGGTCGCTTTCCGCCAAGGCTCTCAATCTCACGTCTGCCTCGATCCCATAAGCTAATGCATAGATGGCCATGTGACAGCGTTAGCGGAACAGTCATGAACGCGGTGGAGTGGTTTTGTCTTTCCGAATTTTTCTTATCCGCTTTGCGGGGGGCGCGGGGGGCGGAGCCCCCCGCATCTCTGAGTCGCGGTGTTTAACCGGCTGTGCGTTGAACTCGGTCACGGCGTACCTTGGAAGCGTTTTGTTGGTCGGCTATAGGGGAACTTCGCCAGTAGCGGCTGCTCGTTTGGATCTGCGCGGCGCAATGCAAAGCATTGGATGACCTGATGATCGAAGTCGACTTCGCAACGCACCAGCCGATGCAGCCATTGATCGCTGACCTGCCGGTTGTGACCGAGAAGGCGCACAACGCCGTCCTCGTTGGTGCGGCTGATGTAGATCAGCGTGCCTCGCAGGGGCGCTTGCAGATCCAGGACAAAGCGTCGAGGTATGCGTTGCCGCTTGGGCGCGGCATCGCTCTGACTTTGGTGGCGCGCCCGATGTGCCGCGATGTAGCGCGCGTTACGCGATTTCAACTCGCGCATATCGGCCATGTGATAGCGCTGCCAGACCTTGGTCTGCCACAAGGCATTGAAGCTCTCAATCGTGTTTTGCATCCCGTGCTCCAGCGGTGGTGCGAACACCGGTATCACACCCAGTGCCAGGCACAGACGGCTGACACGGCCCACCGTGTCGCGGTACTGATGCGCGCCCTGAAATATCGTGGCGTTGTCGAACTGCGCGTAGGCAGGCAACCCGTCGCGCCCCCAGCGTTCCAACAGACTGCTCACCGTTGCCTTCGCGCTGGGCTGACTCATGATCCACGCATCGCTCAGGATCGCATGCACGCTTTTGGCCGTAAGCACGTTGACCCGCGGGCCATCGGCAATCCTCAGGTCTTCGATGAAATCGAAGCAGTCAATGTCGGCGCGGCCCGCTGCCACTCGCTGCAAGTACCAGCCCTTGGGCGGTGCCGGTCGGCGTTGGCGTCGAGCGCCATCAAACGCACCATGTCGCTGCAGTACACGGTTGATCGTACGCTCCGACGGAATCTCCTCCTCAACACGTTTCAACTGGACAGTAATCGCTCGCGCTCCGTACTCACCCAGGACACTGCGCTCCCGCAACTGCCGTCGTATCTGCAAGATTCGCCGTTCCTGCGGGGCGCTCAGCCGATTCCAAGCGCGCCCCGGCGGGCGGTTACTCAACTCAGCTCGGTCAGGGCGCTGATCAACACAACGCTCCACCCACCGCGAAACCGTGTTAACGCTCACCCGAAACCGCCGTGCTACCGAATGCAAGCTCTTGCCGGCCCTAATTTGTTCAACCATTCGGCGTCGTTTTTGTTCCTTCGCCCCACCCTTTTTTTGCCAT
>SHZM01000105.1 GCA_009692265.1 Gammaproteobacteria bacterium
TCACATCTTCTGGCCCGCAGTTCTGCGGTGTTTTGATCGCGTAACCAGCCCCTCAAGGAGAAATTAAATGGCGTACAACTTCACCGAAAACCGCACGGGGCTTTTGCAGATCGCAAACACCGACGCGGGCGTTACAATGGCAAACGGCACCTCGGCAATTCCGACGCCGCCTGCCACTCTCGGCATGGTGTGCCGGGCGTTTGATCCGACCTACGGCGAGGGTGAGTTCATCCTTCTTGTAGGCGTAGCCAGCACGGCTATCGGTTCGCTCGTCTCGTATAACGCGACGACGTACCAGACCGCGCTTTCGGCCAACACGGCCAACCTTGCAGGCCCAGTGGCGGTTGCCATGTCGGCCAACACGGCGGCTTTGTTCGGCTGGTATCATATCGGCGGCTTGGCGGTCGTCAAAAAGACGGGTGTCCAGGTGACTGCACAGGTGGCCGTCTATCAGTCGGCCACTACTGGTCAGATCATGCCGACTGCGGCATCAGGTAAGCAGATTCTCGGAGCGCGCTCCGCGAACCTGAGTACCATTGCCTCGGCCACTTCGACCGTTATTGTCTCGATCAATCGTCCCCATAAGCAAGGGGCGGTCGCGTAACATGAGCATTTCCCTGGCGCATGTGGAGTCCGCAGCCATGAAGGAAGTGGCATTGGATACCCATGCGCCGGGGCGTGTTCTCGATGAACAAGTTCTGCCGTCGAACATTGCGAAGACAATCCCGGTAAGAAGCAATTTAAGTGATGCCGACACGCTGGCAAACATCCGGCACGCGGTATCTCTCGATCTGCCATGGCTCGATGAATCCCCTCCGCACAACGGAAGGGCAATCATTGTGGCCGGTGGGCCTTCAGTCCACGCATATCTTAACATCATCAAAGGCGCACAAAAGAGCGGCGCGGTTGTGTTCGCTCCAAACGGCGCGATGGGGATGTTGAACGATCACGATGTTACGCCGGATTACTTTGTTATGCTCGACGGTCGCCCAGGAAGCGTTCGGTTCATCAATGACGGCTTCGCAAATAAATACTTGATCGCGTCACAATGCGACCCGTCTGTTTTTGATGATCTTGAGTTTGAAGATGTCACGCTCTGGCATTCCAACTATGAGGGCGTCCAAGAACACACCGGAAATCGTCCTTGCGTACTTGTAAGCGGTGGATGCACCGTTGGCTTGCAAGCCCTGTCCATTGCGTTCGCAATGGGCTTCCGGTCCATCGACCTCTACGGTTTCGACAGTTCTTTCTCCGGTGGGCTGGGACACGCATACCCAATGCCGGAGAATGTCGGGGAAGCGCGGTTTGAATACAGCGTCCTCGGGAAGAGGTTTATCGCGGCACCGTGGATGATGCGTCAGGCGATGGAGTTCCAAATCGCCGCGAGGCAGTTGGCGGACGAAGATTGCACGATCTCGGTTCACGGCTTTGGGCTTCTTCCAGAAATCGCTAGGCATATGTCCCGGCCCGCCATGACCGAGAAGGCCAAGTACGAACTCATGTGGGGCTTTGACGCTTATAGGAATGTTTCCCCCGGCGAACACGCCGTTGAGCAATTCCTGAGCGTGGTGAGCGTAACCGACAAAACTCGCGTCATAGACTTTGGCTGCGGGACGGGGCGGGGCGGCAGGAAGATACACGCCATCACTGGCGCTGATGTTCTCCTGGTGGACTTCGCAAGCAACGCACTGGACGGCGATGTCGAATTGCCGTTTAAGGCTCTGGACATGTCCGAGACAATGGGCTTGTCCGGTGAGGTTGGGTTCTGCGCCGACGTTCTAGAGCATATCCCGACTGATTCCGTACCCGCCGTTATCAAGAACATAATGGCGTGTGTCCGTGAGGCGTACTTTCAAATCAGCCTGACCAACGACAATTGCGGTGCGCTCATCGGCCACACCCTGCACATGTCTGTCTTCCCCGCCGAGTGGTGGTTGAGCCAGTTCGGAAACTACAAGGTCAAATGGTTTACCGGCGACGAACAGACGCTCGCCGTCCACGTTTCATACTGAAAGGACAATCTGATGCCTATTCCCTCTCGCGTTCTCGCTTCCGGCAACTCGCCGCTTTCAACCATATCGATCTGTGGTGACGGAGCAACCGGCCTTGTCGCGGTCGGCTCGACCATCGCAGACGCGCTTCAGCTTTCCGCCGTCTGGAATACCATCACCACATCGAGCGCATCAACCGGCCTCATCCTGCCTCCGACAGAGGTTGGCGCTGTTGTCGGTATCCGAAACGACAGCGGCCAGACAATCGTCCTCTATACGAAATCCGGTTCCACCATCAACGCTGCGGCTACGTCCTTCAACATTGCGACGGCGAAAACCGTCATGGTGTTTGCCACCTCGGCCACCACATGGGCCGCGATTACGACTGCATAAGCGACGACAAATAAAAGGAAGGCCACCACATGGCTCTCGATAGCGATGTTTCCGGCGCTGACGCGCAATTGCACGTTGAGTTCTACACGCATGACCGCGACCCTCACAAAGGGAAGGCGTTTGTTCGGATAATGACCCCTGGCGACAAGTACAACATCATCGACCAGCCCGTCCGCGAAGACCATCGTGAGCGGTTCCCTCGTCAATGGTTGTGGTATCAGATGCAGAATGGCGAAAGCCCGTCTGTTGGAACGCCTCTTGCCATGTGGCACAAGGCGCGGCCAGAGGAAATTAGCGACGGACAACTTCAAGAATTATCGATCCTAAGATTCCAAACTGTCGAACAGGTTGCCACCGCGTCAGACATGCAGATACAGCGTGTCGGGATGGGTGCCACTGGCCTGCGCGAGCGCGCCCGGCTGTTTCTTCATTCCACCAGCGGTGACAACAGCGAAACCAAGGCAAAGCTCGCCAAGACTGAGACGGAACTGGAGGCTCTCAAGGCCCAGGTGATGGCTCTCGTCGCGGCGCGCACCGACCGTACCGGGGATGTCATCAAGCGCCGCCCTGGGCGTCCTCCGCTCCAGAAGGGCTAATAAGCCATGACGACAATGCTTCAACTTGTGCAACAGGTCACAGCGGAATTGGGCGTCTCGACACCTTCTTCCGTTGCGGGCAATGCGAGCCAGGACGTAATTCAAATCCTGGCTCTAATGAACGCGACCGGCTACGAATTGATGACAGTGCATAAGTGGCGAGCGTTGACCAAGCCGTATCGGTTCACAACGTCTTTTACGACGACGACAGGAACGTGGACGACCGCCGCCTCTACCATTACTGCCATTCCGTCCACCACCGGGCTTGACACGACTTATATGGCTGTCGGCACCGGAATCAATCAGGACACATTTATATCGTCCGTTGATTCTAGCACCCAGGTCACGCTCACGCAGGCTCCGTCCGCTGCCGGTACAGCGGCGGCTGTGACGTTCTCCAAGACGCAGTACTCGCTCCCAAGCGACTACGAGTCCCTCGTTCCGAGAACCATGTGGAGCAAAACCGACCACTGGGAGCTTATGGGGCCGGAAGACGCGCAACAATGGGAATGGCTTCTGAGCGGCTATATATCCACCGGGCCGCGCATTCGGTGGAGGCTCTACGGCTCTTATTTCCAGATATGGCCTCCATCATCGACAGCCAAATATCTTGGCTTTGAGTATCGCTCCACGGGTTGGGCACTCTCAGCCGCAAGCGCGGTTAAGACGAGTTTTACGGTTGACACCGACACATGTATCTATCCCGACCGTCTCATGGTTCTCTCGACCAAGCTCAAGTATTTTGAGGCCAAGGGGTTCGACACTACGGCGATGTACCGCAATTACATCATCGAGCTTGAGGCGTCAGAAGCGCAGGATATGAGCGCGGCCAATTTGTCGTTTGCACCCAAGCCGGGGCAGATACTTGTCGGCTACGACAACATCCCGGATTCCGGTTACGGATCATAAAATGGCAGTGTCCGCCCGCAAATTGGTCCAAGGGAATGCGGCAAAGGTTGCCAGCGTTCCCGCTCCTGTTGGCGGCTGGAACGCACGGGACAGCCTTGCCAATATGGCAGTGACGGATGCGGTCACTCTGACCAATATGTTTCCGTCGATCTCAAATGTTGTCTTGCGCGGCGGTTACACAAAGCACTCCACCGGCATTACTGGACAGGTTGAGACGCTTATGTCCTACGCGGGCGGGGCGACGAACGCTTTGTTCGCCTGCGCTGTTTCGAGCATTTACGATGTCACGGCGGGTGGCGCGGTTGGTGCTGCGGTTGTCACTGGTCTTACGAACGCACGATGGAGCTACACGAACGTCGCCACAACGGCGGCGAATTACATCTATGCCGCGAATGGGGTAGACGCGCCTTTGTTGTACAACGGCACGACATGGACTTCGATCACGGGTGTTTCGGTCCCGGCTATAACGGGTGTCACCACAACGACTTTGACTGGCGTCATTTTGTTCAAAAACCGCGTCTGGTTTATCGAGAAGAATACGTTGAAAGCGTGGTATCTCCCGACCTCTGCGGTCGGCGGCGCGGCGCAGCAGCTTGATTTAAGCTCGGTCGCTGGTAGGGGCGGCTACATTGTTGCAATTGGCACATGGACGGTGGACGCCGGATATGGCGTTGATGACAACTTGGTGTTCGTAACCAACAAGGGCGAGGTTATTGTGTATCGGGGCAGCGACCCAGCGAGCGCCTCAACGTGGGCGCTTATGGGCGTCTACAGCACGGGCGCTCCGGTTGGCGACAGGTGCCTTCTTAAATACGCTGGTGATCTTCTGTTGATCTCGCTTGATGGGTTGATTCCGCTGTCCCAAGCGATTCAAAGCGCCCGCGTCGATGCCACCGTGGCGCTTACAGACAAAATCCAGGGCGCTTTTGTCGAGGCCGTCAGAACATACAAAAGCAATTTTGGCTGGCAGATTGTTTTTTCAGCAGAAAACGACGCGCTATGGGTGAATGTGCCTATTTCTGTCGGCTCGGCGCAACAGCAATATGTGATGAACACTATCACTAAGGCTTGGTGCAATTTCACTGGCTGGGCAGCGAATTGCTGGGAGACTTACCGTGACGCGGCGTATTTTGGCAGCGATGGCTTTGTGGGCCTGTCCTGGTCGAATACTTACTCTGACAACGCGACGGCCATTCAGACAAATGCGTTGCAGGCATTCAATTACTACGACGCAAGGGGCGTTAAAAAGTATTTTACTCGGGCTAGGCCCAGCATCTTTACAACCGGCTCTCCAGCGATATTTGTTGGGATGAACGTCGATTTTTCCACAGATGATGTCTCTGCGGCGCTTGTCTTCAACTCCACAACGTCTTCGCTATGGGACACCGCTAGGTGGAGTACTGATCTGTGGGGTTCCGGCTCGGTAATCTCAAACACATGGCTCGGAATAACCGGGCTTGGGTACTGCGGCGGGATCAATTTGCAAAGTTCATCCATCGGCCTCCCGATTGAGTGGGCCTCTACGGATGTCGTCTATCAGACGGGCTGGGCGGGGATTTAGTGTCATGGTCGATCACACACGGCGCAGAGGTTGGACACTGGGTTGCACCGAGAGTGGCGGGGCAGTATCACGCCGAGATGTCGGAGGCGATAGGTCTAGTGCGCGAGGGCAAGATAGTCGCGGGGGTGATTTACGAAAACTGGAACGGCGCTTCAATCGTGACGCATATCGCCATCGAGGGGCGGCTTTCGCCTGGGTATCTGTTCGCAATTTATCACTATCCCTTTGTCCAATGCGGCGTTCGGAAGATCATCGCTCCGGTTTCGGCGGGGAATACCAAAAGCGTTGCGATGTGTTTAAACATGGGCTTCATCATTGAGGCTAGAATAGCCGACGCTACGCCTGACGGCGACTTACTGATGCTCACGATGACCGCAGACAAGTGCAGATTCTTAGGAGATCGTTATGGGAAAAAGTGCAAAGGCACCGCCCGCCCCTGATTATGCCGGGGCGGCAGCAGCACAGGGCGCGGCCAATAAGGAGGCTGCGCTTATCTCAAGCCGCATGAGCAATCCGAATGTCTATGGGCCTCTGGGGTCTCAGACGGTGTCCTACGGCCAGGGGGATGAGCAGTACACGCCGACGATCCGGCAGATGCTCAATCCAGAACCCCAGGCGGCTCTGGAAGCCCAACAGCGGGTGCAGCATCAACTCGCTAGACTTGGCGAGCAGGGTGTGGCTACGGCACAGAGCGCGCTAGCTAATCCGTTCTCCTCAACAACCCCGGCGCTCCAGACGGAACTGGACAAGTCCGGTCTGGCGGCGATGCCGGTCAATGCGGGAATGACCGGGCAACAGGCGATTATGTCGCGCCTGGAGCCTACGCTACAGCGGCGCAGTAATGCGCTTCAGCAGAGCCTAGCCAATCAGGGACTTGTGTCTGGCGGCGAGGCTTACGGCAACGCAATGAGGGACGAGAGCCAATCACAGAACGACCTCCTCACGCAGGCGGCATTGCAGGGCATCGGCCTCGATACCGGGGCGAGGGCGCAGGGCTTCAACGAACTGACCGCAGAGCAAAGCGCGGAGAATGCCGCTCGCCAGCAGGAATTGCTGCGTCAGCTTTCACTGAGGGGGCAACCGCTGAACGAGATAACGGGACTGATGTCCGGCTCTCAAATCCAGTTGCCGCA
>SHZM01000036.1 GCA_009692265.1 Gammaproteobacteria bacterium
TCTCAATGCGAGCGGCTTCTTCTTCGGCGACAACACTACGCTTTACGTAGGTCCGCTTCCGCCGAAACTCCACACTGACGGTCTTCGCCACAGTTGGCTTCGCCGTAACCCATAGTCGTCCCTTTGCCTTGTCGACCGGAATTTTGATTTCGCTGACGGTCTTTCGCTTCAAAGTGATCTTGCTGGGCTCCGGGGTTTGATCATCCTTGCCATGCAGGCGCCGCAGGTAGGTCAGCAGCTGGCTCTTTTCGCTTTCAGAAATAATATCTGCAGCGACCTTATTCAGAAGCCCTGCCTCGCCCAGCTGAGTAATTAGGCGGTCAACCGAAATTCCAACGGTGTTGGCAAAATCACGGACAGATATCTCAGCCATCAGTGACCACCCGCTTGAGTTGCGTCGACGAACCAGGGCTCCCTTGCAACCATAATCAGTTCGGCTGCTCGCGTGGCGTCAAGCCCTTCTATCTCAAGCAGATCATCGACCGCCTGCTCGGCTAAGTCTTCCATGGTCACAATGCCGTGCGCAGCAAGTTGGCGGGCTAAATCTTCGTCCATTCCGCGCATGCCGAGAAGATCCTCTGCGGGCCTGGCGTCACCAAGCTTTTCTTCCGACGCGATCGCACGCGTGAGTAGCAGATCCTTCGCACGTTGGCGTAACTCGGATACCAAGGTTTCATCGAACTCTTCGATGTTCATCATTTCGTGATCGGGAACGTAGGCGATTTCCTCGATTGACGTAAAACCCTCCTGTACCAGGATCGCGGCAATCTCCTCATCGACGTCCAGGAGATCCATAAAAGTCTTCTGCGACTTCTGAGTTTCGGCTTCGCTTTTCGATTCGGCATCCGATTCAGTCATCACGTTCAGGTCCCAGCCGGTTAATTGGCTGGCTAAACGGACGTTTTGCCCATTACGTCCGATCGCCTGCGACAGCTGGTCTTCGACCACGGCGACATCCATGCTCGAAGACTCCTCATCGACTAGTATCGAAACAACTTCGGCCGGCGACATTGCATTAATCACAAACTGGGCCGGGTTATCGTCCCACAGGATAATATCTACTCGTTCACCTGCCAGCTCATTTGAAACTGCCTGCACCCGCGATCCGCGCATACCGACACAGGCACCGACCGGGTCGATTCGAGGATCAGTGCTTTTCACGGCGATTTTGGCGCGTAAACCAGGATCTCGTGCGGCGCCGTGGATCTCGATCACCCTCTCCCCAATTTCGGGAACTTCGAGCTTGAAAAGTTCGATAAGAAGCTCGCGAGCAGTTCGGCTTACAAATAGCTGCGGCCCGCGCTTCTCGGGTCGCACGTCAAATAAGTAACCACGGATGCGATCTCCGGGACGCACGACTTCTCTTGGAATCATCTGTTCCTTATGGATAATCGCTTCCGCATTACCACCGAGATCGAGATAGACGCTGCCGCGCTCGACACGTTTCACGACGCCCATCACTAGGTCGCCAATCCGGGTTTGGAAGGCTTCCACCACTTGGGCTCGTTCCGCTTCGCGGACTTTCTGCACGATTACTTGCTTAGCGGTTTGGGCCGCTATGCGACCAAATTCCGCCGCTTCTAGGGATTCTTCGATAAATTCGCCGGCCGTAATGCCGGATTCGCGGAGCACTGCGTCGGCTAACCAGATTTGGCGATCAGGAAATTCCAATGCGATGGGGTCATCATCATCTAGTTCGAAGCTCTCGCGATGGGCGACAGGATCGATAGCTTCCCAGCGACGAAACGCTTCGTAATCGCCACTCCCCCGATTGATTGCGACACGCACATCGATATCAGCGGTGTAGCGCTTTTTCGTCGCACTCTCTAATGCTGCTTCCAGGGCATCGAATATAACGTCTTTGCTGACGCCTTTTTCGTTTGAGACGACATCTACCACGGTCAGAATTTCTTTATTCATAGCACTCAGCCTGTCTGCTTTTTGCGTGGCGCTTTACCCTTTGGCACCTGCTTGTCTGGCCATTCCGGCACCACTCGAGCACGATCAATCGCGCTCAGCGGAACCGTAAAATTTTCGTTCTCAAACACCAACACCACTTGCGTATCATCCACCTGCGTTAACACCCCTTGCAGCCTTCGCCGACCTGCTACGGGCAGGCGTAGCCGCAACTGGACAGTAGCGCCGCAAAATCGCCGGTAGTGTTCTTGCTTGAAAAGGGGCCGGTCGAGCCCGGGTGAAGAGACTTCGAGCAGGTACTCACCGCGGACCAAATTGTCGACTTCGAACAAGTCGCGTACCTGTTTCGTGACCCGTTCGCAATCATGGAGTGTGATGCCCTCGGGCCCGTCGATATAAAGGCGCAGTAACAAACCCTGCGGTAAGCGTTGTCGCTCGATTCCCAATAGCTCATAACCCAAACCGCTCACGGTTGGGCTAATCAGCGGTTCAAGCGCGTCGCTCGCAATCAATTCAATTCCTTACAAAACAAAAAGCCCCGTATACCCGGGGCCTTTTTTGCTTCGATGGTAGCGGGGGCAGGATTTGAACCTGCGACCTTCGGGTTATGAGCCCGACGAGCTGCCAGACTGCTCCACCCCGCACTTGCTAGGGCGCGCATCGTACTGAGCCATTGGAGTTTTTTCAAGCTTTATTCCACCAAAGTAGCGCTGCGCCGTCGGTCAATGATGAGTGCAGCCTTGTGACGTTTGATTCTACCCGAGCGAATCGCTGGTGCAACTGCCGACCCAAGGCTTCGACGAGGGAAAAATTGGGGTAGATCAGTTCAAGATTAGGGCGCGCCTAACAGCACACAGATCCCGACCGAGAGGGGAGCACATTGCGCCCCTGTAACCCACACCGCATTGCCCAATCGCGCGCCGGTTAGAGACGTTTCATTCAAAATTGCATTCGTTAGATCGGAAAATCGTAGGTCCGCGTTATCGAGAACGGCTCTGCTGAGATCCGCGGCGTGGAGGTTTGCCCCATAAAAATTCGCGGATCGAGCTACACCACCGGCGAATTGAACTTCGTAGAGGTCGGCGTACGCTAGGTCCGCACTACTAAGATCGGCACCTGTCAACCTGGAACCAGCAAGCACTGTGTTACGTAAGCTCGCTCCCGTGAGTTTTGCGTCTTGCAGGTTTATCGCCCGCTTATCGCAATAGTCCCACGTCACCCGAGGCCGCGGATCACTCGCGCACAGTGGCGCGCCTTGGTCAATTTGTCGTCGGCTACTCCAACCAATTACGCAAACCAGCGCCACGAGCACAAGCAAGCCTTTGAATACGGGGCGTCCCTTCAGTTCGGCGGGACGGAGGCCTTGCCACGCTTGGTGGGCGCGAACCCGTCGTTTAGTGACGGCCGTGTCTTCGGGGGTTCGACGATCGTCGCCGCGCGGCGCTCGACTTGACGTTCATTCATTCGCGCCGCGAGTACGGGATCACGCGCATTGTTCGCGCGAAACGCAAAATCGGGGTACTCCGAGGCCGGTAACCACGACTCGCCCTCCGGGCTAACCCAATCGCTGACGTTAATCCGTCCGAGCCCGATATTGCGTTCGATCACTCTCGCCGGAAACGGGCCCCGTGTCTCCGTTCCTCGTCGTACGTACCATAAGTGTCCAATCGGCATCCGCAACTATCTCAATATCTCGATGTGTGATTGGGGCGCTAACCCACTTATTCCTCGATTCGATGTCAAGTTTCGGCGTGGATCGCCGCTGGAGTCGCTATGCGAATCGAGAGCCTAAAACCAAGCATCGACAATGTTCCATCTCTAAATGAACCGGTCAGGTCTTGGACAGTCGGGCAACTCTTGACTGTCACTGTTATCGGCAAGGTCCGAGAAACCTTGTTCGCGCTCTATCAACAAGTCTGGATGGCCACCCCGCCCTGACCAAACTTACGGACAATCCTCTAGTCCAGGTTGATCTGCCAATAGCTACAGCCCGTGCATTGCGGCTGTCACAGCAGCAACCTCTGACCCCCGGCTTGCGAGCCCTCGAATCTTTGCTTCCTCACGCGATGCCAGTTGATCCAGATGTCCCGGTGCACCGCAAGATTGCAAAATTAGCCACCCCAGAATTCTGAAAGTCACCGACACCAAGCAGCAATCCAGAGAAAGACCGTCCAGCATTGACTGACTCAGCTTCAATTCGCTCGACACTGAATCGGGTGCTGACCTCCGTCGAAAGCGTTGTCGCTCGGATAAGCACACGTCGCTTTTGCTTATTTCTCACGCGGCAAACACTTGGAGCCAACGCGTTAGCGGTTCGATTCCTGCCGTGCGCGTGCAATCACCGAGTTCGCCCTCGTCACTAGATTAGAATCTCCAGCACTCAGACCGCGCGCACGGTCTGCGGCGACAATCGCCTGCTCATATTCTCCGTCTCCTAGATTCAATTCCGCCAGTCGGTACCAAATCTGAGCATCGTCTGTCTTAACTTTTAACGCACGTTCTAGAATTGCGCGAGCCCCTCCACGATCACCGCGATTGCTTGCTAGATCAGCTTTGGCAACCAACTCGGCGACAGCTAACGTTGATGGCGCCTTTGGCGCGGTCTCTTCCGCCGCTAACGGCGTCGTCGCCACAGGAGCCGGGTTGGTCGTGTCCAGATCAGGGAGCGCAAAAATTTTTGGCTTCGTCTCGAGTGTGATTGGAGCTGTCAGCTGTTTGCGCGTTGTTTGTACAGGTGAAGGTGTAGGTTTTTCCGTGAGCTGAGCGGGTGTGTGATCCTCTATTAGAACGGGTTGCCTTGGACTCGATGCACATCCGGCTAAGCCGATTACCAAAATTGCAATAATGAGATTGGGAAGGTGACGGTGATAGCACATAGGCTCTGCTTAATGGACGTACAGTCCGGGTTGTGGTGTGGCCCTTGCGCCAGGGACGCAAGGCGGAGCGACTGGCGGTAAAAAATTGACATTAACAGGCACTCGGATTGCTCCGAAACAGCCACTTGTTGTCATTGCATTCCCGTCCGCTGTCAGCCAATGCCAAGCGACGTCGGCAGGGGGTACCAAGCTCACTGGTGTGGTGCCAAGACGTTTCATCGTCTGCGACCACACCCGCAGCGCGCCGGTTGCACCGGTTAGACCGGCGGACTGGTTATCATCGCGACCAATCCACACCGTCGCTAAGTCGCTCCCGCTAAATCCGACGAACCAACTGTCACGTGCGTCATTCGAAGTTCCTGTCTTTCCGGCCAGGGGTAAGGAGTCGGGGAAATCGCGGATCAGCGCGCGCGCCGTGCCGCGCTCGACAACCCGCGTTAGAAGATACCGGGTTAGAAACGCGGACGAGGCATCAATGACGCGTTCTACCCGCAACCCGTAGCGCTTAATCGGTTGATTGTGGCTATCTACCACCGCATTAATCGCGCGCAGCGGAATTCTGAAACCATCGGCCGCCACCACTTGGTAGAGTTGCGCAACATCATAGGGGCTCATATCCACGGCGCCCAAAAATAGCGCGGGGTAGTTCGGAATGTCTACCGACGCGCCAAGACGCCGCAAGGACTCTCGTAGCGCATTCGTGCCGAGCCTGTAACCAAGGTCGACCGTTGCTAAGTTCAACGACCTAGCAAGTGCATCTTCCGCCGATACCTCACCGTGATATCGACCATCGTAATTCTTAGGTGTCCACGCCTTACCGTTATCGCCATGCCAAGTTCGCGGTTCATCTTCGAGACGACTGAGAACATTAAAGGCAGGTAAGCGTTCCAAAGCTGTGAGATAAATAAACGGCTTGATCAGCGAGCCGATCTGGCGCTTGGCATCGAGCGCGCGGTTAAAACCCTGAGAATTCGCCGTTCGACTACCCACCAAGGCCTTGATATCTGCAGTGCTGGCGTCAGTGACGATGACTGCTGCTTGTAAAGCGCCTTTCAGTTTTGGTCGACCTACTTCCAAGGTCGGAACAATTTTTTGGACCGCCGCTTCGGCAGCGGATTGCGCGATCGGCTCCAACGTTGTGAAGACCTTCAAGCCGGCTGTACGCAGATCGGACTCTTGGTAATCACGCTTGAGTTGGCGTCGCACTAAATCAAGAAATGCGGCGTAACGCCCTCCTGTTCGCCATTCGCCTTGGCGTAAGCCCAGGGGGGTCGCGGCAAGCGCTCGGAACTGTGGCGCGTTAACGACTCCGACATTGCTCAGCGCTTGCAGTACCACGTTACGTCGCGCGGTCGCGCGTTCTGGAAATCTAAAGGGGTTATACCGCGATGGCCCTCGAATCATCCCGACTAGCAGGGAAACCTCAGGGATCGATAGCTCTGTCAGCGGACGACCAAAATAATACTCCGCAGCCAAACCGAAACCATGAATCGCACGGTTCCCATCCTGTCCCAGGAATACCTCGTTGACATATGTCTCAAGAATCTCGTCTTTCGAATAATGTCGCTCCAACGATAACGCCATCATGGCTTCGTTGATCTTTCGCCAAAGAGTTCGTTGTCGAGTTAGATAAAGGTTCTTCGCGAGTTGCTGGGTCAGGGTACTCGCGCCTTGGGTAATCCTTCCGTGACGTAGGTTCGCCGAAGCGGCACGAAGGATCCCGAGCCAATCGACTCCGATATGGGAAAGGAAACGTCGATCTTCGATTGCCATGAGAATCTTGACGAACGTTTGAGACAGATTTTCGCGCGCCAGCAGAACCCGGTCTTCGAACAAATCGGAATGAACTCGCCCTATTTCAAGCGGTTCCAAACGTAGTACTCCGATTGGTTCCCCTGAATTCGAGTCCTCCACGGATTGAACGACGGATCCTTTTAGCAGGATCCGAGCACTGCGCGACGCTTCGGCACCATCCGCAAAAGTGAAGCCACGTGAATGAATTCTATAATCGCCGTTACGGCGGGAATATTGGCCATAGCTGGATTCCTCAGAGACACGGCGATAACCGCTCTGCCGAAGGTATTCCGCGAAGTCATCACTGGAAAGTCGCAAATCCTGATAGATTTCCAGCGGTGCTGAGTAAATCCGAGACGGCAAATCCCAATGCCGACTATCGAAAGCGCGCACTACGTTGTGATCTATCCACGCCCAATACGCGACAAGACCAAGCGCACACCAAATAAACACATGGCGGGCGATAAATCCCAGCTTACGCCCCCATATCCGAGGCAACCAAAACTCCTTGCGCTGATCTTTTGCTTTCATAAGCGCGCCACGCCTAAAACTACCGTGTCATGCAGAAGCGCTAGGTACGAAGTTTCAGTTTGTGACGAATAGACTTGGCCGTGGCTCCGGAGGACCTCTCGGAGGTAGGTGTCTACTGGCGGTTCCGCGGAATAACGGTTAGGTGAGTTCGGGGTATTTGATATCGCGGAAGTGCTTGTCGAACTTGGCGCCCAAGCACTTCCGCAGAAGGCAGTCTTTGGTATTGCTACCTCAGACTACTTTTTCTTCGAAGCAGCCTTCTTCTTAGAAGCCTTCTTCTTAGCAGCCGGCTTCTTAGCCGCTGCCTTCTTGGCAGCTGGCTTCTTCGTTGCCTTCTTTTTCGCTGTCGCCATATTACGAGTCCCCCTTCAACAATGGTTTGAACAAAAAATGCAACACCACACTTGCTTATATACATCACCTTTAGGTGATATGTAAAGGTTTATAGTAAAAAAATTCTTCGATGCCCTTTTTGATGTTCCGTCTGTGCCACAAGAATTCGTTTGATCAACACAACAATTTTTAAACCTATCGCCGCGTACATGGCGCTGCGTTCCTCGTTTTCATGTCGACTTCAATCTTCAACCTAACGCCAGCAGTAGACGCGCACGAATTTCTGCGACCTCACCGATCCCGCTTATCGCCGCAAAACGCAATAACACATCACGCGCGGCGCGAGCCTTGTAATACTCGATTAACGGTTCTGTTTGTTCGTGATAAACAGCGAGGCGCTTGCGCACTGTTTCCTCTTTATCGTCATCACGTTGTACTAGTGACTCGCCGGATTTATCGTCACGATCAGGTACGCGTGGCGGATTAAATTCCAGGTGGTAGGTCCGCCCCGAACCCGGATGGACGCGACGGCCCGACATTCTTCGCACAATTTCCTGGTCGCTGACTGCGATTTCAACGACGCGGTCAATTGCGACACCAATCGATTCAAGTCCTTCGGCTTGCGGAATAGTGCGCGGAAATCCATCGAACAAGAATCCCTTGGCGCAGTCTGGCGCTTTAAGGCGTTCGGCGATAAGCCCCAAGATTATGTCGTCGGAGACAAGTCCGCCCGAATCCATGACTTTTTTCGCCGCCATCCCGAGGGCTGACTCAGCTTGTACAGCGGCTCGCAGCATGTCCCCGGTTGAAATTTTCGGGATACCGAACTCACTGCAGACGAAGTCCGCCTGTGTTCCTTTCCCAGCGCCGGGACCACCTAACAAGATGATATTCATGGTTGTTCCTCTCAACAGTTAGAATTCGTCACTGGCCGCCACCTCAATTGTGGAGGTCGATACGTCAATAACCGAAACGCCTCTATGAAATTTGAACTCGACGCCACTGGTGGTTTGACTATTCGGTCGTACGATCACACTCATCTCACGATAGGTGGACAGCGCTACTCTGGGCCCATCGTGATTACCCCGGATGCCGTCCACACCACGCTGTTGCCGTTGCGCTTTACAGAACTAACGAGCGCACATTTCGCCGCCATCGCCGCGCTTGGCGCGGAAATTATTATCGTAGGTAGCGGCATCCGCCAGATTTTTATTCACAGTCAAATCGCGACTGAATTGGCGACGCGCGGAATCGGAGTTGAAAGTATGGATACCGCGGCGGCATGCCGCTGTTATAACGTGCTGGCGGCCGAGCATCGCGCAGTAGCCGCAGCCATATTTCCCGCAACGCACGTCCTGTAACCCCTTCGCTGTTTCGGTTACTGCCGCGGACAACGAATCACAGATCCGCAAACAATGCGTTCACGGAAAACCCTTCTCGCTCTAGGATATGGCGTAGCCGCCTTAGAGCCTCTATTTGAATTTGCCGCACTCGCTCGCGGGTAACACCGATTTCGATTCCAACCTCCTCAAGTGTCGCCGCTTCACGTCCGTCCAGACCATATCGTCGCTCGACGACTGCCCGCTGCTTCTCATTCAGTTGCGCGAGCCACGCCTCGATATGTCGCTGCATATCATCGTCTTGTAAAAGCCGCGCGGGGTCTGTGTTTTGTTCGTCCGCAATGGTATCGATTAAGGTTCGATCGGAATCGCGATCAATGGGGCTATCGACGGACGTGATCCGCCCGTTCAAGCCCAACATTCGCTTTACATCTTCTACTGGGCGGTCAAGGAATTGCGCAACATCTTCCGGGTTTGGTTCACGCTCCAACGTTTGCGCCAACTGGCGCGCAGCGCGCAAGTAGATATTGATTTCTTTGACGATATGGATCGGTAATCGAATCGTGCGGGTCTGGTTCATCAAAGCGTGTTCGATGGTTTGACGTATCCACCATGTCGCGTATGTAGAAAACCGGAAGCCGCGCTCCGGGTCAAATTTCTCGACCGCGCGAATCAGACCGAGGTTGCCCTCTTCAATGAGATCCAACAGCGCGAGATCTCGATTCATGTAACGCCGGGCGATTTTCACGACGAGCCGCAAATTGCTTTCGATCATCCGCTGTCGGGCAGAAATCTCGCCTCGTTGCGCGAGACGCGAAAACTTTACTTCTTCTTCGGCCGTTAGGAGCGGGGAGAAGCCTATTTCGTTCAGATAAAGGCGAGTTGCGTCCAGTTCACCAACCGCAATCTCAGCGACTGCGGCCGCGACCAGCTCCGCTTCAGGCACTTCCGCCTCTACCAGCGCGTCGAATTCAGGATCCAGATCAAGCTCGGAACTGGCATTTTCGAATTCTGGGGTTTCATTAGGAAGATTGTCGGCGTCAGTAAGCAAGGGGGGGGGCGGGTCGACCGACGTGCCAATTGGCGTCTCGCCTCTATTTCGATTACCGGCCATCAAGGATCACCTAGCGCTGCGGAAGGTACTGCAAGGGTTCGACGGCCGTGCCACCCTTTCTTATCTCGAAATGTAGCATAACCTCCGTGGCGTCGGAATCGCCCATCAATGCTATCTCTTGCCCCGATTTCACGCGCTGACCTTCAGTCACCAAGAGCTTTTCGTTGTGCGCGTATGCGCTCAGGAATTCCTCGTTGTGCTTAATGATCAGTAGCTGCCCATATCCACGTAAGCCATTGCCGCCATAGACCACATCACCCGCTTCAGCCGCTTTGATTGGTTGTCCGCGTTGCCCTTTTATTTCAAGCCCGCGCGAGCCACTGGCCGAGACAGCAGGAACGACTTTGCCGTCCGCGGGCCAGCGCCATTTGAGTTGACCGCGCACCACAAAGTTTGGTGGGAGCTGCTTAGTCGTATTTCTATTTTTGACGACCGCGGTTTCCACGGTTCGCGGCTTTCGTGCCTGGTTAGTCGGTGCCGTCGTCGCGCGTTTTGAGATATCGCTCTTGGCGGGCCCTATTAGCCGCAGCGACTGACCCACGAATATTCGATTGGGATCCGAGAGGCTATTCCAGAATGCCAGCTGGCGGGGATCCAGGCCAAACCGCCAAGCGATCGAATAGAGGGTGTCTCCCGTGACCACGCGGTAGCTCGCGCTCTTATGCCTCCCCGCGACGCGACTGGAAGACAATTCTGTCGAAGCGGTTCGCGACTCGACGTAAGACTTCTGTTCGATCGGCGCGGGCGGTTGCGAGGAGCAGCTTACAAGCAACGCAAGAAAAACCAAGCTCGCAGATAACCACGTCGGTCTGCTGCGCTTCATCGCGAATTACCCAACACCATCGACAAGCGGAACAAAACTGACGCGCTCCAAGGATTCCTCGACAACCCCTTCGTCGGTCCGCCGTAGCAGAATCAACACTTGGTCTCCCGGAATGCCAACGGGCATGACGAGCCGTCCGCCAACCGCCAGCTGCTCGATTAACGCTGGCGGGACCGTGCTCGCAGCGGCGGCGATTAGAATCGCATCAAACGGTCCATTAGCAGACCATCCGAGCCGTCCATCACCATGGCGCACTCGAACATTTGTCACCCGCAGCTCGTGTAGTCGTTCACGCAAACGGTTAGCCATCGCGGCTATCCGCTCAATGCTATAGACCTGCTGCGCGACCCGCGCCAACACCACTGTTTGATATCCGCAACCGGCGCCGATTTCGAGTACTTTGGAAAGTGGCCCGGAAGCGATCAGCACCTCGGTCATCGCGGCGACAATGTAGGGTTGCGAAATCGTTTGCCCAAAACCAATCGGAAGCGCGGTGTTTTCGTAGGCACGGCTCGCGAGCGCTTCGTCAACAAAAAGGTGTCGCGGTGTGCTTCGAATAACATCGAGCACTGCTTCTGAGTGGATACCCATCTGCCGTAGCTGATCAACGAGCCTATTGCGTGCTCGTTGTGAGGTTAAACCAATCCCGTGCCTGTCTGTCATCACTGAGATGTTAGCAAGTTCCCACAAGCCATTGCCCGACTTCTTCCATCTGTGCATACGCGGTAAGGTCAGTCTGAAGGGGCGTAACTGAAACGTATTGATTGGCGATTGCAAAAAAATCCGTGCCCGGACCGGCGTCGAGTCCAGGAGGACCCACAGGACCAATCCAGTAAATCGGCTGGCCGCGCGGATCGGTTTGAACCACGCTTGTGGCTTCTCGATGTCGCTGCCCGAGCCTCGTCACAACCGTACCACGCGCGGTAATCGGAATATTCACGTTCAAGAGCCAGCCGTTCGGCATTCCTTGCGCGATACGCCGCTCGACGAGGGTGCAGACAATCGCAGCCGCGGTCGAATAACCAGCGACGTCATCGGTTCTAACCAAGGACGCCGCCAAAGCCGGACAACCCATTAAACAACCCTCCATCGCCGCCGCAACTGTTCCGGAGTACAGCACATCCTCGCCTAGATTCTCGCCGGCGTTAATTCCTGCAATCACCATTGCAGGCGGTTCTTCGAACAGCTCGGTTATCGCAAGATGGACACAGTCCGCTGGCGTCCCATCGACCGCGTAGACACCCGTCTCAACCTTGCGCAAACGTAACGGGCGCTCGAGGGTCAGTGAATTGCTCGCGCCGCTGCGATTACGTTCCGGCGCGACCACCGTCACCTTTGCAATTTTACGCAGGTGCTCTAGCAAGGTCTGAAGCCCCGGTGCGAGGTAACCATCGTCATTGCTTAGCAGAATATGCATGGAACCACGGGTTAGCTCCGCAACAGAAACTCAAGCAAAGCTTTCTGCGCATGTAACCGATTCCCCGCTTCGTCCCAGACCACCGAGTTCACATGGTCGATCACTTCGGCAGTGACCTCCTCACCGCGGTGCGCGGGGAGGCAATGCATGAATAAGGCATCTGTCTTTGCGTGCGACATGAGCGCGGAATCGACTTGGTAGGGATTCAGGAGCGCGCGCCGATGATCGGCACTAGCTTCCTGGCCCATGCTAACCCAGACATCGGTAACAACGAGATCGGCACCGGTCACCGCGCTCTGCGGATCGCGATTCCACGATACGTTCGCATCACCACGCACAAAGTCTTGGATAGGGGGAACAAACTCAGGAGGTGTCGAGATCGCGAGTTCGAAATCGCAGACTTGCGCAGCTTCGATGTAGGTGTTGCACATGTTATTGCCGTCACCGATCCAGGCCACCTTACGTCCGGCGATTCCGCCTCGGTGTTCTTGGTAGGTTTGCAGATCGGCTAGCACCTGACAGGGATGTAAACGGTCGGTTAACGCGTTAATGACCGGCACACTGGCCTGCGCCGCGAGTTCTTCAACCGTTGAATGGGCGTAGGTTCGTGCAATGATGGCATCGCACATTTCCGATAACACGCGCGCGGTATCGCCAATCGGCTCGCCACGTCCGAGCTGAGAATCCTGTAATGAAAGGAATATCGCACCACCGCCACCCTCGATCATCGCCGACTCAAACGAGACTCGAGTGCGGGTCGATGATTTTTCGAAGATCATCGCGAGAACTTTCCGTTCAAAGAGCAAGGGGAGGATGTTTTGAGCGCGCAATCGCTTCAGTTCCGACGCGCGCGCGAGTACTTCTGCGGCCTCGGCGCGGGTTAAATCGAAAAAACTTAAGAAATGTCGGGACGCCATAGACTCAAGTTATCAGCCAATGTAATACGCGTATAAACGAAAACGCCGAGCCCGGCGTCGTAGCCGGGCTCGGCGTAAACCGAGCATGTTTCACTCGTTTTTCAGTTCATGAAAAAAATGGCAACCCGTGTGCGCCGGCCTGCATAAACATCAACATCGGGATAGACAAGGCAGTGTTAGTTCGTGAAGCAAGGAATGCCAAGCGTCGCGCACTGGCTTTTTCCGGATCGGTCGCAGGGACAATGCCAAGTATTTTTTTCTGATTCGGCCAGATCAAAACCCAAACGTTGAATAGCATGATCGTGCCTAGCCAGGCGCCGAGTCCGAGCGACGTGAGCCCAAGGTTCCCTGCACCCATGCTTAAACTGAACGCGCCGAGCAACGAATACTGGGGCGCCGCCATCAGGTAGTACGCGCCCGTGAGCCACGTCGCCAAGGCCGCCCATCGAAACCAGAACAATGCGCGCGGCGCGACATATTTCGTGATGCTGGCCGCGCCAGGACCACCGGTGCTCGCTTCGGCGTTCGCCTGCGCGAGCGCGCCGACCTGGACGAAGTTGAAATAGTAGAGCAAGCCAATCCACATCACCCCAAACACGATGTGGAACCACCGTACGAGTAAATCCAAAGCAATCATGCTCCCCTCCTCCAATAATTCTTTACGTTAGTTTCACACCACGCATTCGACAAAATTAAACGCCCGCAACCGCCTTCGCCACATAGACTAAAACTACAGCTAAGACAACACCGAGAGTTACGGTTCCCCCTAAAGTATCTAATGGATTCATTGCGTTACCCTTCCTTACCTCGATTGTTTTGGGTCGAACTAAACATGCCGCTCCATTGTTATGTACGTGCCGTGAAGATTCAAGCCCGTGAGCTCTAACCGAGAACTTCGAACCAGCACCTGGCTCTCTCAGCGCTCGAGCGCGAGCTACCCAACTTACACCGGAGCAAAGGAATTCTTTCCCCGTACCTGAGTGTCCCGTACACTATGCCGCACTAACGCACCTTAAGGGCTTCAAGATGGACATCAATCAACGTATCCAAGACGTAGTGAATGAGAATCGCATCGTGCTGTTTATGAAGGGAACACCACAATTTCCCCAGTGCGGTTTCTCGATGAAGACATCGCAGGCGTTAGCGGCCTGTGGCGCACAATTCCAGCACGTCGATGTGCTGGCGCAACCGGAAATTCGGCAGGCGCTTCCACAATTTTCACAATGGCCAACATTCCCGCAGGTGTTCATAAACGGCGAACTCGTCGGCGGCTGTGACATCGTGCTCGATCTATATCAACGTGGTGAGCTGCAAAAAATGGTTGCGGCAACAACCACCCAGACGGCCTAAACCTTGCGGTCTTCGCGGGCTCGGGGCGTCCCGCCAGGGGAAGCGGAGCCCTGCATAGGGCTCCTAGCTGCCCGAGCCCTCCAACTTACGCCAGACACAGGCTCCACCGCTTTTTAGGTCGATCTGATCCAAGCGCAGTTGATGCTGTGCCAGTTCCTCAAGCGAGGCTGCAATCACTCGCCCACGTCGAGGTTGGTTGGACAGGGACGCCTTAACGAGCATCTCCGCTTCGCCGGTGTCCCGAGTATCGAGTCCAAGCGCGCCCTGACCGCCAGTCATCGCGAGGTAGACGTCGGCCAATAGTTCAGCGTCGAGCAAGGCGCCATGGAGAGTTCGATGCGCGTTCTCGATTTCGTATCGTTTGCACAACGCATCGAGACTGTTGCGCTGGCCGGGATGTAGCTCGCGAGCTTTTTTCAGGGTATCGAAGACGCTGCAGTAATCCTCGAATCTACCCCAAGCGTCACCGAGCTGTTGCAGCTCGTTATTCAAGAATCCGACATCGAATGGCGCATTGTGAATGATGATTTCCGCGCCACGCACAAAATTGATGAATTCAAGGGCGATATCACGGAAGCGCGGACACTCGCGCAGTTTTTCCAGGGTGAGGCCATGCACCTCGCTAGCACCGAGATCGATCTCGCGCTCGGGATTCAAATAGCAATGGAATCGTCGATCGGACACTCGCCGATTGAGTATTTCGATACAGCCGATTTCAATGACCCGGTGCCCTTCTTCAGCGGAAAGGCCCGTGGTTTCGGTGTCGAGCACTATTTGTCGCATCGGCTACCCTCGAAGTTGTGCTTAGGTTTCAAGCTGGCTCGCCTCGTTATGCATCCGATCGATCGCGGCGTTAGCGAGGCCGTCGACGATTTCATTGTCCGGCACTCCCGAATGTCCTTTAACCCAGTGCCATCGCACGTCATGGTTCAAGGTCGCGGCGTGGAGACGTTGCCATAGGTCTACGTTCTTTACCGGTGCTTTGCCTGCGGTACGCCAGCTGCGCTTGATCCACGCCGGCAACCATTCGGATATTCCCTTGATGACGTATTGAGAATCCGTGTAGAGGTCTATCGAACTGCACCTAGTTAAGGCTTCCAGCGCTTGAATCGCCCCCATAAGTTCCATCCGGTTATTGGTTGTTTGTACTTCGGCACCACAGAGTTCTCGAACGTGATCACCGTAGCGCAGCAGCGCACCCCATCCGCCCGGCCCTGGATTTCCGCGACACGCGCCATCGGTATAAATGATGACACGAGTGGTCACGGATCCTCGCGCCGCAATTCCGACCGCAACCCCGCCTGGCGGGCGGTCGGCTCAATGACGTTGCCCAGGCGAGTGCGCTTTGCCCAGCGCGCGCGAATGGGAGTCACAGTCGCAATCTGCTTACGCGCAAGCACCACATACACGTTGCCGAAGATCGGCCAGAAATAACTGCCAAGGCGTTCAATGAATTCAAGGCGGTGGTGCCAGCGCGCACTGTTAATTGGGGGTCTGAAAGAGGTGCGCTCGATGCGTTCGATGTCAAAGCCAAGTAACCCTAACCAATCCTTGAGGCGAGCGAGGCTTAAAAATCGACCGGACCATGGCGCATGCCCACGCCAACCGAGCGCGTGTCGCCACAGACCAAAACTGCTCCACGGATTGAAGCCCAGGATGACGACATAGCCATCACCGATCAAGACCCGCTCGGTCTCGCGCAAGACACCGTGCGCGTTGCTCGCCAAGTCTAGAGTATGGGGTAGGACCACCACGTCAATCGAGTTAGGCTCAATCGGTAGCTGATCGGGAGTCGCGAGGAGCGAGACTTTTTCACCCTCTGCGACGGACCCGGCGATCACGACGCGGTGAGAGATCCGGCTGTGTTCAAGTAACGTTACAGGGCTTGGATCACCGAGCTGAAGGATGTGATAGCCGAACAAGTCGGCCAAAATCTCACGCGCGCTCTGCTGTTCAAGGATTGCGACCGCCGCACCAGGCGCCGTCGCGAACCAGCGACGTAGACCAATCCCACTGCTTAAACTGTCCGGCGATAAGTTACCCGGCATAGCACCGCCTACCCCGGTATCTGCTGGGCGGCGAGTTAGTCATTTGAGTTCGTTAATCTTCGGTGCATTCATGCATTCGCAACTCGAAATTCGAGACAGTGGATTGGTGTCACACATTGTTCGCTCAGCCGCAATGAAAATGCACCACAGGTTGACCGCACCTCACCCGCTTCCCTAGCATATGGCAATGACTAGAAGGAACTCACACCACCGCCTTACTGGCGTGTTTGTTATCACTCTCTTCTGTAGCGCATGTTCCTGGCAAAACCTCGTGCGCTGGGACCACCAAGCACCCGCTGAGACTACTTCCGACGTGGTTCCGGCTGAGGCCGTGCCGCCTAAACCTGTGGTGAAACCCGCGCTCACCGAGCAACGCCAGACTCCGCGCCCTAAACTTCATCGACCGACCATTCCCAGTGACCTATGGGCCGCGATCGCGGATGCCACGGTCCCTAGCGATCTTTCACGCCCTGAAGTCCAACAAGCACTTACCTGGTATCGCGGTCAGCGGAAGTATTTACGCGAATCCGCGACGCGGGCAACACCTTACCTGCATTTTATCTGGACCGAAGTGCGTCGGCGGGACTTGCCGATCGCGACCCTCTATATCCCACTGCTTGAAAGCGGCTACCGGGCCGACGTCGTATCTCCGTATGGCGCGGCAGGATTATGGCAGTTCATCGGGGCGACTGGTACGAAATTGGGATTAGCGAAAAACGCCTGGCTAGACGAACGCTTAGACATCGTCGCGTCCACCTGGGCGGCGACTGATTACCTTGCGGATCTGATGGCGCGTTTTGATGGCGATTGGTTGCTCGCAGTTGCGGCCTACAATGCCGGCTGGGGAAGTATTGAAAAAGCCCTAGAGAAAAATCGGCGCCTAGGCCGACCAACGGATTTTTGGTCACTCGATTTGCGGCGGGAAACTCGCCAGCTGGTTGCTAGAACCCTAGCCTTGAATGAAATTTTCCGGGACCCAAAAGCGTTTGGTTTGAACCTCGCCAAGGTCCCTGACGAACCATACTTTAAGCCCGTCGTTTTGCGCAAACCGACCGATTTGCGCCGCCTATCCCAAGTCGCCAAGATAGATCAGGCGACTTTCCAAACATTGAATCCTGCCTTTAAATCGTGGCATACGGGCCCAAATCTACCCAAACGAATTCTGGTTCCAGCAAACATAGAGCCGAATGTCGCCGCGCTCGCCCAGAATTTAGAACCCTCCCCATTGCCGCATGCGACGCCAGTGGATTCGCCGTTTATCGCCCGAAACTATTCTGCGCGAGACACCTATCACGTGCAAAAGGGAGATTCGCTGTGGCTGATTGCACGGCGATTCGATATGCACGTTAGTGATTTGGAACGCCTGAATGCCATCAGCCGTACGCGCCCGCTGCGGCTCGGCCAACCACTAACAGTCTTGGCGCCTGCAGCTTCCGTCGCTCGCGAGTCGTCACGCGTTTCTGCCGCCACCGCCCAACGCTACCAGGTTCGGTCGGGCGACTCCCTATGGACGATCTCTCGCCGCTTTAAAGTAACGATCGCCCAACTAGTCGCGTGGAATAACTTGCGTAGTCCAAGCGCACTTAAGCTCGGCCAGGAATTGTTGGTCTCCAAACCAACTTAGACGCAACCAGCAACGGGTTTCGACCCTAACCCGAGGACGATAGTGTGGACCGCCTAAAAGCGACTATTCGCGATGTTCCAGATTTCCCGACTCCTGGGATACTGTTTAAGGATCTGACACCTGTCATGGCGGATGCGGCACTTCTGCGCGCAGTCACCGATGCACTCGCGGCCCCGTATCAGACGGCCGGAATCACCCTAGTCGCGGGGATGGAAGCACGCGGCTTTATTTTCGGGAGTCTGGTCGCGGCCGCGCTCAACGCCGGATTTATTCCACTCCGGAAGCCTGGCAAATTGCCTTATCGCACCTACCAAGTTGGCTATTCACTAGAATATGGGAAGGCGGCATTGGAAATGCACATCGATGCAGTCGCGGCCCAAGATACCGTTTTGTTGGTAGATGATTTGATTGCAACCGGTGGAACCGCCGCGGCTAGCTGTGAACTGATTACGCGCAACGGAGCCCGCATCGCGGGCTGCGCGTTCGTCGTCGAACTGGATTTCTTACACGGTAGGAAGCTGCTGAGCGCCTACCCGGTCCATTCCCTCGTTCATTACTGATCAATTCGCTGAATCCCCTTGAGCCATGTGCGTCCTCCTGCTCGCCTACCATGCTCATCCCGACTATGACCTGATCGTCGCCGCGAATCGTGACGAGTTTTACGATCGCCCGACTGCGCACGCGCAGTTTTGGCGGGAGACGCCAACCCTGTTGGCGGGACGCGATTTAAACGCAGGCGGCACTTGGTTAGGCGTCAATGCTGCAGGCCACTTTGCCGCGGTCACTAATTTACGCGGCGGCATTGCGCCCTCGAACCGGTTTTCACGCGGCCACTTAGTCAGGGATTTTCTCAATCATCCGCACACGACCCACGAATATCTCAGTAAAATTTCGCCGCTGGCCGCGAATTACGCCGGCTGTAACTTACTTATCGAAGATACCCAAACCTTGCATTGGTGGTCGCAGGCCGGGACTCGCGAACTCGTCGCTGGTGTGTATGGCATGAGTAATACCGAATTGGACCACGAATGGCCAAAAGTTAGTCGACTGAAATCTGCCTTCGCAGGCTTCACGACCTTGGGTGGAGATCCGCTCGAAACAGCACTCATGGCTATGCTGCGTGATGCTGATTCAGCCGAAGAAGAAAATAAGTTACTGCCTGATTTGCGACTGGATGAGACGATCTTTGTCCGTAGCGCTGGCTACGGCACGCGGTGTTCGACGGTGGTACTTCGTCATCGCGAGGGTATGTTGCGATTCGTCGAGCGTAGCTTTGATCGCGAAGGGAACCCAACGGGCGACAACCGTTTTACCCTGTAACCCAGCCTAACTCACCACGCCCCCATTCACCATTAAGGTCTGGCCCGTAATAAAAGCTGCTTCGTTCGAGGCTAAGAACACCACGGCATCGGCCACGTCTTGAGGTTGTCCGAAGCGCTTCAAAGGTGTGCTGCTGATTACCCCGGCGCGGTAATCAGCGCTCATCGTGGTCCGGGCAAATTCGGTTTCAATCCAGCCTGGGGCGACCTCGTTCACCCTAACCTTGGGTGCAAGTGAACGCGCGAGCGCGCGGGTAAAACCGGTGATGCCTGCTTTGGTCGCCGCAAACATCTCCGGATTACGACCAGCCATCCCATGCAATGCAAGATCCCAGGAGGTATTGATGAGGCAACTGTTGGGATGCTTAGAGAGTTCGTCGGCCGCCGCCCACGAGCAAAGAATCGTGCCGCGCAGATCCGTGTCGAGCAAACGCACTAGTTTTTCTTCGTCGGCGAGCTCGGCGCCGGCATCGGTCAAAATATCCGCCCCAGCCATGTTCACCCACAGATCGATACCACCGAGCCGATGGCAACCGTCAGTTACCAGGCTTCGAATGGCGGCGGAACTGGTGACATCGGCGGCAACGGCGTGCGCAGTGCCGCCGCGCTCGCGAATTTCCGCGACACAGGCCTCTGCCGCCGATTGCGAATGGCAATAGCTAACAATCACTGCAGCACCTTCCCCGGCAAGTGCGCACGCGACCGCTCGCCCGATCCCAGAGCTCGCGCCTGTGACCACCGCCCGCCTGCCACCCAATTTCATCGGACTCGTGTCTTACTTGGTACCGTTAGGTGGAGCAAGAATCGGTTGTGGCCATTCCTGTTTCAACACCACATCGCCGATTTCGTTGCCTGGAACAAGCAGACCTTGATAGATAATGTAGCGCCCACCCGGCTCGTCCTCGGTCGCCGGGCTTTCGGTCCAGATCCACATGTGCCCGGCAACGGTATCAAGGATCAGCGCTTTCTCCGTTCCAAAATCCGCGCCCGAACCGATCGACACGGCTTGGTAGCGTTGATCCGCGTTCGCCGACGCGAGCAGTCCTACCCATAGCCCAACGGCGACAATGCAGCGGAAAATTTTCATACACCTACTCACTTTGCTATTAAAATTTAGCGTTAGCGCGAAAAAATCGTGAGGCGATCACCCTAGGGTTCGGAATATGCCACGCGCGCAAGGACTTTAATCAAGTAAGTTGCACGGTAACCGCGTAACCGCGCCTGCAACCAGGGAATGGCACCCCGCCAAACGCTCTCAAGAGTGCCCAGCTGCGGCAAGGCGAGGTCGAAACTTGTCCCGGTACTGTCAAAGATCACCTGTTGGCCGTGCCCGTTTTCCAGCTGCACGATTTTAAAAGCACGCCAGTTAATCCAACCACCATGTTGGACCAGTGCGCGTAATCCTTCGGCGGTTAACCGGAGCTCCTGCATCAAGGCATCACAGGCAATTTCTTTTAACTGTAAATGCTGGTTGTCGGCAAACACGCAACGCAGTCCATCGGACGCCGACAGCATTGGCGGATCTTGATCGCTAAAGCTCCATTCATGGCGGATCTCGCGTGCCTGCACCGCGATCGCAGTCGCTAACGACGTTGGCGACTCGGGACAGACGACCACTTCACAGGCGGCTTCAAGTATCGAGTGATCTAGCACGGACTGTTGCGATAGCCGCGGAGTACTCAAAATAACCTGCGCTTGATCGATGCTCAATCTTACAACACCATAGGCTTCGTATATAACTTCTAGTCGCCCGGCGGTTGGGATCGCCGCCGCGATCTGTTCAAGATCCAAAACATAGGCCTGCGCGCCGATTTCCCACTGCGCCTGTGCACGATACTCCGGGTTGAGTTGCCGCGCGCGCTCGATCTCAAATCGGTTCGCGCGAATTAATTCGGCGAGTGCGATCTGTGCGTACAACCGTTTACCTTCGAGATCACCGGTGCGGACCAACTCAACCAAAGCGGCATACTGCTGCGCTTCTGGCGCCATTGAGATTGTCGCCGCCGATGCGACGCTTGTTCCGCTGGCAAGCACGGCCAAGAAAAATAACGGCACAAATCGGCTCAATCGCCCGCACGTACGCGCAGGGGCTGGAGTGATAATGTTGATCGGAGCCACGTTATCTGAATATTCCGACCTGTCCGCCCGTTAAGGGTCCCCTAGCGCAGCCAGCGCGAGCGCGTGGATTACCGGGTTCGCGGCCGCAATGATTCGGCCGCCTCCGGTCACGGCGCGCCCTTGCCAATCAGTAACCACACCACCGGCACCTTCGACAATCGGAATTAGAGCTGCGATATCGTAAAACCCCAGTCCGGCCTCGACGACTAAATCAAGTTGGCCCGCGGCCAGCGCGCAGTAGGCGTAACAGTCAGCGCCATAGCGCGTCATTCGGACTTGCTCCGATAAGCGCTTAAAGGCGGGTGCCTCGCTGTCAGGTCCGAACATTTCAGGAGCCGTCGCGAACAGGGTCGCCGCCCTCAGACTTGTTGTTGCACGCGTGGTCAATATTCGACTTTCGGCGCCGCGCCGCCAGTGGGTTTCACGATTGCCGCCGATGTAACGCTCACCGATGTACGGCTGACTCATCATCCCGTACAAGGGCATTGTGCCATCCCACAGGCCGATTAAGGTCCCCCAGATCGGGATCCCGGACATGAACGAACGTGTGCCGTCGATCGGGTCAATAATCCACCGTAAGCTCGAAGTGCCGAGCTGCTCGCCAAATTCTTCGCCGAGGATTGAGTGGCTCGGATAGCGCTGCGAAATCGCGCTGCGTAGCGACTGCTCAGCGGCGCGGTCGGCGGCGGTAACGGGATCGAACCCCTCGCGCGCTTTATTGTCGACTTCCAGCGCGGTGTGGAAGTAGGGAAGCACCGCCTCGCCAGCAAGTCGTGCAAGTTCCGCGAAAAAGTCCCCGACTTCGGTTGCGAATCCAATGGCCGACACGGAATCTACCTCGCTGCGAATTACTCCTACGCATGATGGCACTGGGTACTTCGCGAGTACATCGCCGGGCAACGCACACCTAAGTAATGCCCTCAGTATCCCCCCTATTGCGGACCCACGATCACCGATAGTGAGAAGCCGAACTTCAGGCTATCATGCGCCGCCGCCATTCATCATCTATAGATGGCGCGCGTGCGCGGAGGGGTGACTCTTCGTCCGAACATAACTGAACAATACTTCTCTCTCCCACATGAGACCGACGCTGGTTGATTTCTACGATCGCTTCGTCCTGCAACAGCCGCGGCTGACTTTGTTGATCCTGTGTTTTACGCTCGCGCTGTTCGCGCTCGGATTACCACAATTCCGTCTTGATGCCTCCGCTGATTCCCTTCTATTGGAGAGTGACCCCGAGCTAAAGCATTTTCGTGAGCTGTCCAAGCGCTACAGCTCTCGCGAATTTTTGTTTGTCACCGTCACCCCAAACGAGGACTTATTCGCTCCCACGACGTTTAAGTTGTTGACTGAGCTACGCCAGGCATTGAAAGAATTTCCCGCGGTATCTTCGGTGGTCACCCTACTTGATGTTCCACTCGTGAAAAACATTCCTGGAAAGCTTTCGGAGGTCGTTACCAAGTACCGCACTCTCGAGTCACCCGATGTCAATCTGTATAACGCGCGCAAGGAACTTACTGAAAGCCCGTTGTATCGCAATGTGGTCGTGAGCCCCGATGCAAAAACCACGGCAATGCGTGTAATCCTGGAGGACGTTCCGGAATTTCGCGCGCTAGAACTAGCGCGCGGTGACCTGCTCTATAAGCGCGCTACCGGCACCTTGGACGCCAGCGAAATCGCTCACCTGGCGCAAATTGAGCCGCTCTATAAACGCGAGAAGGATCGGGTAGATCTCGCTAACCACGCTGCGTTGGCGGGCTTGCGGGAATTGCTGGAACGCTTCAATTCACGCGCGGAAATTCATCTCGGTGGGATCTCGATGATCGCCGACGACATGATTTCGTTTGTCCGCGCCGATATTGTCATCTTTGGGATCGGCGCGATGGTGCTCGCGATCGGCATGCTGGGCTATATATTTCGCGAATTCCGATGGGTGCTGACCCCTATGATCACCTGCGTTTATTGCACTGCGTTGATCCTCGGTTTACTAGGACACGTCGGCTGGCATCTAACGGTTATTTCGTCCAACTTCATTGCACTTACGTTGATTCTTACGATCTCCATCAACATTCACTTGATCGTCCGCTATCGCGAACTTGTGCAAGAACACCCGACCTGGACTCAATATCAGCTTGTTCAAGGCGTGTCCCACGACATGGCGCGTCCCTGCCTGTACACATCGCTAACCTCAATCATCGGTTTTGCGTCGCTGGTTACAAGCGATATTAAACCGATTATTGATTTCGGCTGGATGATGACCGTGAGCCTGCTCGTGCTGTATTGCGTCGTGTTTACTTTGGTCCCCGCCCTCATGTTGTTGATGAGCAAACGAGAATCACGGACGCATGACGATGGGAGCTTCGGCTTCACCGAAGTGTTGGCACGCATAACGGATCGACATGGCCGCGCGGTGGTTGGCATCGCCATCGTTATTGCAATCATTAGCGGCCTGGGCGTTACCCGGCTCGAAGTCGAAAACAGCTTTATCAGCTATTTCAAAAGTGATACCGAAATTTATCAAGGACTGAAGAAAGTTGACGAAACCCTGGGCGGTACCACGCCGTTGGACATAATCCTGAAGTTTCCACCGCCGGAAGCCGTGGCCGATGAGACCTCTGAAGGTGGTGAGCTTGCCGAGTTCTATGCGGATGAAGAGCCCGCCGCCAAATCGGAATATTGGTTCACGCCGCAAAAAGTCGACCGCATTAAGCAGGTGCATGACTATCTTGAAAAAATCCCGGGCGTCGGCAAGGTCACATCTCTTGCGTCATTAGTTCGCGTTGCTGAAGACTTGAACAAAGGTCGTGAGCTCGATCCCTTCGAATTAAACGTTATTTACAAACGCCTTCCCGAGCACCTGAAGCGCGAAATGCTGTCGCCCTATATTTCCATTGAGGACGACGAGGCTCGCATTTCGCTACGCATTCTGGATTCGACCCCGGGCTTGCGCCGACAGGCGCTCATTGAACACATTCGCACCGGGTTGACGACAGATCTTCATCTCAAGACTACGGACTACGAAGTCGCTGGTCTACTCGTGCTCTACAACAACATGTTGCAGAGTCTGTATTCGTCGCAAATTCAATCCATCGGCGGCGCAATGCTCGGTGTGGTGCTTACCTTATGTGTTCTGTTCCGAAATATTCGTGCGGCGATTATCGGCGTGCTCCCGAATTTGCTCGCCGCCATATGCGTGCTCGGCTTCATGGGTTGGGCGGGGGTGCCGCTCGACATGATGACAATCATGATTGCGGCTTTGACGATGGGGATCGCGGTCGAAGATTGCATCCATTATTTATATCGTTATCAACTCGAATACGCTCGCCTAGGTGACGGATTGAAGACGATGTATCAATGCCACTCAAGCATCGCTAAGGCCGGTTTCTACACCACGTTAGTGGTATGTGTCGGGTTCTCGATCTTGGTCTTGTCGAATTTTATTCCAAGCATATTGTTCGGCTTGCTCACGACGGTCGCGATGACGATCGCGATACTCGCGGCACTAACGTTGATGCCCAAGCTACTGTTAATGTGGCGACCGTTCGGTTAACGCGAAAATTCCGCTATGGTTGGCGCCTGACAACGCGTTAGAATGCCCGCGCGCTCCCCACGTCGGCAGCAGTATTAAGGAGGTCTCATGACACTAAAAGCCACTCGCGCGCTACTGGTTTCGGCGCTCGCAACTTTCACGCTAGGGCTCAGTCCCGTGGTGAGCGCGGATGAAACCTGCTATTCGCCCTACATGGCGAAAATCGTTGGGCAAGAAGATTTCATGTACATCTGGACCTTGGGCGTCCAGGGTCTAGGGGACGAACAGGACAAGCTCGTCACAGTCGACGTGAACCCTTCCTCGAAAACCTACGGCAAGGTTACCAACTCACTGTCGGTTGGCGGCCGTAATGAAGCGCATCATTCCGGCTTTACTGACGATCGCCGCTTCCTCTGGGCCGGTGGTCTGGATACCAGCACCATCTTCATTTTCGATGTGCATAGCGATCCGGCGAAGCCGAAACTGGTTAGAACCATTACCGATTTCGTCGCTGCCACGAAAGGCGTGGTCGGGCCTCATACGTTTTACGCAATGCCGGGCCGGATGTTGATCACTGGTTTATCGAACAACCAGGATCACGGCGGCCGCTCGGGCATGGCCGAATACAGTAACGAAGGCGAGTACCTCACAACCCACTGGATGCCGACCGACGACGCCCTCGAAGGTGCCGCGAAATCAGGCAAGATTGCGGACGGTTATAGCTATGACGTCCGCGTCCAACCCCGCTTGAACGTCATGTTGACGTCGTCGTTTACGGGTTGGAACAATTACATGATGAACTTAGGCAAGATGATGGGTGACGCCGAAGCCATGAAGCGCTTCGGTAACACCGTGGTGGTGTGGGATCTCCATACTCGTAAGCCGAAGAAGATTTTCGATGTGCCGGGCGCGCCGCTTGAAATCCGTTGCGCGTGGGGAGTCGATCACGATTATTGCTTTACCACCACCGCGCTGACCTCCAAGATTTGGTTAATTCATCGGGATGGTAACGGCGAATGGCAGGCTAAGGCGGTTGCCGATATCGGCGATGCCGCCAAGATCCCGCTGCCTGTGGATATTTCGATTTCGGCCGACGACACCCGGCTATGGGTTGACACCTGGAATGACGGGACGGCGCACTTGTTTGATATCTCCGATCCGCATGCACCGAAAAAAATTTACAGCCAGAAGATCGGCGAACAGTTGAACATGGTCTCCCAAAGCTGGGACGGCAAACGCGTGTACTTCACGTCGTCACTGCTTGCGAATTGGGACAAGACCGAGGGTCCGGAAGGCGATGTGCAGTACTTTAAAGCCTATGACTGGGACGGCAAAGCGCTGAAGCCTAGGTTCAATGTGAACTTCGTCGCCGAGAAACTGGGCCGACCGCATCAGATGACGGCTGGCGCCTATGCCTTATTCGCCAAGGCACCAACCGCCGCTAGAACGGGACTCGCCGCACGCGAGTAATCCATTTCCAGCGCGTGCGGAACCGCCTGCTCTACGCGGTACTAGCTAGCTTGCTCATAGTCTCGTGCACGCTAGACGCACACGAGGATATGCACGGCGGTACCCAACGTACCGCGCCCGCAGCGGATGGTTTCATAGCGCCGATACCTGGATCGTACGAGCTACCGGTCGTCAGTGCCGCCGCCGACGGTGCGGTGCTCGACGATACCGGCGCTACCAGCAGCCTGCACGCGATCTATGACGAGCGAATCGTTCTCCTCAGTTTTGTCTTCACCCACTGCGTTGATCCTGACGGCTGCCCGCTCGCCTCGTTCGTCTTAAGCCAGGTCGGCCGGCAGGTGCTGCGCGATCCCGCGCTACGGTCCAGTGTGAGACTTGTGACCTTCAGTTTCGACCCCGTTCGCGATACTCCAGCAGTCCTTGCTGCTTACGCAAAATCATTCCGTCGCCCCGAAATGGATTGGAAATTCGTCACCACCAAAGATGAAGCCGCGCTTGCGCCGATTCTGGCGAGTTATGGGCAGACGATTCAGCGAGACCCAGACGGTTATGCCTTTTCACACCAGTTACGGGTGTTTCTGCTCGACTCTCAGGGACAGATTCGCAACGAATACAGCGCCGCCTATTTGCGACCCGAAGTCGTACTGGCGGATCTAAAGACTCTGACCTTAGCGACCCCAGATCCCACGCCCATCAAGCCACAGTCGCACCTCGCGCGAGCCGGGGACGATAAGACTGGTTACGAAAATCACGATTATCAAACGCAATCACGCGCGATTTCGGCGCGAGGAGCATTTCCTCGCACTCCGCTGAATTTTGACGCCCCGCCACTCGGCTTACCGCCTTTCTCCGCGCTCAACGGACCGGTTCCCTTGCCCTCCCATGCGGCGCTTGGTCGGCGACTGTTCTTCGACCGTCGACTCTCGCATAACGACACGATTGCGTGCGCCAGCTGCCACCTCCCTGATCAGGGCTTTACCAATCAGGAACTGAAAACACCGATCGGGATCGAGGGTCGGTCCGTGAAGCGTAATGCGCCGTCGCTGTTTAATGTTGGCTATCAGCACCGACTGTTCCATGACGCGCGCGAATCGCGACTCGAACAACAGGTGTGGGGTCCATTATTGGCGATGAATGAGATGGGAAATCCCGCGGTTGGGTTCGTCTTGGATAAAGTCACCGGGCTTGCGGACTACGCAGCCGAATTTGCCAGGGTATTTCCCGACCAGGGGATCACGATGGAGACTCTCGGCGCGGCGCTCGCGGCGTACCAACGTACACTCGTCTCCGGCAATAGCGTGTTCGATCGATGGTATTTCGGTGGCGATACCGCGGCACTGGCCCCATCGGCGCAGCGCGGCTTCGAACTCTTTCGCGGCAAGGCACGCTGTGTCGCGTGCCACACGATCGATAAGACTTTCGCGCTATTAACCGATCGCGAGTTACACAATACAGGTCTTGGCTTTGAGCGCTCGATGCGCAAGAAGCCGGCCAGTGACGTCATCGTCGGGCCCGGCCTCGTGATGAACCTTAAAGCGGAAGCCAGTGCCGGTCTTAACGAACCGCCCGTCAATGATCTAGGTCGTTACGAAGTCACCCAGGAGCCGTCCGATCGCTGGAAATTTCGCACGCCGTCTTTACGCAACGTCGCGCATACCGCGCCCTACATGCACGATGGATCGCTCGCGACCCTGGCCGATGTTGTTAGGTTTTATAACCAGGGAGGGATCGCGAACGAGGGACTGGATCCTAAGATTGCACCGTTGTATTTAACCAACCTGGAAATAGGGGAGTTGGTCGCGTTCTTGAACGCACTAACGGGCGACAACCTCGAAGCGCTGACCCGCGATGCCTTTGCGCAGCCGATTGGGGATCGGCACTAACCGCCCTTGAGGGGTGGAACGAAAACGATTTTATCGCCGTCCTTAATCACGGTGGTGTCGAGCACCGAGTCGACAACGCGATCTCCGTTTTGCATTGTCATGAACGGGGTCTCCGTGCGAAACCCGAGAGTATTAATGAGCTCGCCTAAGGTATGCCCTTCGGCGAGCTCAAAGTCTTTGTCATCAAAATGCGCGATCCCATCGCCTAGAAATTCGCGCATCCATCCGAGAAGCTTGACGTTGACCTGCAAAACTAGCTCATTCCTAAGCGTTCCAACGTGGCCGCCGTCGGTTTCCCGTCTTCGCTCCAACCGCGTTGTTTGTAGTACTCGGGCAGCATTACCTTGAGCTGACTGACGAGACCCTTTGCGACCCCGCTCGGCGCCGGCTCTTCGAGGATCCGCTTGGGCAAGGTGTCATCCTTCGCGGTTAGTCCCGCCGCCAGATTGAACTGGCGTTCCAGATTCCAGATCCGCTCACCCGTCTCGTTAAGCCTCGCAACATCCCAGCCCCCTTCGCACGCGCCATCGAGTTGGGTCGCATAGTGCTCCGGGGTTCCACCGGAGTGCGCGGTAAACAGACACAGACCAGAGGCATCGATCGCCGCGATCAAGTCCTGGGTTGTGCGGACCACTTCCGGCTTGTCCTTGGTCTCGGTGGTGGTGAAGTCGCTCGCATACGGATTCGCACGGAGGTGGCAGGCACCCCGGTTACTCGTGGCATAACCCAGGCCCATGCCCTGCATTGCGCGACCATCGTACGCCGCGAACTCTTGGCCTTTAACAGCCATCGACAATTCGGGCCGCCCGTATTTCTCAGTGAGCCGTTTCGAACCCATGCCGATATCGCGACCAAAGCCCTCGCCTTTACCCGTCAACTCAGCCATTAGGCACAGCGCTTCGGCGTTGCCCCAGACGAGATCGACGCCGCCGGTCTCCGCTTTGGTGATCGCACCGACTTGATAAAGCTCCATAGCCGCAGCCAGCGAGCCACCGAAGGAAATTGGGTCCATGCCATATTCATTGCACAGGAAACCGGCATACGTTGCAGCGTCCATGTCATCGACCCCAACGGCCGAACCCAGGGCATACGCCGTTTCGTATTCGAGACCGCCGGAGGCTTTTTGGTATTGTGGTTTGTCCTTGACCGAAAAATGTTGGGGATCGATATGCGAGATTCGGCCACAGCCGATCGTGCATGAAAAGCAGGCACCGTTTTGAATCAAATTGGTGTGCCCGTTCTCGTTCGGCGACTTCATCGCCTTGGCATTGAGCTTATGCGCACCTTCGAATTGCACCTGCTGATTATTCCGCGTGGGCAGCGCGCCGAATGCTCCGGTGACATCCATCATCGCGATGGTGCCGTCAGAGGTCATCCCCTTGCGGCCTTTGTTACTGGCCAGCGCCGCAGTGGCGATTTTAGCCGCGGCGAAGAACTTCGCGGGATCGTGGAGCTTGACTCCCTTAGTGCCACGTACCGCGATTGCCTTGAGATTCTTTGAGCCCATTACCGTCCCGACTCCAGAGCGGCCAGCGGCACGGTGGAGATCGTTGACGATGCAGGCGTAGCGACAGCCGTACTCACCTGCTTGGCCGATGGAGGCGATCCGGATTAAGGGATCGTTGTGGCGTTGCTTGATCGCAGGCTCGATTTCCCACACCGAGCGACCCCACAGGCCGTCGGCCGATAGTAACTGCGCATCATCGTCTTGAATGTAGAGATAGACCGGTTGGGACGAACGGCCTTCGAAGATAATTAGATCGTAGCCGGCCATCTTCAGCTCGCCACCGAACTGACCGCCCGAATTCGAACTGGCGATCGCACCAGTTAAAGCACCTTTGGTCACTGCTGTCCACCGACCACCAGTGGACGCGATGGTACCAGTGAGCGGCCCGGTCGCGATCACAAGTTTATTGTCCGGACTTAGCGGATCGACTTTAGGGTCGATCTCTTCCATCAAATACTTGGTCGCCAGCCCGCGTGACCCCAAGTATTGCTGAGCCCACGCCATGTTGAGCGGCTCGTGAGTGCAGGTTCCGGCAGTGAGATTGACGCGTAGGATTTTCTTTTGCCAGCCCATAGTTCGCTCCTCGTGATTCAATGGTGGTCAGGGCACCTTGGGACATTCTACTGGCTTTAGCCGCGAGTTGAAGCAGCGCGCGCATTCGTTGTTATCATCTGGGCCCCCTAACTCCCGGCTTGCACCCTTATGCGCCAGCTTACTCCCGAACTTCACGCAACTTTTAAGACCGCGGCCAAACGTTTTTCGCCGACGCTGGCGCGCGAAATCAGCGCAATTGGGCCGATCGGGTACCAGCGCCGCACCAGTACCGATCTCGGGGTTCATCTGGCTCGGATCGTCGTGGGTCAACAGTTGTCGACCTTGGCGGCCCGGTCGATTTGGGCGCGTGTAGAAACCGCCGGGAGCGCCAAGGGTCGGGTTCTCGACTTCTGTACCGAGCAGAATCATGAAACCTTGCGCGCGTGCGGGTTATCCAACAACAAAGTGAAGGCACTGATCGGTCTTCGCGCCGCCGAGGCCGACGGGGCGCTCGACGAACGCAAATTAAAGCGCTTGAACCCGTTTGAGCGAAGCCAGGCACTTACCGCCCTGTGGGGGATAGGCGCGTGGACGGCCGATATGGTGTCGATGTTCTATTTTCATGAACCGGATATCTGGCCGCTCGGGGACCTTTCCGTGCGCAAAACCTTCGAACGCTTTGTCGCCACTCAAGAACGCTACGATCTTGAAGCCGCCGCCAACCTGTTTGCGCCCTATCGTTCGTTTCTTGCGATCTACATGTGGCGGATCGCGAATAACGGTCCGGATGAATAGGATCCCAACCATCGCGATAACCCCTCGTACATTGCGCTAGCCAACGCTTTCGTATCACGTTAGGCTTTGCCGGTGGCGTAGCGTGCTCGTTGCGCTGGATGAGTTCCCAATACGCTGGTAATAAAAAACGGCAGTAAATGCCAGCCGGATAGCAACTTTACTATCCGGCGCCTCTTAAGCTCAACCACCGCTCTCCGGCCGTTCACTGCACCCGTGATCTAAGTAGCTGCGGCAGTTTCAGGAAACTCCATGAATAAAATTGTCGTAGTCACGGGAGGCAGCCGAGGCATCGGCGCTGCAAGCGTGCGACTCGCGGCCGCCGCGGGCTACTCAGTCGTTTTTAGTTTTCTCAAAGCGTGCAACGAAGCTGTCGCACTTTGCACTGAAATTGAGCGCGCCGGTGGCACCGCCCTCGCCGTTCAAGCTGATGTCGCAGTCGAGGCGGATGTCCTGCGTTTGTTTGAAACCGCGGACCGCGAAGTCGGGACGTTAACGGCACTAGTAAACAATGCCGGTATCGCAGATCTTAGAATGCGCTGCGATGAAATGAACGCCGCGCGCCTGACCCGCGTCTTTGCCACCAATGTGATCGGCAGCTTTCTATGCGCGCGGGAAGCGGTGAAGCGAATGTCGACCCGACACGGCGGTCACGGCGGCGCGATCGTTAACGTCTCCTCAGCCGCGTCACGCCTCGGCTCACCCGGCGAATTCGTGGACTACGCGGCGTCGAAAGGCGCAATCGATACCTTCACTTTAGGACTCGCCAAAGAAGTTGCAACCGAAGGGATCCGCGTTAACGCCGTCCGCCCAGGTATCATCTACACCGATATTCATGCGAGTAGCGGCGAACCCGGGCGTGTTGATCGGTTGAAAGACGCAGTACCAATGCGTCGTGGCGGTTATCCAGAGGAAGTCGCCAAAGCCATTTTATGGCTGCTGTCGGACGAGGCTTCTTATACGGTCGGCAGCTTTATCGACGTATCTGGTGGGCGCTAGCTCCGACAATTAGAAGCTGACATCGCAGAGACCCTTAAACGGTCGGCAAATTTTCGCCGAACAACGCACCGTTCTTTGCATTCGTTTTGTCGCGCCGAAGTTTTGCCATGTCGTACGTACCGACGAGTCATAAATAAAACCCAGGCAAAACGGAATACGAATATCTCAGGGCGAGTAGAGACAGACGAACCGTGCCAATTGTTCGTCCTGTTCAGCACCAAGATGAGCGGGAACGCGATCGCGAGGTGTTAGCCGAAAACTCGAGGTGGATTTTCTCTGGCGTCAACTAAAGTTGCTCCGCAACCGCCTTCGCGACAAGCCCTATCGCGGTCGGATTCCAGTGGCCATCGCGAGGAGAAACTTCCAGCTTAGATCCGGTCGCGGCAAGATGAGATTTAAATGTCTGGGTCAGATCGACGATTTCGGTGCCGTGATGCCGCGCATCCGCAATGAAACGCCGCTTCGTTTCGCTGCTGGCGTTTTTTCCCCTATTTGAGTGCTTTTCGATTGCAGTCGAGCACAAAAACTAAGCGTTCAATTGGATAGGGCGCGATTCGTTCGAAAAACGCGCGGTGAACCGCGCTTGACACCTCAGCAGAAACTTCCCCAGGCGAAGTTTGCGGTTGCTCCTGCAGTGTCTCCGGTAATGGTACCGCGGGTTTCGACGATTCAACTAGTGCCGGAATAAGCCGCGCCGACGTAGTTTTTGCTGTGAGAATAGGTATTCAGCTAAGGCACTTTGTCGCAATAAGCGTTTGGCGAGCGATGGCGTCTCACGTAGGGTCTTCATCGGTGCCAATGTTGTCGGCTCCAAACATGGGCCGTGATTGTTAGCGGACCCGCACAGACTTTGTTTGATATCCCTGTTTTCGAGAACCACTACGAATCTGCGAATCCCGAATCGTTGATAGGCAAAGCGAATTCGTTCGGCGTAATCCAACAGGCTTGAACCAGGGCCACCGAACGGGTAGATAGTGCGATTGTGAATTCGAGCAGAAAGTTGGGCCGCGAGGCGTTGATCTTCTCGCAGCATTGAGGCCTCTACAAAGCTATCGCCAACTAGGCCAATGGCGTTAGCATCTGGTTCGAACTCGATGGAAGTCAAATAGCCATAATTGTTACTGCGTTGGTACTGGACGTTCTCGAGATTCCAACCAGTTGCAGATACGAAGCGATGATGCGCAGGGTAAGTCAGAATCAAATCATCGGTGTAATAGCCGACTTTAGTAGGGGTCGAAACCGGCAGCACACAAAAAACGAACTCAGCACCTATCAAGAATAGGAACGCCCCTGAACCCCATAAGCTGATCAGCCTTACCATACTAGAAATTGAAATAAATAAAGCTGCTGACGGAAGCCCTGAGCGCATTTATCAGGATTAACAGCACGATGGCACATGCGGTGGCACCTCCCCAAACATGCCTCTTGTTCGTTGCGTCGCCGCATAGGTGTTGAATTTTAATTCCTATTTGATTGCTGTTTGGGGCCACCCAGCACACGACGCAAAGAATGGCGCAATATAACTATCCATCGACGAAGTATAGACCCTCGTTCCGAAGTAGCGGGTGCACCGAAGAAGGCCCAAATGCGCTAGACAGATCCACCATTGCACCAAGGATACTAAGCGACCCTGAAAACGTCGTGGCAGAGCTGGCCCCAATCGTCTGCACAGTGGGCC
>SHZM01000037.1 GCA_009692265.1 Gammaproteobacteria bacterium
CTGCAACTGGGCCGGCGTCACTAATTGTTTGTCGTTCATATCGATCACCATGCCTCGCATCATGACCGAACCCAGCTACCCCTTCAGACTCATACTCCGTTGGATTCACGCCCTTTGTTCAGACTCATACCCCATTGGACAAGGCTTCGTCTTTTTCGATCAAGCGTTTATTGTTATCATGCGGCTCCTATTTCAGACCCCTGCCGAACGCTGTGGTCATGCGTTTAGGAAACGCGTGACTTCACGGCGTCGTGACTACCCTGGAGAGAAATGATGAAGATCCTAGTGGCCGTAAAGCGCGCCATTGACTACAACGTGAAGGCGCGCCCGAAATCAGACGGCACGGGCGTTGATCTGGCGAACGTCAAAATGTCGATGAATCCGTTTGATGAAATCGCGGTGGAAGAAGCGCTGCGCTTACAGGAAGCAGGGAAGGTAACGGAGGTCGTCGCAATCTCCATTGGACCTACGGCGTGCCAGGAAACCTTGCGTACGGCGATGGCGATGGGGGCTGATCGGGGAATCCTGGTGCAGACTGATGACGAAGTGCAGCCGTTAGCCGTCGCGAAGCTCTTACAAGCCCTGGTCGCGAAAGAAGCGCCGGGTTTAGTCATTCTCGGCAAACAGGCGATTGACGACGATTCGAACCAGACCGGGCAGATGCTCGCAGGCCTTCTAGGATGGCCACAGGGCACGTTTGCCGCCAAGATTGACGTTGGCGAAGGTACCGTCGAAGTCAAGCGTGAAGTCGATGGGGGACTGCAAACCGTGGCCCTGAAGTTGCCGGCAATCGTCACCGCTGATTTGCGCTTAAACGAGCCACGTTACGTCAAACTGCCGAACATCATGAAGGCGAAGAAGAAGCAGTTGGATGTGGTGAGTCCGGCGGATCTTGGGGTTGATATCACACCGCGCTTGAAGCTGGTGAAAGTCGCCGAGCCACCCGCGCGTGCCGGCGGGGTGAAAGTCGCCGATGTCCAGGAATTAGTCGCAAAACTTCGCAATGAAGCCAAGGTAATTTAAGCCATGGGTGCTCTTGTAATCGCTGAACACAACAACACCGTGCTAAACATCGCGACTCTGAATGCAGTCGCCGCCGCAAGCAAACTCGGGACGGTTGATATCCTGGTTGCCGGGCATCAATGCCAGGCAGTCGCAGCTGCCGCGGCGCAAGTCACCGGGGTCACCAAGGTGCTACACGCGGACGCTCCGCATTACGCTCACGGCCTCGCCGAGAACCTTGCACCACTCGTGGTTTCCCTTGCCACGAACTATCAGCACCTGCTTGCCGCGGCCACCACCAATGGCAAGAACGTGATGCCTCGGATCGCCGCGTTACTGGATGTCGCGCAACTCTCTGATATCATCGGGGTGGTGAGCGACGATACTTTCGTGCGACCGATTTACGCCGGGAACGTAGTGGCAACCGTCCAGTCGCTCGATCGCATCAAAGCCATTACGGTACGCACCACGGGTTTCGACCCGGTGGCTGCCACTGGCGGTGCTGGGACAATCGAGACGGTGGCGGCTGGGCCGGATCTCGGTTTATCGCAATTTAAAGGCGAGGAGCTGACCAAATCGACGCGACCTGAACTCGCTGCCGCGAACCGCATCGTCTCCGGCGGTCGTGGTATTGGCAGTGCCGAAAATTTCGCGATCATCGAGAAGCTTGCCGATGTGCTGGGTGCCGCGGTGGGTGCTTCGCGTGCGGCGGTGGATGCGGGGTATGTCCCTAACGACTATCAAGTCGGGCAAACTGGCAAAGTCGTGGCCCCGGAGCTGTACATCGCCATCGGGATCTCGGGGGCGATCCAGCATCTGGCGGGAATGAAGGACAGCAAAGTCATCGTCGCGATCAACAAGGACGAAGAGGCACCAATTTTCCAAGTCGCGGATTACGGGCTCGTCGGTGACCTCTTCAAGGAAGTCCCAGCCCTCATCGACGCCTTGAGCAAGTAGGCTAAGGGGTTCGGTGATGGAACGCGAGGCGATGGAATTTGACGTGGTGATTGTGGGCGGAGGCCCGGCCGGACTTGCGACCGCGATCCGCCTGCGGCAGCTCGCTGTCCAGCACGATCACGAACTCACAGTATGTTTGATCGAGAAGGGATCCGAGGTCGGCGCGCACATCCTCTCCGGCGCCGTGATGGAACCCCGAGCTTTGAATGAACTAATTCCCGAGTGGCGGACGCTCGGCGCGCCGCTGCACACGTCAGTCACCGACGATCGCTTTCTCTTTCTAACGGCGCGGCGTGCGCTGCGCCTCCCGACGCCGCCGCCGATGCACAACGAGGGCAACTATATCGTGAGCCTCGGCAATGTGTGCCGCTGGCTGGCGCAACAGGCCGAAGCCGCAGGCGTCGAAATTTACCCCGGATTCGCCGCGGCGGAAGTGTTGTATCACGCCGATGGGCGGGTCAAAGGGGTCGCGACCGGGGACATGGGGCGGACCAAGGAAGGTGCCGAGGGACCTAACTTCGCGCCGGGCATGGAACTGCACGCGAAGCAGACAATTTTCGCCGAAGGCTGTCGCGGATCATTGACGAAGACGCTGTTCGAGCGCTTCGATTTACGCCGCGATATCGATCCGCAGGTCTTTTGTCTCGGCGTGAAAGAACTGTGGGAAGTCCGCCCCGAGCAGCACCGTCTAGGTCGGGTGATTCACACGATCGGGTGGCCGGTTGATCAGGCGACTTATGGCGGATCGTTTCTTTATCATCTTGAAAACAACCTCGTTTCAGTGGGTTTTGTGCTGGGGCTCGGTTACGAGAATCCGTATTTAAGCCCGTTCGAGGAGATGCAGCGCTTCAAGACGCATCCTGCGATGCGCGAGACATTCGCCGGTGCGCGACGGGTCGCTTACGGCGCACGCGCAATCAGCGCGGGGGGCTTTCAATCAATTCCCAAACTCACGTTTCCGGGTGGCCTGTTAGTGGGCGATGGCGCAGGGTTTTTGAATCTGCCGAAAATCAAAGGCAGCCACACGGCAATGAAGTCGGGCATGACTGCCGCGGAATCCGTGTTCAAATTATTGCGCGCCGGCGAGCAAGCCGGTACCGAAGCGATCGACTATCTGCATCGTCTGAAAAATACCTGGTTGTGGGACGAGCTGTATCGGGTGCGCAATATCAAGCCCGCATTCCGTTGGGGCCTGTGGCTGGCGATCGCCTACGGCGCGATCGATACCTATCTCTTTCGCGGCAAAGCACCGTGGACCTTGCGGCACAAGGCAGATCACACGAGCCTTAAACCGGCGGCACTGTGCAAGCCGATTGACTATCCCAAACCCGATGGCGTTCTGACCTTCGACAAGCTTTCATCGGTCTTTCTGTCGAACACCAATCACGAAGAAAACCAGCCCTGCCATCTGACCTTGAAAGATGCCAGTGTTCCGACTCGACTAAATCTCGAGGTGTATGCGGGGCCCGAGCAACGTTACTGCCCGGCCGGAGTTTACGAATTTGTAGAGGAGAGCGGGAGCAAGCACCTCCAAATCAATGCGCAAAACTGTGTGCACTGTAAGACCTGCGACATCAAAGACCCGTCGCAGAATATTCATTGGGTCACCCCTGAAGGCGGTGGCGGACCGAACTATCCGAATATGTAACCGATGCCAAAAGTAATTTTTATTGCTCCCGATAGCAGTCGTCGTGAACTTGAGAGCCCGGCCGGTTGGTCGGTAATGGAGGCCGCGATTCAGAACGATGTGCTCGGGATCGTCGCTGAATGCGGTGGTGGCTGCGCCTGCGCGACCTGTCATGTGATCGTCGATGAGGCGTGGGCAGCGCAGCTTGCACCGGCGAGTCCGAACGAAAACGATCTCCTAGAGTGCACGGCAGCACCACGCACCGCGACTTCCCGTCTGAGTTGCCAGTTAAAAATATCTGCCTCACTGGACGGTTTGACGGTGCAGATCCCCGATCGTCAAACCTAGGGCTTCGCTCCAGCGCAGTTCATGTCTTCGATTGCCATTATCGGTGCCGGCCAAGCCGGGATGCAGCTCGCGGATTCACTGCGGCGCGGTGGCTTCGAGGGTTCCGTCATACTGTATGGCGACGAGGGCTCGCTGCCCTACCAGCGGCCGCCGCTCTCCAAGCAATTTTTGTTAGGGGACCTTGAGGCCAGTCGACTGAATTTTCGGCCTATCGCGCATTACGAAAAACTTGCAGTAACCCTGCGGCTTGACTGTGCCGTGACGCAGGTTGATCTCCAGACTCGCACCCTAGCGATGGCCAACGGCGAGCAGGCAGCATTCGATCGACTCGCGTTTACGACGGGTGCGCGGGTGCGCAAACTGGCGCTGCCGGGGGCGGAGGATCCGCGGGTGTGTTATCTGCGGGGCATTACCGATGCGCAGGCGATTCGGGAGCGATTAGCGACTGCGCGGCGGGTTGTGATCATTGGTGGTGGCTTCATCGGTCTTGAAGTCGCAGCAGTCGCGCGGACCCTGGGCAAGGAAGTCACGGTATTAGAAGCGCAAACTCGCCTGATGCCACGGGTGGTGGCGCCCGTCGTCTCTGCCTATTTCGAAGCGGTCCACAACCAACGCGGAGTGCGTTTCCTGTTGGGTGAATCGCTCACCGCTCTTGCTCCGACTTCCTCCGCACTGGGGCTCACCACGGCGAGCGCCACCTACCTTGAAGCTGATCTGGTAGTCGTCGGGATCGGCGTACACCCCAACCTGGAATTAGCCGCTGCCGCAGGACTCCCGTGCGAGGGGGGCATCGTTGTCAATGAGTTCGCATGCACGCGTGATCCAACCGTCGTGGCGGCTGGCGACTGCACCTGGCAGCGCAATATATTGTTCGAGCGCCCACACCGTTTGGAATCCGTGCAAAATGCCGTGGACCAAGCGAAAGTAGCGGCGGCAAGTCTGCTGGAAAAACCAGTCGCGTACTCACAGGTACCGTGGTTCTGGTCCGATCAGTACGATGTGAAGCTGCAGATGGTCGGGATCTCAACCGGCTTTGAGGCTGCTATTGTCCGCGGGAACCCAGAGACCGGAGCGTTCTCGGTATTTTATTACCTGGGCGAGCGGGTGCTTGCCGTCGATTCGATTAATCGACCGGCCGAGCATATGGCGGCGCGTCGTCTGCTTGCGAGCGGCGGTCTACTGGCAAAAGAACTGGCGGCTGATCCGGCCGCTGATCTAAAAACGATCATTGAAAAGAATTGAGCTATGCCGAAAATTACCTATGTCGATCTCGATGGCGCGAAGTTCGAGTGTGAAGTTGCGAATGGGCTGTCCGTGATGGAAGGCGCGATTGCGAATATGGTGCCGGGTATCCTTGCCATCTGTGGCGGCAGTTGCGCGTGTAGTACCTGCCACGCTTATATTGACGAAGCGTGGAGTGCGCAGGTCGGTGCCGCGAATGACATCGAAGACGCAACCTTGGATCTGGCGAACGAGCGACGCCCGCAAAGCCGACTTACCTGCCAGATCCAAGTGACGCCGACACTCGACGGCTTAGTGGTTCACGTAGCGAAAAACGACTAATTAGATCGCGTTCGCAGAGGGTGGCGTCACGCGAAAGCGCTGTGCCCGCGAGGGTAATTTCATTTATCCTATCGGGGTGGCGCTTAGGTGCCGCTAGGGCGGCCGATAAACACTCGCTGGCGCGAGGCGCAAATGCTAGATCTCTACGATTTTCACCTGTCTTCGGCGTCCCACCGCGTCCGAATCGGGTTGCGCCTTAAAGGTCTCGATTACCGCAGCCTTCCTACCTCCCTGGTCAAGGGCGGGGGACAGCAGCACCTCCCCGAGTATCGGTCGCTTAATCCTCAGGGCATGGTGCCGGTGCTAGTCGACGATGAGTTCATTTTGTCGCAGTCCTTGGCAATCCTGGAATATTTAGACGAGCTCTGGCCGACGCCGCCGTTTCTACCCAGTGAGCCTGCGGCGCGCGCGCGGCAATTCGCCCAGCTCATCGTTAGTGACATTCAGTCGCTGACGAACCTGCGGGTTCTCGCGTATTTGCGTACAACGCTCAAAGCGACCGATGTGCAGCGCAGCCTGTGGTTTCGGCATTGGCTGCTGGAGGGTCTCGACGCGCTCGAACTGTGGCTAACGGCCGAAGGTCATGTTCAGCACTATGCCTTAGGATCAGCGGTGACTTTGGCCGATATCTGTCTCGTTCCTTTAATCACAAGCGCACGTCGCTTTGGTTTGCCGCTCGATGATTTTCCACGCCTGTGCACGATCGAGACTCAGTGCATGGAACTCGATGCATTTCGCCTCGCGCATCCAGACCAACAAACTTCCGAGTAAGGCTCAAGGATAGATTTCGATGACGACGATACGACAGGGCGATGTGATCCAGAGCGTAGCCGACGCCTTGCAATATATCTCGTATTACCACCCGCTCGACTACATAAAGAATCTTGCTGATGCCTATGCACGTGAAGAGTCACCGGCCGCGAAAGACGCAATCGCGCAGATTCTGATCAATTCAAGGATGTGCGCCGAAGGTCATCGGCCGATTTGCCAGGACACTGGCATCGTCACCGTCTTCTGCAAAATCGGCATGGACGTGCGGTGGGAGGCGGATCGAAGTTTAGCCGACATGATCAATGAAGGTGTGCGGCGGGCTTATCTGCACCCGGACAATAAACTGCGGGCGTCAATCGTCAGCGATCCGGCGGGCGAGCGGATCAATACCAAGGACAACACACCCGCCGTCGTGCATATGGAACTTGTCCCAGGGGACAAACTAGAAATCACGGTTGCGGCGAAGGGTGGTGGCTCGGAGAATAAAGCCAAGTTCGCGATGCTGAATCCCTCGGACAGCATCGTCGACTGGGTACTTGCAACTGTGCCGACGATGGGCGCCGGCTGGTGCCCGCCTGGGATGCTCGGGATCGGCATCGGCGGAACCGCCGAGAAGGCGATGGTGCTCGCTAAAGAATCGCTCATGGACCCCATCGATATTCAAGAGCTCATCGCGCGCGGTGCGCGGAATCCCCTGGAGGCATTGCGCATCGAGCTGTATGAAAAAGTAAATGCACTCGGGATCGGCGCACAGGGATTAGGCGGGTTGACGACGGTATTGGACGTTAAAATTTTGGATTTTCCAACCCACGCAGCATCGAAGCCGATTGCGATCATCCCGAATTGTGCGGCGACTCGCCATGCGCACTTCGTCCTTGATGGCTCAGGTCCCGCCGAGTTGCCGGTGCCCAAGCTCAGCGATTGGCCGGAAATCACGTGGGCGGCCGGAGCAACGGCGAGACGGGTTGATCTCAACACGGTCACCAAGGAGGACATTGCCACCTGGCGTCCGGGCGAAACACTTTTATTGAACGGCGCGATGCTCACGGGCCGCGACGCGGCGCATAAGCGGATTCAGGAAATTCTTGGTCGCGGAGAGTCGTTGCCGGACGGGATTGATTTTCGCGGCCGCTTTATTTATTACGTCGGCCCGGTGGATCCGGTGCGCGAGGAAGTCATGGGGCCGGCGGGCCCGACTACCGCGACTCGCATGGATAAATTCACGGAGATGATGCTCGCGCAGACCGGGCTACTCGGCATGATTGGAAAAGCCGAACGTGGACCGGCGGGAATCGAGGCGATCAAGAAACATCGTGCGGTCTATCTGATGGCGGTTGGTGGCGCGGCCTATCTTGTCTCTAAGGCGATCCGAAAAGCGCGGGTGGTCGGCTTCGCGGATCTCGGCATGGAAGCGATCTATGAATTCGAAGTGGAAGACATGCCGGTGACGGTAGCCGTGGATGTGAATGGTGAATCCGTGCACAAGACGGGGCCCGCGCACTGGCGTGCACGAATTGGAAGAATTCCGGTCGCCGTGGCATAGGCGACGTGTGAGGAGTTGCATGTTCGCGCCTCAGCCCAGACAATCCGACCCGACTCCGTGACTAAGCTGGATCACTCATTAAAGATGAAATTAAAACTCTATCCCGATGCCCACGCGGCACTGGAAGGCATTACGTTTGACGGCATGACGGTGATGTCGGGCGGCTTTGGCCTGTGCGGCATTCCCGAGAATTTAATCGTCGCGTTGCGCGATTCTGGCGCGAAGGACCTCACGGTAATCGGCAACAACGTCGGTTGTGACGAGCACGGCATGTGGCTCGTGCTCGCGAATAATCAGATCAAGAAGGTGCTCGCGAGTTATGTCGGCGAAAATAAAATTCTCGAAAGCCGATTCATGAAGAGCGAGATCGAAATTGAATTTAATCCGCAAGGGACCTTGGCGGAGCGGATCCGCGCCGGCGGCGCCGGGATCCCGGCGTTCTATACGCGCACGGGATACGGCACGAAAGTCGCCGAAGGCAAGGAGACCCGTCAGTTCAACGGCGACTGGTATGTCATGGAAACGGGATTGGTTTCCGATATTTCCTTGGTGAAAGCATGGAAGGCGGACGCGGAAGGGAACCTCGTCTACCGCAAGACCGCACGTAATTTCAATCCGATGATTGCGACCGCCGGTAAAATAACAATTGCCGAAGTAGAAGAGATCGTCCCGGTTGGTTCATTCGATCCCGATCATATTCATACCCCCGGAATTTTTGTGCAGCGACTGGTAGTCGGGAAGCACTACGTGAAGCACATCGAACGCTTAACCACGCGCCCACGGGAGAAACTGTAATGGCCTGGACTCGCGAAGAAATGGCGGCGCGTGCTGCGCAGGAATTGAAAGATGGCTTCTACGTGAATTTGGGAATCGGGATTCCAACCCTGGTCGCGAACCTGATTCCACCAGGTATACAGGTCACTTTGCAGAGCGAAAACGGCATGCTCGGGATGGGACCGTTTCCATACGAGGACGAAGTCGATCCCGATCTCATCAACGCGGGCAAGCAAACGATCACCGAACTCCCTCAGACCAGCTATTTTTCGAGCGCCGATAGTTTCGCGATGATTCGCGGTGGCCATATCAACCTGTCGATTCTTGGCGGCATGCAGGTGTCGGCGACCGGCGATCTCGCGAACTGGATGGTGCCCGGCAAAATGGTCAAGGGAATGGGCGGCGCGATGGATCTCGTTGCGGGGGTCGGACGGGTGGTGGTTGTGATGGAGCACTGCGAGAAATCCGGGGAATCGAAATTCAAACCAGAATGCGCGCTGCCACTCACCGGCAAAGGCGTGGTGGATTTGTTGATTACTGATCTGGGAGTGTTTGAGATCGACCGCCGGGGCGGCGGTGCCAAACTGATCGAGCTTGCTGGTGATGTAAGCCTCGACGAGGTCAAGGCCAAGACTGAAGCGCCCTTTACGGTCGCCCTATAGTCGGCGGCGCTACCCTAAATCCCACTTCCAAGGTGCTGCAGTCCGCATTCGCGATCGTCGCGGACCTTGGTGGGGTCGCTGTACACGGGATTATCGGGGAGCTTGTGCTCGTAGAGATAATCTTCTAAATCCACTTCGGTCCAGTGAAATACCGGTGCCACGCGGGTCGTCCCAAACGCACCGGTCGAAACAATCCCAAGCGATTGGCGAAACGCGTTTTGGTCGGAGCGGATCCCCGTAAACCAAATATCAGGTTGGTGTTCGCGGAAGGCGCGCTCGAACGGTTCTAACTTCACTTCCTGCGTGAAAGCGTGATGCTCTGGATGAGTGAGATCTGGAACGCCGTTGAACACCGCCATCCGCCGTGCCGTCGTCACCCGCGGGGTATAGACCTGCAAGTTCAGCGCAAGATGCTTGGTAATGGTTTCAACGTACCGATAAGTCTCTGGCGTGTTCAGGCCTGAATCGACCCAGATCACAGGGATGTCGGGTAGCAGACGGGTCACTAGATGCAGGAGCGCTGCGGTGTGCGGGCGAAAATTAGTCGTAATAACGGGATTGCTTGCGCGTAACACTGCCCATTGCATGATCTCTGCCGGCGTCGCCTACGCTAACAGCGTATTGGCGTCCGACAGATCGCGGAGGTTGGAAGGGGGCGAACGGCGAACGGCGTAGGCAGACATCGATGGCAATCCCGAAAGAGTTTTCGAAACGCATTATTGTCCGTCGCGCGTACAGCAAATTAGTTCGATGTGGCATAACTATATGCTGCGGAGCCCTCGCGTCATCCCGCCGCGAGTCCGATCAGGCCATGTGTGTCCGGATCACGCACCGCGCTCACGCGAAAAGTTTGCCGCAGGATCTGCTCTGACAACGCTTCCGTAGGACCGCCACTGGCAACGATCTGGCCTTGATCCAACACTAAAATGCGCGAGCAATACCGCGCCGCGAGCGGCAGATCATGCAGGACCACCGCGACCGCAACCCCGCTGCCAGCAGCGTGTTTAAGGTGCTCGATGATCTCAATTTGATAACGCGGATCCAGTGACGCGGTCGGTTCATCCGCCAGCACGATAGAATGCTGGCCTGCCATCAGACGCGCCACATGAACCCGCATTTGTTCGCCCCCCGACAAGGTCGCGAGCGGGCGCTCGGCGAGTCCCGTGAGGTCCATGTCGTGCATTACCGACGCGACGATCGCGGTGTTATCGGGATCTAGCGAGTGCCAACCGTGATGATGGGGAAAGCGGCCTAAGGTGACTACCTGTGCGACCGTTAACGGCCACGCCAAGGCGGGATGTTGGGGCAGATAACCAATCTCTTTGGCGCGCACTAAGGGCTTAATTTCAGCCAACATACGGTTGTGTAGTTGGATGGTGCCGACATTCGGCTTTTCCAAGCCGGCCAGACAGCGCAGTAACGTGGATTTTCCAGCCCCGTTGGGGCCGCATACCCCGAGCATTTCTCCCGCGGCAAGATGACAACTGATGTCGCTTAACACAGAGCGCGTGCCGCGTCGGACGCCGATCTCGACGACGTCTATCACCGCCGATCACTCTCCAGCTTGAGCGCAAGCCGCAAAAATAACGGTGCGCCGATAAACGCGGTGATAACCCCGAGCTTCAATTCGCCGTTGAGCAGCACGCTGCGCGCAATCGTATCGGCGGCCAGCAGCAGTGCTCCGCCACCGAGTGCGCTCGCCGGGAGTAGAAGGCGCGGTCGATGTGAGACCCACGGTCGTAATAAATGCGGCACGACTAAGCCGACAAACCCGATCGCGCCCGCTACCGCGACGCCTGGACCCACGGCTAAAGCGGTGCCCAGGATGACGCGACGGCGAACTTGCGCCAGATCAACCCCCAGCGAGGATGCCGTGTCCTCGCCCAAGGCGAGGGCCTCCAGACGCGGGGCCACACTCGCTAGCAAACCAACGCCCGTTGCGATCAGCGGCCCTGCTAGCACTAAATGCACGAAGATCCGGTCGGTCAGCGCGCCCATTAGCCAGAAGAAAATTTCGTAGGCTGCATACGGATTTGGCGCGAGATTAAGTGCCAGCACGATTGCCGCGCCGGCTAAGCTGTTAAGCGCAACCCCTGCCAGGATTAGCCCGGTCGTTCCCACACGTTCGCTCGCGAGGCGGTACAGGATCAAAGTAGCCGCCAACGCGCCTAGCAGGCCGCCCAAGGGCAAGCCAAGCGCGAATTGCGCGCTGAGTCCACTGTAGAAAGCCACTATCGCGCCCAGCGCGCTACCTGATGAGATCCCAATGAGTCCGGGTTCGGCCAACGGATTTCGCAACAACGCTTGGAGTGCCGCACCAGCCATACCGAGGCCGCTGCCGATAACGAGAGCTAGCAGAGCTCGTGGCAGCCGCACTTCGCGCAGAATGATGGCATCCGCATCAAGTTTATTGGTGGCAGCGTGCACGAGCGTAGACCACGGCAAAGTGATTGGGCCGAGCAGTAGCGACGCGCCGAAGCCGGCGCCAAGCGCTAGCATCGATCCAACGAGCCACCCGTAGTATCGACCATTCATTGCGCTGCTGCCGCATGGATGTTCTGGGCAATGAAGTCGACGGCGTCGGCGAAATACGTGCCGCCGCAAGCCCATAGTGATTCGGGTACGGCCAGCACTCGCAGCCGATTTGCTAACACCTGTCGCAGAACCGGGTGTTGAAGAAACTCGTTCGCAAGTGCAGGTCGCGAAGGGTCGATTGTGCTCACCAGTAGCCATGCGGGCGGCGAGCGAACCAACGCCTCCAACGTCACGAAACCGCCGTGGGGCACACCGAGTGCGGCGGCCTGATTAGTCATCCCGACCGCCGCAAGTAGATCATCAGCCAAAGTATCCGGACCTGGAGCGTAGCCATTCGGTTCCAGGACCAGCGCTGTCAAGGCGGGATCGACCTCATTCTTTTGGTGGCGCTCTAGACGTCGTCGCATGTTTGCGAGCAACGCTTCGGTTCTCTCGTGCGCGCCAAGGTATCCACCGACCCGCCGAAAGTTTTCCGCGAAGGCGGCAAGATCAGGTGCGGCGTCGAATAATTCAAGCGAAACTCCGAGACGCGCCAGTAAGGCATTGGTGGCAGAAGTACTGCCAGCGCCGCTCAACGTCAAAGCGGGTTGAAGGCGCACAATTTCTTCGGCATAGCCGTGCAGCACTGGTAACGTTCGCGCGCGTATCGCGAATGGCGAAAGCGCCGGATCGCGAGACAGGGTAGTGATGGCAGCAATCGCGGCGTCGGGAGCGAGTTCGAGCAACATGCTGTCGGTACAGAGATTGAGCGAGGCGACGCCTGCCGCTGTGGCGCGCAACGTCGTCACGGAGCACAGCAGCACGGCAACAATCAAAATCAAGCTCGCCCGCCGCCACGCGCCGCGAGCACGGCGTGAAATAGGGACGTTTGGGGGGCGAGGGAAATTACCGCGCACGCCGCGCTTGAACTGCCGCAGCCAGAGCAATTAACACGGGCTCGGTGGATTCCCAGGACAAACAGGCGTCCGTGATGCTTTGGCCATAGACGAGGGGCGTGTTGCCGGTGTGGTTCTGTTTGCCCTCTTTCAGATGGCTTTCGATCATCACGCCACCGACCAACCTTGAACCGGCGGCGACCTGCGTCGCAATGTCGGCCGCGACCGCGGGCTGCCGGGTGTGATCCTTGCGACTATTGCCATGGCTACAGTCGACCATCAACTTCGTGTGAAGGCCGGCTTTCGCGAGCGACTCCGCACTCGCGGTGACCGCGGCCAGTTCGTAGTTTGGCCCAGTATTGGAGCCACGCAGGATGACATGGCAATTCTCGTTGCCCTTAGTCGTGACGATGGCGGAGATCCCTTGTTTGGTAACCGATAAGAAATGATGCGGGTGGCGCGCGGCGCCAATGGCGTCAATCGCAATCTGCACGCTGCCATCGGTACCATTTTTAAAACCTACTGGCATCGACAGGCCTGATGCGAGTTCCCGATGTACCTGGCTTTCGGTTGTGCGTGCGCCGATTGCACCCCACGCAATCAAATCGGCAATGAACTGTGGCGTGATCACGTCGAGAAATTCAGTCCCGGCGGCGAGGCCGCGGTTGGCGAGTTCCAGAAGCAAGCGCCGCGCCGCGCGTAGCCCATTGTTGATATCGAAACTGCCGTCTAGATGAGGATCGTTAATGAGTCCCTTCCAACCGACCGTTGTGCGTGGCTTCTCGAAATAAACCCGCATGACGATCATCAGTTCATGTTGCAGGCGCTCCGCGCAGGATTGGAGGCGATCTGCATACTCGAGGGCGGCCTTGGTGTCATGAATCGAGCACGGACCAACGACGACCAGCAGCCTATCGTCTAACCCTTGAATAATTTTCTCGGCATTCGCACGCGCTCTAGAAACCGTGTTGGACGCATGCTCGGTGAGTGGTAACTCCTCCATCAAAATGGCGGGTGGAAGAAGGGGACGGTAGCCGCCGATGCGGGCGTCGTCTGTCACTTGGAACATGCGCAAAGAACTCCCAGGAACGGTCTAACAGCGCAGCATTGTAGCTGGCAACCAAGAAGTTATTCGAGATCAACTCGCCAGGGCAGTGCCCACGCGATAGCAGACGAACGCGCCACCGTAGCCGAGTGCTGTCATATAAATCCACGCGAGCAAGGGCCAACGCCAGCTTTGTGTCTCGCGCCACATGACCGCGACAGTCGATGAGCATTGGAGGCAGAACGCGAAGAACACCATCAGGCCGAGTGCCATCGGTAATGAGAATACTAAGCTGCCGTTCGGGTGAGTTGCCGTGCGCAACCGGGTGATCAATGTTCTGTCAGCGTCAGCGGCCGAGGTTTCCACTGCGTACAAAGTGCCCAGGACTGCGATTACCACTTCGCGCGCGGGGAATGACGCGAGCACCGCGGCAGTGACTTTCCAGTCCCAGCCGAGGGGCGCGAAGGCCGGTGCAATGCCATGACTCATTTGGCCTAGATAACTGGCTTCAAGGCTGGCGGTGCGGTCCTGTCCCGGCGTGCGGGGGAAGGAGGCTGTTATCCATACGACGAGCGCGACAACAAAGATCACCGTGCCCGCCCGGCGGAGAAAAATTTTAATGCGGGCGTATAGTTTGGACAGCACAGAGCGCGAGCTGGGCCAACGGTACGGTGGCATTTCCATCAGAAAACGCGCGGTGGGACCCTTGAAGAAGACGCGTTTCAACAGGAATGCGGTGCCGACTGCACCGAAGAGCCCCAAAAGGTAGAACGCCAGCAAGATCAGGCCATGCAGGTTGATCAGACCGCCAGCATAGGTTTTCGCCGGAACGAACGCGGATATCAATAATGCGTATACCGGCAGGCGCGCCGAGCAGGTCATAAACGGGGCCGCCATGATGGTCGCCAAGCGATCGCGTCGATTGGCAATGACCCGAGTGCCCATGATGCCCGGTACCGCACACGCAAAGCTCGATAACATCGGGATGAAAGATTGACCAGAGAGCCCGCACCAACGCATCAGGCGATCGACCAAGAACGCGGCGCGTGACATATACCCGGAATCTTCAAGAAAAATAATGAACGCGAACAAGATGAGAATCTGCGGGAGGAAGATCACCACACTCCCAACTCCCGCGATGACGCCATCCACGATGAAGCTAGTCAATAACCCGGGTGGAAGTGTCGCCGTGACAATTGCGCTAAGTCCATTTACCCCAGCATCGATCGTATCCATCAGGGGCGTCGCCCACGCAAACACAGATTGGAAAACAGCGGCCATTGCTAGTACAAAGATCAGGCTTCCCAGCAACGGGTGATTGATCATGTGATCCACGGTATCGCGCCAGCCGCGTGGCTGAGCTTCGCGTTGTTCGACGGCGCTCACCACGCGATTTATCCAGCCATAGCGATCACGTGCTTCGATAGTGGCGAGATCACGCCCCTGTCCCAGTTGGCTACGCAGCGCGAGAAGCGTTGGCGCGAGCCCTTGACCGAGCTGGGTTACTAAGCGTTGTTCGGCATAACCGCCAGCATCCAACAGGGCCCGTTCTATTTCGATTGGATGGATTGTCCCGGCGTGGGCGGTACTAACTTCAGCAGCCAATGCGGCGCTGGCTTCACGCAGCGCGGGATTTAGTAAGTACGCGCTCGGTTTACTGTATTGCAGCTGCTCGGCGAGCGTCGCTTTTAACAGCTCAAGGCCGTCTCCCCGCGTTGTTGCGACCGGCACGACCGGGCAGCCAAGCTGTGTGGAAAGCGCCTCCGTGTCTATAGTGATACCGCGTGCCGCAAGCATATCGCTCATCGTCAAAGCAATAACGACCGGGACCCCCAGTTCCAGGATCTGGCAGGCAAGAAACAAGTTTCGTCGCAGGTTGGTGGCGTCGACGGTCAGCAACACTAAACGCGGGGTGCCGACATCGTTGAAACGTCCGAGCAGCGCATCTACCGCTACGAGCTCGTCTGGTGAGTGCGCGCTGAGCGAATACGTACCGGGTAAATCGACTAATACTACTTGAGCGTCCCCGATCCAGGTTCGGCCGAGGACATGTTCGACGGTGACTCCTGGGAAATTGCTGACCTTCTGGTCGAGTCCGGTAAGCGCATTGAACAACGTGCTCTTACCGGTGTTCGGATTCCCCAAGGTCACAATGACCGCTGGACCTGCCGCGTTCACTGCGCGTCAGCTCACTCAGGCGGCGGTCGCGGGCGATTCCGCAATGAGGATTGCCGCGGCCTCGTCGCGTCTCAGCGACACTGAATAGCCCATGATTTCGACTTCCATTGGGTCGCCGGCAGGCGCTCGTCGTAAGACGACCAGGGAAGTCCCTTCAAGAAAGCCGAGTTGCATTAGGCGGTGCGCGAACTCGTCAATTTGGGCATAGCCACTGACGACCCCGGTTTGGCCTGGGGCAAGCATGGCAAGCGTTCTAAGCATTACGAGAAGAAGCGCTGCAGCAGCGACCGCAGTCTGCGAGGCCTCGATTCGACTTGAATCATCGCGGCGTCCAAGGCGCTGAGCGCCCAGCGAGCGCCGTCTAAACCAACCAACAGCGGGTCTCCACCACGCAGCACCTGAAGTTCCGTTCCCGGCACCATTCCACGCGCGCCAAGGCGGGCGGCGATTTTAGACTCTGTCACGGCGACAATTACTGCGCTGTCGCCATGGTCTAGGGTTGCAAGTGTTTTCATTGGTTGTTCAGAGACTTGCGAGCTTTCCGGTGCGAACGAGTTGAACATGAACCTAAATGAGAATGATTCTGACTTAGGGACATGCTAGCGCGGGCCTGGACGTTTGTCATCTGTTAGTTACGTGAGCACGGTGAGAATAGAGTGTCAACGGCCTGCCCGCACGCTCGTGTGCTTCGCCTGCCGACTGCCCGGTCCGGGTTTGAAACCGGTTGGTAGAACAGCGGAGGCACTCGCAAGGTGCTGTAGCTTTAAGGCACGCCAAAACTCAACAGTTAACAGCGCGGAGTGGTGGGCGAGGAAGACCGCGCGATAGTTCTCATCCATCGCGAGGAAGCGCATAAATTCTTCCGGGAAGATATCGTTTCCGTTGACGTAGAACCACGGATCCGGGCGCATTTCATCCTCTTCAAAACGCGCTGGCGGGACTTCGCGAAAATTACAGTCGGTCACTAAACAAAGTTCGTCGTAGTCGTAGAAGATGACACGGCCATGACGGGTGACGCCGAAATTCTTTAATAACAAGTCTCCAGGAAAAACATTCGTGCGTGCGAGATCCTTTAGCGCGTGGCCATAATCGATTACCGCCGCTTCACCGACCGCGCGTTCGCATTCACGTAGAAAAAGATTCAACGGACGCAACCGCCGCTCGACGTATAAATGCTTAATCACCAGTTGATCGCCGTCAATCCGCGAACTCTCGGCTGCTTGTTCCAACAATTCCGTGATGACAGCGGGATCAAACTTCTCCAATGGAAAGCCGATGTGCGTGAACTCCTGCGTATCAATCAGGCGGCCCGCACGGTCGTGCTTGAACACTAATTGATACTTCGCGATCACGTCGTCGCGAGTACTGTTCTTTGGAAATCCAAACCGATCGCGAATCACCTTGAACACCAAGTCGTACGAGGGGAGTGTAAAGACGATCATCACTAAGCCCCGATCGCCCTCGGCGGTGACGAAGCGATCCTGACAATTCGCGAGGTGGCTCGTGAATTGTCGGTAGCGCTCTGTTTTTCCCTGCCGGACCCGGCCGAGCACCGTATACAGCTCATCAATTGGCTTATGCGGCAAGATCGAATGAATGAAAAAAATCGCGCCCTCGACCGGCTCCAAGTCGACGAAAAAATACGAGCGAGTAAAACCGAATAAGATGCTGATATCGTCGACCCCCATCAGGATCTGGCCGAGTTCAATACCTGCTTCATGGTGCTTAAACTCAATTACTAGCGGCGCACTATGGTGCGGCCAAAATATTTGCCCAATCAGGTAGGCACTCGTCGATTGATAAAATGTCGCAGGTAGGAAATCGAGCCTCAATATCTCGCTGCCGTTGGCGAGTTGCGTTGTTGATTCGGTGAGGGTTTCAATGATGCGAGTCTGGTCGCGCGCGATATCAGCAAAACCAACCTCGAAAGCAAAATCGTTGAACAGCTGCGAGACCGCAGGGGCAAGCGAGTCCCAGATTACATACGATTTATGATCCAGCGCGTGGCGTTGGGCATCGCGGACATTAAACCGCATATCAAGAAATTCAGTCTGCGGATCGGCCCCAACCGTCTGAAACAAGCAGCGACTGACCGAATTGAAATAGGTCTTGCAGAACGCACCATCGGCAACACCGTCCACGCGTTCGCCGAACGAAGTCTTAACGTCGTGCCAGAAATCGCGCGCGATTCCCTGTGAATCGAGGTGACGGCTTAGGGCCGCGACCGTGCGGTCAACGGATTTAGTATAGAGCTCGATTCGTTCACCGAAATCGCGTTCGCCGCCGCGCCAATCCCGAGTTTCGAACCGGGATTTAGCGCGTCGGGTTATTCGACCGAAATTGTCGTTGTACTTGATGAACGCATCGAAAATGCCCTTGCCAGTCTCAAAGACCAGCTCTCGCCGCGAAGAATTCACCACGAGCGAAGCAGATCTTCCTAGAGTCGCTCGATGAGGGCGGAGCCGAATTCGCTACATTTGACTTCCTTAGCGTTATCCATCAGCCGTGCAAAATCATAGGTAACAATCCGATCACTAATAGTGCGATCCATTGCCGTAATCAGCATGTCCGCAGCTTCAGTCCAGCCCATATAGCGGAACATCATCTCGCCGGATAGCAGCACTGAGCCGGGATTCACTTTGTCTTGGTTCGCATACTTCGGCGCGGTCCCGTGGGTGGCTTCAAAAATAGCATGCCCGGTTTCGTAATTAATATTTCCACCCGGCGCGATCCCGATGCCACCTACCTGGGCTGCCAACGCATCGGAGAGATAGTCGCCATTCAAATTTAGGGTCGCGATGACATCAAATTCTTTCGGTCGAGTTAGTACTTGCTGCAAAGTGATGTCGGCGATGGAGTCCTTGACTAGAACGCGGCCCGCGGCGAGAGCCGCTTCTTGCTCGGCATTAGCGGCTTGACCGCCCTTCGCCGCAGCCGTGCGATCATATTGATTCCAGGTGTAGGTATCCGCCGCGAACTCCTTCTCCGCGACTTCGTATCCCCAGTTTCGGAAGGCACCTTCCGTGAACTTCATGATATTACCTTTGTGAACCAACGTGACACTCTTGCGTTTGCTTGAAACGGCATAGCGCAGGGCCGCACGCATCAAGCGCGCGCTACCGTCTTGAGAAACTGGCTTGATACCAATTCCCGATGTCTCCGGGAAACGGATCTTCTTATAGAGCGATGGGAATGCCTCCTGGAACATCGCCATGAACCGTTTGCATTCTGCCGAACCCATTTCAAACTCGATCCCGGCATATATGTCTTCACAGTTTTCCCGGAAGATCACCATGTCCACGGACTCGGGATGCTTGACGGGAGAGGGCACGCCTTTGAACCAACGCACCGGGCGTAAACACACGTAAAGATCAAGAATTTGTCGCAGCGCGACGTTTAGCGAGCGGATGCCGCCCCCGACCGGAGTAGTCAAAGGGCCTTTGATTGCAACTAAATATTTTCGGCAGGCGTCGAGGGTCTCGTCGGGCAGCCATGATCCTGCAAGGTTATTGGCTTTCTCGCCCGCGAGTACTTCCATCCAGGCGATTTTGCGGCGTCCGCCATACGCCTTGGCGACAGTAGCATCAAATACGCGTTGGCTCGCACGCCAGACGTCGGCACCGATGCCGTCACCTTCGATGAAAGGGATAATCGGGTCCTCTGGAACCTGCAGCTGACCACTTGAAATTGTAATTGCGCTGCCGTTTGCGGGCGCTGAAACTTGCGTCGCCAATGCCTTACCTCCCACTACCGTAAAAGCGTCACAAGTGTTCCATAAATGTGACCAAGTTGTCATGCGCTACGACGGCTCGGCGATGATCGCTGAAAAGCGCTGACAGCCGAAGTCCACTGGCGTCGCAACGCGCCATTCAAGACACTGACAAAGACATCAACTTAGCCTCAGGCAAGTCACAATTATTTAATTGTACCTGTCCAACCCTTCGTACTATGCTGCGGCACAAGCTGATTTTTTATCGCGTCGCAAACCGTTGAATTATAAATACAGAATAATTATTTTCGATGGTGAAAGGCACGATCGAGGGTTGCTCGCATTAGCACTTCGAAGCGCTGACTCGAATCTTGAAATTCTTGAAGCCGCGAGCGCGGTTGAAATCGCGCATCATGTAAGCAGCGGCAACGTTGATGCTTTGATCGCTGATCCGGGCAACGCGTTTGCAGAGCTGGCCTCGCTCGCAAGCGAGATCCGCATGCGGACGCCGTAGAGTTTGTTCTGGTTTTTCACAACAGGCGACGACACACCAACCGCACGTGAATGCGTCGGGCATGGGGTCGATGGCCGAACTAATAAAACTAGCGCGGGCTTTTTGACCCTACCAGAATTCCTACTAGAGCGACTGCGCGCGGCTCGCGCTTTACGTGGGCGGTTCCCCTTGGACGCCGATGCGGCTTTTTCCAGCGTTTTTTCGATCCCGACCTGCTTGCTGGCGAAATCCGGCCTGATCGTGATGGTCAATCGCGAGTTCGAGGAGATGCTTCAACGTCCGCGCTACGACCTAATAGACAAACCGTTCGACCAATTACTTTCGGAAGCTGAGCGGCAAGACGAGTGGCGACGCCGCTTCCTTGTGAGCCAGGAGCGGTGGGATTTCGCGGCGGGCGTCAAATTGGGTGTGTCCCGTCGACTGACCGTCGCGATCACCGCCAATCCGTTGGCCGGCCTCGGCGCTACACACGGCCTTTGGGCGGTTAATCTGGTCGATGTGACCCGGATACTCCACACCGCATCGATAGCCGCGGCACAACATTCAGAAGGTGAGCCTGACGATGTGCTCTATGCGGTCGCGCACGATCTACAAGCACCGCTGAATTCGCTGGCGAGTCATGCGCGCTATCTGGCGGGCACCGACAATTTTGAAGACGCCGAAGCGCGGGCGGCGCTCGCTGAAGTTGGAGCGCTGACTACTCGAATGCAATTAATGCTCGATGGCATGTTGGAGGTGGCCTCTGTACACGCGACCCAGCGCGAACCCGAGGTTGTCAGTCTCGATAGCGTGGTCGAGGACGCCATCGCGAATTTGCGCAGTGAAATCGACGATACCGGTGCGACGATTGAGCGTCATCCGTTACCCACGCTTGCGGTCAATCGTCAACAAATGGTCCAGGTATTTCAGAATCTATTCGCAAACGCGCTTAAATTTCGTGGCAATCGAACTCCGAAGATCAGAATCAGCGCTGAAGAAGGCGGAGATTCAGTGCGTATTCGTGTCGAAGACAACGGAATAGGACTCGACCCGAAAATGCGAACCGCATTTTCGGAATGTTTCAGCGCCTGAATAGCGAGCGCGAATATCCCGGGATAGGCGTGGGCTTGGCGATTTGTCGGCAGATCATTCGAGCACACGGAGGAGATATTTTTGTTGATTCCGCGCCGGGTCGAGGAACATGCTTTATTATAGAACTCCGCGGCGCTGCACTGCGCTCTGTAATAACTAGCGGTTCGCGTAACGGGATAACGGGAAAATGACCGAGTCGACGATCACATGCAAGGTTCTGCTGGTAGAAGATATCGAATCCGAAGCGCAGCTCGTTACGAAACATTTACGCCAGGTCAGTGGTTGGCGCTTCGTCATTGAACACTGTGATCGTCTGGTCCCGGCCCTGGACCGTGCGCGCGAAGATCGCTTTCACGTCATTTTATTGGATCTTAATCTTCCCGATGGTTCGGGCATCGAAGTTTGTCAGCGGATGCGACAGGCCGCGCCGCAAAGCCCGATCGTAGTATTAACCAACCAGTCAAGCGTTGAGTTAGGGACCAAGGCGCTTCGCGAAGGTGCGCAGGACTATTTAATCAAGCGCGAAATCGACGGGCCGCTGCTCGGACGCGCTATTCGCTATGCACTCGAGCGAACTCGCGCCGATCGTGCTCTCCGGGAAAGCGAAGAACGCTATGCGCTTGCGGTTGCCGGTGCCAGTGACGGGATTTGGGACTGGAATATTCGCGAAGAAAAAGTGTATTTCTCCGATCGTTGGACAAGCATTCTCGGCTACTCCAACGGTGAAATAGCAGATCAGATTAGGGAGTGGTTCGAGCGAGTCGATCAGCGCGATCGTGTGCGGTTTGACGACGCGCTGAATCAACACCTTGAGGGATACACCGGCTATTTCGAAGCTGAGTACCGGATGGTGACCAAGGGTGGCGAAACACGCTGGGTATCAAGCCGCGGTATCGCTATCCGCGATGAGTCCGGTAATCCGCTACGAATCGCAGGTTCGATGACCGATATCACGCGACGTAAGGAAACCGAAGCGCGCCTCCTCCACGAGGCGATGCATGACGCATTAACAGGGCTGCCGAACCGGGTCCTGTTAGTCGACCGGCTGGCGCTTGCCCTGCGCCGCTTTCGGCGTGATCCGACGAAACTATTTGCGGTGCTTTTCTTTGATCTCGACAGATTCAAGCACGTCAACGATAGCCTGGGTCACGCGGCCGGTGACGAGTTGCTCGCGCAGGTGGCGGGACGAATTTTGGGGTGTCTGCGCCCGGGGGACACTCTCGCGCGGCTGGGCGGTGACGAGTTCGCAATCGCGCTTAATGATATTGACGGCGCTACCGACGCGATCTAGGTCGTTGAACGGGTGCAGGAATCGCTCGAGACAGAGTTCGAGATCGATTCTCACACTCTTTACACGTCGGCCAGCATCGGCATTGCCGTGAGCTCTGAGCTCTACCGGACCGCGGATGAAATGCTTCGCGATGCGGATATCGCAATGTACCGCGCCAAGAGCGCGGGCCAAGCAACGTATGCGGTATTCGATTCCTATATGGACGATCAGGCGATGTTTCAGCACCCGATGGATAACCGATCTGCGACGCGCACTCGATAGAAGCGAATTCGAAATTCACTACCAACCGATCATCACCATCAATGGCGGACGAATTCAGGGCTTTGAAGCGCTTCTTCGCTGGCATCATCCGATTCGTGGTTTAGTAATGCCCGACGAGTTCATCGGCATCGTGGAAGACACCAGCCTCGTTGTTCCAATTGCCTGGTGGGTATTGGAACGAGCTTGCCACCAACTCGCAATTTGGCAGCGTCTATTTCCCGTCGACCCACCGCTCACGATGAGCATTAACGTGTCTGGAAAATTGTTTTTGACTGATGATATGGCCAAACGGGTCGCCTCGTTGCTCGAAGAGTGCGCGGTCGCCGCCAATACCGTACGACTGGAAATTACCGAGCGCGTGGTGATGGATCATGGCGACATGGTACTTATCGCGCTCGCCGATCTGCGCGAACTCGGCATCGAGTTGGACATCGACGATTTTGGAACCGGCTATTCGTCGCTAAGCTATCTGCAGCGCTTCCATTACGACACGCTGAAAATTGACAGAAGTTTTGTGCAAACAATGAGTGAGAAAATCGATAGCAGCGCAATCGTCGAAGCGATAATTTCACTGGGCGGCACCTTGGGGATGAAAGTTGTCGCCGAGGGTGTCGAAACTGAAGATGAGGTGTCACGGCTACGCGCCATGAACTGCCCGTCAGCGCAGGGATATTGGTATTCCCGACCAATGAATCAAGACGCGGTCAACGACTACCTTCGAAAGTCCTCCACCAGCAACTCCACACTAAATACCTTGATCCATTAGCACGATATTGAAAGGAGTAGCGATCCCGTATACTCGCAGACGGCGGCACGCTTCGTGAGCTTGGAGGTGTACGTGCAAATTGTCGAATTTAGAGCGACGAGGCGGTGGCAGAGTTGATCAAAAAAATGGCGGTTGACCGCTTGACGGCATGAGCCACGACCTTGCCGTGATCATTGGCTGCGGCTATCTCGGTCGCTGTCTGGCACATAAATTATTGGCAGCGTATTCGCAGGTGTGGCTTACGAATCGCGCCGTAACAAATGGACGGGACCCAATTCTAGAGTCCCGTTGCTGTCTGATCGCGCATGACTTTGCTGTGGTAACCAGTACTTGGCCGGCCTTGCCGGAGCGCGAGACGAAGGCGGATTTATTTTGTTTAGTGCCCCCAGGCGCACTGGCGACGGATGCATCGCGCATCAACCTGATGCAGTGGGTGCAACAACTCCCGATTAATCGCGGAATTCTTACTTCGAGTACCGCGGTCTACGGAGCAGGTAATGGCGCTGTGGTGTCGAGTGAGACGCCACTACAACTCGACTCCGAGCGGGCAAATTTGTTGGCGAGGATTGAACACACCTGGCAGCGCGATCCGCGCTTTCACGTATTGCGGTTAGCCGGTCTCTACGGCCCTGGGAGAGTAATTGGAGAGCGGGCCCTTCGTCTTGGCGAGGCCCTGCCTGGTGGCGCTGATGAATTTTTAAATCTATTTCACGTGGATGACGCGGCGGATCTACTGCTGAAATTTATCGCGGCTCCGGCTTGCGAAGCCATTGAACTCGGGAGTGACGGTCATCCCGTTCGGCGCGGCGAGTACTATGAGTTTCTGGCGGGATGTCTCGGTACAGTGAAGCCGAGATTTGGCGCGGCGACTGGCAAATCAAGCGGCAATCGTCGTTGCGATCCGGCCTCAACCATGGTGCGGCTGGATTGGCGGCCAACCTACAAAAATTACCGCGAAGGTGTCCGTGCCGCCTTAGGACCCGGGCGGAAATAATTTTGTCACACCGAGGGTGTTTCTGAGCGTTTGCCGCAAGGCGCGTTGCGCCGGGAAGGGTGGGCCTATTGCCAAGAAACGTAACGCCGCGGCAATCCCTCAGAAGCAGCCGAACGTAGACATTATTTCCGCCCGGGTCCTTAACTTCTACTTCAGTATGAAATCGCCGAACGCACGCGTGCCGTCTTCGCACGGAATTCGCGCAGTAATCGATTTTGTAGCCGGATCCAACACGACTAACTGATTATCAAACCAGCTGGCGATATAGACCCGATCGAAAGGTTGGTAGTAGGAAATTCCCTCTGGATACTCCCCGACCGCGAGATTCGCGATTTCGCCGCCGCGTTGGAGATCGAGGATCGACAACGTGCCTTGCTGTTGATTGGTGACATACAACTGATGCCGGCGCGGATCATGGGCGATAGCATAGGGCGCTTCGCCTGCGGTTATTTCATTTATTTTCCTCAGTGCTTTTAAATCAAACACTGAAACATTGTTACTTTTGACGTTGGCCACGAAAAATAGTTTTCCATCCGTCGAAATCGTCACGCCAAACGGCGCCTTTCCGACGCCCAGAGTGGCAAGCGGGAGTTCTGTTTTCAAGTCGTAGACAGTGACACTGTCGTCGTCTCGATTAGCCACCACAAGGCGGTCGCCCTGCGCGCTCACGGCGACGCCGGAGGGGATCTTCCCCGTCTGAAAGTAACCGGTCGGTTTAAAGGTTTTCGTGTCGATTGTTATGATTCGATGGTCGTACCACGCCGCGACGTAGACGCGATCACGAATGGGGTCGGCGGCAATCCCGAGTACCTCACCTTCGAAATGGATTGTGTTGACGACCGTTAGTGTTCGGGTGTCGATAACGCTCACTGCGTGATCACTCGGGGTCGAGACAAAAACGTAGCGGGCGTTGCGCTCGATCGCGATGCCCGCCGGATCTTTTCCGACTTTTATACTGGTAACCGCGAGATTGGCCGCGAGATCGATCACGCTAACGGTATCCGCGCCTTGATTACTAATGAAAGCGAATGGCGCGGCTTCAGCAAATTGCGGGGTTACGACCAAGCACATCGCAACACTGACAACCCGCAGAATCGCCGCGCTGATTGCCACCGAATTACTGTTCGGCGAGTTTTTTCAGGTTACTAAGGCCCGCTTCGTACACCCCCGTGACGGCACGGACAGCAGCCTCGTCGCTTAACTCGGGGGAGGATTATTGTTCGGAAATGCGCGGTAGAAACCGCCTTTCCATTCCACTCGGGATGAGTTATTACCGTTGTCGAAGACGCTAAGAAACGCTGAATAGGTATTGACGGGAAGAACCGTGTTATCGGTTTCTGATATTTTGTATTTGTAGGACATCGCAGCTGCATCATAGGTTTGCAGTTGCTCGGTGATTTGTGAGCCATCGGCAGCACCAATACGTAAGATCCAGGTCGCCCCGACTGTAGTACCGCCGTCGCTTGTACAAGCAGCGACGCCTGGATGCCATTTCGAGATTGAACAGAAATCTGCAATCAGCGCCCAAACTTCCGCAGCCGGTGCGTTGATGGTTATGTCTTTGGTCACTTTCTGTCGCGACGGACCGTGCGCACTGACGCTTCCCGCCATGAGCACCAGCATGAGGACTGCAAGGAACGAAGATCGATTCAGCATGATTTACTTCCTATTAAGAACAACGAAAATAACGTGGCGTCACAACGCCGAAGGCCGCATGTTAATCTGGGCCGGTAGGCGCCAGCTAGGGCAGCCTTGAGGGGTCTCTACTAACTTTATCCACAATGCAAACTCGAGTTATGCGAATTCTGCTCCTGCTTTTAGCCGTCGTGCCAATAGCGACGGCAGCGAATTCTGTCGGCGTCTGCAAGCTGCGGTTTGCGCAGCCGGAAGTCACTATGGAATACGTCGTGGAAATAGCCCGCTCCGGTGCGGAGCGAGAACAAGGATTAATGGGACGTACTGCATTGGACCCCGGGCATGGGATGCTGTTTGATTTCGGTACCAATTCCCATGTCACGATGTGGATGAAAAACACGCTTTTGTCGCTCGATATGATCTTTATCGGCGCCAGCGGCGAAGTTGCCTCTATTCACCGTGGCACGATCCCCTTGTCCGAAAAGCTGGTTTCTAGCGAAGGGCGAATTCGTTACGTGCTCGAAGTCGCGGCGGGCGACTCGGCGCGGTTAAAAATCGGTGCCCGTTTAGACTTGGAGAGACTGTACGATTGTGTGAAGAACCTAGGGCTAATGAGCAGGGTCAGCGGAGAGTGGTGTTTGCCGCGTTAACGCTTCCAATCCCTCGGCCAAGCCTTTTAGCGAAAGTGGCACTTCGATCGGTTGCCGTTGCGCGTCGTGAAAACGCACCGTCATCTGCTCGGCTTGTGCAAGCTTCGTGACGAATTCTTGTTTGAGTTTGAGTCCCGCGCGACATCCGTTAGGTTCGCAGCGTTCGACTGGAAAACGTAGTGGCTCGTTACTTTTAATTTCAATGCTGACTCCCGGTGGAAGGGAAATGCCCAACGGCAGACTCAGCAGCGCAATGGGTTCCTGCGAATTCGGGACGTAGCCGACTGCGACTTGCAACACACGCTGGCCACCTTCGCGCAAGACCAGGTTTTGGTAAATGAAGCAGCCGCCTTCAATCCCGCCTTTGGGGGCTTCGCACTTCGCAGTCCAACTGCCAAACGTTTGACTTTCCGCCCATAGTGGGCCGGCGGCGCTACTAAGTAGGAGACCGACAAACCACCAAGTGTTGGGACCATGGATGGGAAAGCGCGTCACGCAATTATTACGTTGGAAGGGTGAGTTCACTCTACCCGATGTATGGGTGACACTCCACCTCAAGGATTCCCCGGATTTAGCTGTTTTGCACGGACCCACGCAGGTACTCGAATGTCGCCGTAAGCATCGTAGAAATCATAGGGTTTTATATCCAGCACTGGAGTGCCGTGATATGCGTCGAGCCGGCGAACCAGGAGACTGCATCCGGTGCGCGCAACTAAGTCGACGACGGCTAGGCCAATTGGGTTCGGGTGCCGTCGTCCGCGCATCGCCAGGACGCCGGTCAGAGGCAGTGTCGGATCACCTCGGGGATAGCCTTCGAGCGCAATTTCACCTTCGACGCGGTCCATCAGAAACAACACCATAAGGTGGGAGTAGTCATCAATGCCACGCAGCGCCGATTCGTATTCCGGAAAGATCACGATGTCGCTGAGGAGCTGACTGCGAGACGAACTAATTTCTCGATCTGGTACTTGAGTTTCGACTCGACCTATCGGTATTACGGAAAATGAGCGTTGCTCTTGGCTTTGAGTTTCCATAACGATCCAATTCGCTGGATGTACCATCATTTTCGCGTCAGCAGGCCAGCGCGACTTCTACTCGGCTCAACGACCTGCCGTCGTGAGAAGTCGCAACGTTTCGTCCTCGCATTATGCGACCAGCACTTGATCATCAAGACTGCGAGCGAAGAATTCCAGTGACTGCACGTTGTCTTGGTCCTCGAGTTCCGGATACTGGGCCTTGAGTTCTGCTCGATCCGGGTAGAGTGCAGCGGCCTCCGGCACGCGCCTGACCGTCAATCGCATTCCCCGGATGCACGGCTGCTCGTTCATGATCTTCGGATTCACTGAAATCCGGTCAAAGTTGGTGTTCATATGTGTAGGGTTCCGTGTCAATCGATAAACCGAGTATAGAGGACGGTCAGCCCGGTCGGCACGATTGGTCAGCTCAAGACGGAATGCTCAAAAGTGTGCCAGTGCACCGCGATATTCCGACTCACTTTCGTGTCATCGACACTCACCAGCACACTGGCAGGTGTGGCAAGCCGCGACAGTTCTCCGCGACGTTCCCTACGGCTAGTCGACGCGAACTGGACGCGCTAGGCTGCCGCGATGGGCGATTACCATTTTCATCCAACTGTTCGGGCGTGGTTTGACGCGAGCTTTATCGCCCCAACCCCCTGCCAAACACGAGCGTGGGCCGCGTTCGGTGAGGGTGCACATACTCTAGTCGCCGCCCCAACCGGTTCCGGTAAGACGCTTGCGGCGTTCATGACAGCCATTGATCAACTCGTCGTGAGCGGAGTTTATGGTGAATTACCGGCGGGCGTGCATACGGTCTATATCTCTCCCTTAAAGGCGTTGGGAAACGATATTCAGCGCAATCTGGCTGGGCCTTTGGAGGGTATTCATCAACGGCTGTTCGACGCGGGTTACGGAAATTTGGAGATCCGCACGGCGGTTCGTACCGGGGACACCCCGCAAGCCGCCCGAACTTTAATGCGCCGACATCCCCCGCATATCCTGGTCACCACCCCGGAATCCTTTTACATCCTGCTTACCACTGACAGTGGGCGGGAAATGTTGCGCTCCACCCGGCGCGTAATTGTCGATGAAATTCACGCGATCGCGGGCACCAAGCGCGGAGCCCATTTAAGCCTTTCTCTGGAGCGGTTGGCCGCGCTCACGGAGGTGCCGCCGCTGCGCATTGGATTGTCCGCGACTCAGCGCCCGCTTGATGAGATCGCACGTTATCTGGTCGGAGCAGGTGGTCTTAGCCGCAGCGAGATCTACTCTATCGTGGACGAAGGGCATACGCGTGATCGCGATTTGGCGATCGAGCTGCCACCAGCACCGCTGGAAGCGGTGCTCTCAACGGAATCGTCGCGTGATATTTACGATCGCATTGCCGAGTTGATATCAAACCATCGCACGACGTTGGTTTTCGTCAACACGCGTCGTATGGCGGAACGGATCGCTAAAGCGCTCAGCGATCGCTTGGGCGCGGATGCGATCACCTCGCATCACGGCAGTATGGCGCGCGAGTTACGCTTACAGGCAGAGCAGCGCCTTAAGGCGGGAGAATTAAAAGCCTTAGTGGCGACTGCGTCGTTGGAACTCGGAATCGACATCGGGGAAGTAGATCTGGTCTGCCAGATCGGATCTACTCGCACGCTCGCAAACCTCCTACAACGGGTTGGACGTTCCGGGCATCGAATCGGCGCGATTGCCAAAGGGCGCCTGTTTCCGCAGACGCGCGATGAGTTAATCGAATGTGCTGCGTTAATCGACATGACGCGGCGAGGAGAGCTAGATCGCATAGAGATTGCCGGTCCTGCACTTGATGTGCTCGCACAGCAACTCGTCGCGGAAACCGCCAGCCGCGCTACGGCATCGCTCGACGAACTCTTCGTGCTGTGTCGTGGTGCGTATCCTTATCGCGATCTAAGCCGTGAGAGCTTCGATAAAGTGCTCGCGATGTTGGCGGACGGCTACAGTTTTGCGCGTGGCCGACGCGGCGCTTACGTGCATCTGGACCGCATCAATCAAACTGTGAATACGCGCCCGGGCGCGCGCCTGGTCGCGGTGATGTGTGGCGGTGCCATTCCAGACACGGCCGATTACGATGTCATCGTTGAACCCTCCGGCCAGAAAGTAGGGACGGTTAACGAGGATTTCGCGATTGAAAGCCTGCCGGGGAATATATTCCAGCTTGGTAATAGCGCGTGGCGTGTACTCAAGGTGGATACCGGTGCGGTGCGTGTCGCAGACGCGGCAGGGCAGCCACCGAACATGCCGTTTTGGCTTGGTGAAGCGCCTGCTCGCAGCGTTGAGCTCTCCGCCGCCGTTGCGCGGTTACGTGACGAGTTTGCGGTAAGAGCCGACGCGACACCGGTGGCGGGACATCAAGCGGCACTCCGCGGTTGGTTAACCGAAACGCTCGGTGTCGATAGCGTCGCTGCGGATCAGATATACGACTACTTACTAAGTGGTTATCGGGCACTAGGTGCAATGCCGACACAGAAGACCGTTATTTTCGAACGCTTTTTCGATGAGTCCGGTGGAATGCAGCTGGTGATCCATTCGCCGTTCGGTTCACGGATCAATCGCGCCTGGGGTCTGGCCTTACGTAAACGCTTTTGCCGACAGTTTAATTTTGAACTACAGGCTGCGGCGGTCGAAGATGCGATCGTGATTTCGCTCGGTGCGGTGCACAGTTTCCCATTGGAAGACGTTGCGCATTATCTCAAGGCGCATTCAGTTAAAGGAATCCTGATTCAAGCAGTGCTCGACGCCCCGCTGTTTAACACGCGCTGGCGCTGGGTGGCTTCTTGTGCGTTGGCCTTACAGCGCTTTAGCGCGGGCCGGAAAACCGCGCCGCGTCTGATGCGCATGCAGGCAGAGGACTTAGTCTCAGTGGTTTTCCCGGACCAACTGGCGTGCGCGGAGAATCTACGTGGCACCCGGGAAGTGCCGGATCATCCGTTGGTGGCACAGACGATTCATGATTGCTTACACGAAGCGATGGACATTACTGGACTGCAGGCGCTCTTGACGGCGATCGAGCACAACGAGGTGATCGTCGTGGCTCGCGACGTCTCTGAACCATCCCTGTTTGCGCAAGCGGTGCTCAATGCCAATCCCTATGCTTTTTTAGACGACGCACCGCTCGAAGAAAGACGTACCCAGGCCGTTCAAAGTCGCCGCTGGATCGATCCCACGACCGCGAGCGCCTTCGGTGCGCTGGATCTGAGCGCCATCCAGCGCGTTATCACCGAAGTGTGGCCAAGTCCTCGCAACGCCGATGAGTTGCATGACGCATTGTCGTTGTTGCGCGTCGTTCGGGCTTGCGAACTGGATTTTTCCCAAGGTGGGGAACCCGGCCTCAACGTCGGCGTGTTGGCGACCTTGTTCAACGCAAATTTGGCGCTTACCCGCGTACTCGAAGTAGCCTTGAAGCCCGACGACCCTGCGGCGTGGATAGCGGCGGAAAATTACTCACAGACCCGCCTCATTTGGCCAGGGTTACGAATTATTCGGGGAACTGTTCCTGCTGGATTTGAAACTAGCTCATCGCGAGAGGAGGAAATACTCGCCCTAGTCCGCGGATGGCTGGAAGTCTGTGGACCAATTACCGCCTTCAAGCTGGCCGCGACGCTTACGCTCGATCTACGCGAAATTGAGCACGCGTTTCTCACCCTTGAGACGAAAGGCATTGTGTTGCGTGGACGATTCACACCGGAGTGCGGTGAACTTGAGTGGTGTGATCGTCGATTACTGGCGCGTATTCATCGGTACACGTTGAATCGACTACGCGCCGAAATAGAACCGGTCTCGGCTGCCGCTTTTTGGCGGTTCCTCTGCGAGTGGCAGTATGTCGCTCCGAGGTGTCAGGTTGAAGGTAACCGCGGCGCGCAGAAAGTTCTCGAGTTGTTGACGGGATTTGAAGCTTCGGCTATTGCCTGGGAGGACGAGTTACTGCCAGCGCGGATCACGGAATATAGTCCGCTGTTACTCGATCAGTTAACGAGCAATGGCCGCTTCAATTGGTTACGTCTGAGTCCGCGCGCCGGGGACGGGATTGGCAACGGTGCAGTGCGCTTAATGCCCATGACCCTCGTGCCTCGAACAGAGTCGCGCCTGTGGCGACACTTCGCGGCCGGTCCAAAAGATTTAGAGCAAGCGCTCTCGGCGAACGCGCAACGTGTTGCTGCCTTTCTATCGATGCATGGCGCCGCGTTTTTTGACGACATCTTAGAAGGCACGGACTTATTGAAAGTACAGTGCGAAGATGCACTGTCAGAACTAGTTGCCAACGGTGCGATCACCTCGGATAGCTACGTCGGGTTGCGGGTGCTGCTAACTTCGAGTGCAAAACGTCGCGTGAGTGCCAAGCGCAAACGCGGGTACCTCGGGTTTGAGGATGCAAGCCGCTGGTATCAACTCGGTCCGGCACGTGATCCCCGCTTTGAACAAACCGCGGCGGTCGACGCCGCCGAAAACATTGCCCGCACCTTGCTTCGACGTTATGCAATTGTGTTCAAGCGACTGCTCGAGCGGGAATCAACCCTGCCACCCTGGCGAGAGCTATTAAGTGCATTGCGACGCTTGGAGACTCGGGGCGAAGTCCGCGGCGGACGCTTCGTGGTCGGTTTCTCGGGCGAACAGTTTGCGCTGCCGGAAGCGATCGAGTCCGTGAGGCGTCACCGCGAATCTCAGCCGCAGCGTCAACTTGCAATCATCAGCGCGACTGACCCCCTGAATCTAATCGGGATCATCACACCGGGGGTACGTATCCCGGCTGTGCATGGAACGCGCATCGCTATCGCCGACGGTGAGGCGGTTGCCGTACGCTTGGGATCGGAAATCCGGTTTTTAAAATCGCTGAGTTCCGAGGCGGAAATCCGGGTGCGAACAGCGTTTCTAGGTTCGCCGTCGAAAGTTCCGAGTCGCCGGCGCGCGCACTAACTTGGTGGCGCAGTCGAGCTCAAGCGGACGGATCACCCCGCCGACTGAGTGCACGGCTACCGACGAAGTAGGGAAATCAAGCTGGAGAAATCGGTCGTAACGACGTGATCAGCACTTAGTCCTAAACCAGTACTAAGGTAGTTAGATTCGTAATAACAATCGATTAGAAACAAAACATAAGAATATTTAACCTCTCGATTGTATGCGCGGAAAATCATTGGTGACCTAGGCATAACTGAAATTTCGAGGCTTCGATAGCCTTTCACGTTATTTCTCAGTGACGTCCTGATCGGGGCGATCGACAAGCGATTGTGGGTCTACATAACTCCCCATGCTTGAGAGATCCCGCACCCGGACTCTACGCTCCGAGAGCGCGGTAACTTCCAGGTGCCGGCGAGACACGGATAACACCGCAGGCTTGACGACGAGTTGGCAACTGGGGTCGCGACCAACGCTGCAGGTGCCCGCTTCGACACGATAAGTCTGTCCGTCGGGAAGGGCGAAGTTCCAACAGCGCTCGAACCAGAGTTGTAATGGGTAATCCGCCATCGAGATATTGAGTCGACTACCTGGCTTGATGTCGAGTTCAACAGCCCGCGCCGACGGAAGTCGCACTTGTCGAAAACCATAGTTAACGGTGAGAGGCCGTTCGCCGGTCGCGTTCAGTTCGACGGCAAGCTGAGTCGCGTTGGGATGAAATTTCGAGCTAGGCTGCAATGTTGAATGCGCAAGCACTTCTCGCGCTTTAAGGTATTCCAAGTAATGCCCAAGCGCTGCGCGCGCATACGGGGCGGATTTCGGTAAAGCTTCGATTAAGGCGTTGAATAGCGACCTCCAGCCGTAATCATTA
>SHZM01000106.1 GCA_009692265.1 Gammaproteobacteria bacterium
GACTTTCAGTGCCATTTAATCCAAGCGAGCGCGCAAGGTCTCTGGCGATATTATTTTTTGACGAAGCACTTTCGTAAGGGCCTAGAGAGGCATAAAACGACTCAATGTCCGGCAATGTGACCGTGTCTTGATAAAACGACCCGCAGTCTGCGCATTGCACGTACTGGAAGCCGGCCAGACTCATATCCTTTCGAATGGAGGGAAAAACCCTTCCCACGCGAGCAGACCTGCACAGTGGGCACGCAGAGAAGACCGGTAGCGGGATCGTACTCACTTGGGACGACTTTTCGGTATGGTGCGCACGATGGCATCGGCGAGGGGATGCGCCTTGGTAGCCCATACGTCGGGGGCATGTAATGAATACGCACCATTGTTTCCGGAGATGACCGCCGCTAGAAGCCTCTCAAGTGCAGCAAATCGATGCGGTGCATTACCTGATGTTGTCGCGAACTGGCATCGCAGTCCGTGCATCGCCATCGCCAGCAGCATTTGGCCGTGCGGAATTCCGGCGTTGCCAGCCACACCAAACGCCCGATCAACGAGACCAGGCACATGAGCAGCCTCGGCCGGTAGAAACGGTACAGTCTCAGTGAATAAGGATAATCCCACCGCCGCCGCGAACGTATCGAAATCATCGAAGTGCTCCACCTTGGTGAAGCCGACCTTGAGTGGAATATCTTCGACATCAAACAGGTCAGACTTCCGCAGCAGGCTTGACACACCGGACTCTAGCAAGGTTAAGCCTATCCGTTCTAGCGCAGGCGCTAGGCTGTCCAGATGTGCAAACCGCACGCAAGGCACCAGATAATCGTCGATCAAATTCTCGTAGTGAATGATCTGGTAGAAGTTGAACTGGGCGAACCCGCCTGGAAAGCAGAACGGGACGAGCCGCAGGAACGCCTGGTGGTCGAAGGTGAGGCTCTGCCTACGAACAAGCTCACAGATGAGAGCCCGAAACGTGCGCGCCTGATAGGTACAAAGATAAAATAGCCCGCCGACCTTAAGCGGTTTGAGGATATTGAATAACGAGCGCAATGGGTCTTCGCTGTGGTGCAACCAGTTGTGCGAAAACACGATATCAAATGGCGGCTCGTTGGTAACAAAAGTCTCCGCATCGGACACGGAAAAGTCAAAATTGGATGAGGCTCTGTTTGAAACGAGCAACTCCCGCCCCTTTTCGATGTTCACCGAGGACAGATCAAAACTCCGCAGACGCCCGTTCGGCCCTGCAAGATTCGAGAGAATCAACGAGTGGCTGCCCGGACCGCAGCCGGACTCGAGGATCGAACACCCTCTGAAATCCTCGGGCCGCAGACCTAGCACCCGCTGGTATTCGGAATGGTGGAAACTGGTCCGTCCTTCAGCTGTAACCTCCGGACTTCTTGACGTGAAATGTTCGAAGAACAGCCTTTCGTAGATTTCACGGGTCGCCTGCTGACTCTGCGACATATCTGCGCTTTCACTTGCCAAAGTGATCCTCCTCCAATCGCGTCCCCCGACTCAGGCGGACGCGCGCTCGTGTACCGATGATTCGCGCCATCTGCGTGGGATCCAAGCCTCCACCTGGGCGGATAACACACAATGCATCTTGTGTAATCTCCGCGCCTGCATCGACGTCCTTGTCCACGTAGATCGACCGGCCGACCGGAATGGTCGTGCGATCCGATCGGGACTGCCGCGCCGTACTGACGTCCCTGCACACCTTCACCAGTTCAGCAAACGTCTCCGGGTTGGCTGAAAAATGGGCATCGTCGGATACGATATCGTCGTTGAGTTTGAAGTGGCGCTCGATGATTGTCGCGCCATGCGCTACTGCAAGCGCGGAGAGCGAAGGCGTGACAGAATGGTCTGACAGGCCGAACGCCCGAGGGCACTCGCGCGCGAGAAACTCGAGCTCACTCATGTTGAAATCCCGTGGATTGGACGGATACATAGAGACGCAATACATGGGCACGATGCCGCCGCAACCGTGGGCCTGCAGGATCGGCCACTGCACACTTGGCTGTACAAGTGACACCAACACCGGTTTACCGGTCCTAAGACACGCATGCATGAGCTCAAGGTAGTTCCAGTCTATTGAACTGACTTTATAAAGCAGCGGCGCAGCGGAGGTCTCCAACCACTCCACCATTCGAGGACTGAAGGGAGTTGAAAAGACTACGCGCCCTTGCTGACGTTCGGCGACAATGACTTCAACCGGCCAAGAGATCGGGGTGCAGGTGCGTTCGTACAGTCGGTAAAGGTGCATGCCATCCCAGGGAGAGTCGGGCGATCGCACTATGAACTCGTCGCCGCAAAAATCCCTCGTCAGACAATCAGGCTCGGACGACTGCAGTTTGACCACATCCGCCTTGGCCGCAAAGGCGGCAGCCACCGACGCATCGAGCACGTCGCGTTGTCTCATGTGATTACATGATATCTCTGCAATCATGAGAGGCGTGGTCCGATCCGTCAGCAACAGGCGTTCATCGCTCATGACTCTCCCTCACAACATCCATTCAATACATCGAGCATGAAAAGACCTTGGCGAATATCCTCTGGAATCGCGTCGGTGAATGCGAACGGCAAGACCGCGCACAACGCCTCAGTGGGCTGGTAAGACGAGGGGATAAACGACTCCAGCGAAACGGGAAAGCCAATTTTTTTTGGCTGTATGATGCCTAGCCGCGCGGCGACCTCCTGTAACCGCAACTTCGACAAATCCGGCGTCGCCGCAGCCATCGATCCATCTGCGGCAAACTGATGCACCCGTTGCGTCACCATCGGCACACGCACTTCAATCGACGACATCATGCCAGCTACGTCCTGTTTCTGCAGGCCGTAGCGTAGATTGGACTGGATGTCATATCGCGACAGTCTGTCAATTGACGCAGAGGCGTCAGGATCGCAGTTACTGCGAGCTGCGTGCGCGCGAGTCGCCGCGTCACAATCCACGCCCTGTTCACAAAGCCATTGAAGGGAAGAGTGGTGCAAGCGCGAGTTCATAAGATACATCCAAGACGTCGAAATCGCTTGGAGCGCCTCAATCCACGGCACGGCCTGTCCGGACAACCAAACTGCCAACTGTTTGTATCGGCCGTATCCGCCAAAGTATTCGTCAGCGCCTTCGCCAGTTATCGCGACCTTGATGCGGTTGGGATGATTGAGTGAATCATCGGATGCCAACTCACGGTACAGCATGCACAGCGCAAAGTAGTTGTTGTGGGCGGGCACCGTGCCGTAGGCGCACAACCAAGTCTTAAAATACTCCGTACCCATGGCCGTCGATAGATTGAGCCTAATCGTATCGGGATCCTCGTTCACATCCTCCGCACTGAACGACATCTCGTCAGACAGTGCATTCACAAAGTACATCGTCTGATCTGAAGGTACGAGTCGTTTCACAATTCGGGAATCGATTCCTGAACTCACCAGGCATGCGGCGGGCACCGCGACCCGTGCTTGTTCATGTACGGAGGTTTTAAGCACCTCCATAAATTCATCCACGTCAACCGGATACGGCGTTTGCGACAGGGCAACGGAATGACGGCGCACCACCGACGATGCCGCATGATCCACGATATAGAGAACCCCTGGCGTTGCGGAAGCGATGTCACCATACAGCGTCTGTTCGCCGGCGTGTCCGCCGAACATCAGTGCTTCCAACGCCCCTTCCGCGGACACCGTGGACGGCCATGCATTCACGAGCGTCTGAATATCGGAACTAATGACTATCGCGTCGCCATAGCACCTAAAGTAGAGCGGCTTGACCCCCATGTGATCGCGACAAAACGTCACATGACCAGAGACGTCGTCAGCCAACACAAACGCAAAATGACCGACGAGCTTGGGGATGGCGACGACCGGCGGCAGGATCGTTAGTAGTTCCAGCAGGCACTGGGCGTCCGACTCATGAGCACTCTGCGAAAGACCATGTGTTGCCGCGAGTGCCTTGTAATTGTAGATTTCCCCGTTGTAAACCATCGTCGAGTTCCGAAACGTCAAGGGCTGTTTGCCAAATCGTTGACCCACAATCGACAACCGAAACGACTGGAGTTTGAATCCGCATCGAAATCCTGTGCCCATTTCATCAGGCCCGCGCAATCGCAATGAGAGCGCCGCAGCAACTTTCAGGGAGGCGGGGGCGACAAGAAACCCACACATGACTATTTGGATTGCCCCAGAAAAAAACGACGAAACAGCGGACGCACAGGCACCATTAGTCCTAATGCCGCCCGATCTATGAGGAGACCGTAGAAATTTTTATCGTAACAACGCGTAATCGGGAGCGTCGCGTCCAGGCGGGGATTAATTTCTATCAACCGCACAACTCCAGCATCGTCTTTGCCACATTCAATTTGATGAAACCCGTTCAGACCTAGGGTCTCGCCGACGCGACCAGCGAACTTGAACACACCGACATCAGCACAAGCTCGGGCCACCATCGTGGGAGGACGATACTTCACGGCGGGACCATTGTTCCTTATCATACAGGTCAGAAGGATACCATTGCCGAATATGCAATCGGCAGAAAACTTGTCGCCCGTCAGAAACTGCGTGCAAAATGTTCCTGGGGCTCGTGTTAGAACCTTTACAGAAACCGAATTTGGAAAGGCATCGCTCTCATCGAGCACTATATGCCGCAGCCCTTTAGAGCCACGCCCGGCGACTGGCCTTTCAATCACCGACCCGTACCTCTCGACCATCGCTTGTAATTCCTGTGATGTCGTGCAGTACTCAAAGGCTGGAACGAGATCCGAGCCCAACATCATGTGAAGGCGATATTTGTCACAAACTAGAGCAGTGCGTTCTGCAGTATCTAGGTGGCTGATTGCACCTGCCCACGAGGTTCTAGCGAGCGCTTGGGCTTCCTCGTCGCTGCCAACAAATATGTAACTGATTCCCTCTCGGGAGCAGAGCGACCTCATGACCTCACCGTATTCGGGCTGGCGTCCATATGGAACACAAGCCGTACGGCAGCCGTGAGTAAAGTCTATGGGCTCCGCGTCGACTAGGGTGATCGACTCAACCTGCGGCAGTTCACCGATCAGAGCGACGACATCCGCCATGATAGGACTGGCTCCACAAGTCACAGCAACGTTCAAAAAGGAGTCCTTACCAAGCGGATGGTCTAAAGGTGTTGCGAAGGGGTTCTTCAGGACGCGGCGGGACAGCAGTCATGTGCAGACAGTGCGCCTCGTACTCGGTTAGGTCCGGCAGAACCGTGACAGAAAAATCAAAGTACGGCTTCACGTACCAAGGAGTATAACTGCAAAAACACATCCAACGCGAGTTAGGTGTGGCGATACCGGCGCGATGAAAAAGATTGTCATCGATGATCGCCACGTCGCCCGCCTGCAACACCACGTTCCGCTCACCATATGTCGTAATAAACTTGATCGCCTCGTCTGGATCTAGACGATGACCAGACCAATCCGCCTTATGCGACCTAGGCATGACTTTCGTTGAGTTCTCAATAGACGAATTGTCAATCGCTACAATCACCTGAAACGTTACCCCAGGCCCAGCGACCTTCGACTTTCCCTCAACATCATGGAACTGGGGCGTGTCGCGGTGCCAGCCGGAACCGATGGGCGCATGAAGAGCCGTCTCATCAGCGCTAGGGTTGAGCTGAATGCTCGAAGCTACGGCATTGCGCAGGCAATAGCTCTTACCGAACACCCCCGCATGCAATCGCTGAAATTCGAGGCCAAATAAAGTAGACCGTAATTTAGCACCGTAAAGAAAGAAGTTATGTATGTGCACCGATTCCGTGGACATCAACACATGAGGCGTGAGCCCGTGACCCAGGACCGCATCTTCTAATTCAGTGCGGCACGCCGCAATTCTGTCCTGCGTGAAATACTCGGGCAATATTGCGAATCCAAATTCTACAAGATCTGAAATCAATTTTTTCTGCATTTTGTTCTTTCAATTCCAAGGAATTTGATTTTATATTGAGTGTCATAGACGCACGAAGTACCAATTCTCATTATGGGCAGATTGTCTTCGGTTTTATTATAACAGCGCGATACGCAATGGCAAGTTTTCAGCGTCATTGCCAATTATGGCAATGATCGCAAAAACCTCATGTTGATCATAGTACTACATTCGTGTAAAAATCTGTGTCTATTTACGTCTTGCAAAATTTGGTGTCATTGAGATTGCAAAGCAAATACATCGGGGCTGAGCAACTGCCGCGCAAGACATCGGTTGTCCTCGACGATTGCCAAGGGTGCTTTGTGAACTACGACATACCTACCGCCGGCCAGAGCGGAGATCTCTTTCCATTAGCACCCATCCATGG
>SHZM01000002.1 GCA_009692265.1 Gammaproteobacteria bacterium
AATAATCGAAGACCTCACAGTAGCCTTGATCAAAAGACACCGGATCAGGTCTACTTTGCATCACTGCCAGTGGCCACGGCAGCTTAAACATCCGCGGAGAATCCACTTATAGATTCCGGCCCACTGTGCAGACGATTGGGGCCAGCTCTCTCGCGACAACAAAGACAGCTCTGCTATGGTGCCGGCCTCCATGGCACCGAAAGAGGAAAACTGATGCGCCCGACCACACCAAGAGTAACGCCGCTCGCGTTAAACGAGTGCTCCCCGGAACAAAAAGCCCTGCTCGAGCCGTTTGTGCAAAGCGGCACGCTCTGGAATGTTTTCAAAACCCTGGTCCGACACCCCAGCCTCTTCAAGCGCTGGTTGCCGTTCGCGAACCATGTGCTGTTCAAGCAGAGCTTGACCCCGCGCGAGCGTGAGATGCTGATTCTGCGCATCGGTTGGTTGTGCCGAGCACCGTATGAATGGACGCAACACGTACAAATTGGTTTGCGCTCCGGGATCACAGAAGCTGAGGTCGAACGGATAGCCGATGGCCCAGAGGCGCCGGGTTGGAGCGAGCACGACGCAGCTTTGGTACGGGCGGCAGATGATCTGCACCGGGACTGCTGCCTGTCGGAGGCCACCTGGAATACACTTAGCAAGCGTTATACGACCGAACAGCTAGTCGACGTGGTCTTCACTGTAGGTCAATACAATCTCGTGTCGATGGCGCTCAACACTTTCGGCGTGGAGATCGATCCCGAGCTTCCGCGCTTTCATCGAACACCAAATTAAGTAGGGAAGGTAAGACCGCCATGCGCATTATTGATACGCCAAAAGACTTGAAGAACCACCTTGGGGAGGATTTCGGCGCTTCCGAGTGGGTGACCATCGATCAGGCCATGATCGACAAGTTTGCCGAGGCGACGGGGGATTACCAGTGGATCCACATCGATGTGGCGCGTGCGAAGACGGAAATGCCGGGCGGCAAAACAATCGCGCATGGCTTTCTCACCCTCTCACTAATACCGCGCCTCGGCGCGCTGATATGGAAGATCGAACGGCGCAGCCGCGGGCTGAACTACGGGCTGAATAAAGTACGGTTTACCGCACCGGTGCCGGTGGACTCGCGCGTACGGCTCCGCCAAAAACTGCTCGCGGCGGACGATGTAAAAGACGGCGGTATCCGCGCGACTTTCGAGAACGTCATTGAGATTGAAGGTCAAACCCAGCCCGCGTTGATTGCGGAGGCGTTAAGCATCTCGTATCCATGACGCATCGGGGTGCGGCGGACGCCGGTCTATCCGTAATCGCCAGTTTATCCATAATCGTGATAATCGGCGATTTGACCGTCGCGCACCGTCCAGATGCAGGCGAGTTCGAGCTGAATCTTCTCGCCTTTTTTCGCGAAGCCCTCGATGTCCATGGTCGGCGTTGCCTCCCAGGTTAATTCCGTGACGACCTGCTCGCCGACGGCAAACTGGCGTCGAATCGAATGAAAGCGGCGGTCCGGGAGCATGCCTTCGAACTGAGTCATGATGGCGATCATGGCATCGGGCCCGTCGAGCACGACCCCGCGATTATGGTGCTCGATGTGGATGTCGGTGGTCATCATGGTTCGGAGCGTGCCGAAGTCCTTGGCGTTGTAAGCAGCAATCCAGCGATTGGCGATATCGATCGAATTAGTGTGCATGTGGTTTTCTCAGAATCCGATGGTGTAGATGGATTATTCAGCAGTCCTCGCGGTGCCAGCGTGATTCCTCAAACACAAGCCTGCTGCGAAGGTCGCCGCCGTTGTAGTTGATGAGGATTTCTTCGTCTTTCTCGATCCGGCGCAGCGCCGTGAATTCAATCTCCTCGCTTTCGAAGAGACGCACGTAGCGCGCGTTCGGCTCGAACGAATGGTTGTACAGCGAGCCGTATCCAAGCGCGAGGGCGGTTTGGGTCTCCTCGGTCTCCCAGGTGAAGTCGTAGGCATCCACCAAGGTTTTTTCAAGTACGGCGCATTCTGCTGCCGGGAAGACGATCACCGGTACCCGCTCGATCAGTTCCTCTGCTTCAAACTGGCGACCAGCAAAAACGCCGCGACCTTTTCCCGCGGATGATTGGTAGTAAATCAAGGGACACCTTTGTAAGCTTGCGAGGTGGGGAGTATATCGATGCAAATCACACGCGGGAGCACCCATGCGACTAGCGACAGTCGCCTGACTTCATTAAATTAGCGCGCGATAAAACACAGGGGAGCATCAATGGACGCCGTAGCAGGAACGATCCCGACCGTACACGAGATCGCTGACCAACCCGCGCCTCAATGCAGCGAGCCAGCGTCACACCGAGGCCCGAATTTCTATCCGCAGGCCGGCTTGGCACCGGTATCGTTCCGCGAGTACTACTATCCCGGCGTCGCTGATGAACAGTGGAATGACTGGAAATGGCAGTTCCGCCAGCGCGTGAAGTCGCTCGCGGACCTCGACCGGTTTTTTCCAATGAGCGCGGAGCAGCGCTTGCGGATGGCGAGTGTGCTGCACGAGTTTCGCCTCGGCATCCCACCGTACTATCTGTCGCTGATAGACCCGTACGAGCCACAGGACCCGATGCGCCTGCAGGCGGTGCCGTCCAACGACGAATTCCTGAATCTCGAAGTCGGAGACGAGGACCCACTGTCCGAAGACGCTTTCTCACCCGTGCCGGGGATTGTTCATCGCTACCCTGATCGCTGCCTGCTGATCGCCACGAATTCGTGCGCGCTGTACTGCCGCTATTGCACGCGTAAACGGATCATGGAGGAGGGCGAAGCGCCGCCGTCGCGGCCGCAACTAGAGGCAATGGTTGGCTACATCGCGCGCACACCGGCGATCCGCGATGTCGTAATTTCGGGCGGTGATCCCTTCACCTGGTCAACCGCGCGTTTGGAAGAACTGCTCGGGATGCTACGCGCGGTACCGCACTTGGAGATTATTCGCATCGGCACGCGGGTGCCGGTGACTCTGCCGCAGCGGGTGACACCGGAACTGTGCGCGATGTTGGAGAAGTACGAACCGTTGTGGGTCAACGTGCATTTCAACCATCCGCGCGAAGTCACCCGTGAAGCCGCGCAGGCTTGCGACCGGCTGCTGCGCAGTGGCATTCCGTTGAACAACCAATCCGTGCTGTTGCGCGGCGTGAATGACAATCTGCCGACCATGCGGGCGTTGCTGCACGCACTGATGCGAATCAAGGTGCGGCCCTACTATCTCTATCACTGCGATCCGGTACGCGGGACTCAGCACCTGCGCACGACGGTGGCTGCTGGGCTTGCGTTGATCGAGGGCTTGCGGGGCCACACCAGCGGGCTAGCGGTGCCCACCTATGTGATCGACGCGCCGGATGGTGGCGGCAAGGTTCCGGTTCAACCGCAGTATCTGCAATCCTATACCGCCGGACGCGCAATGTTGCGCAACTTTCAGGGAAGGGTGTTCGAGTACGACGATCCGCCAGCGGTCTGATGCGGATCGGCATCGCGTACGATTTGAAGCGCGATCAGACGCTGCGCGAGCACGCGCCGGACGATGCGCTGGAAGAGTACGACAGCGAGGACACAATTGAGGCGATCGCGGCGGCGCTGCGAGCCGCGGGGCACGCGGTGCTGCGGCTCGGGGGCGGGCGTGCTTTCGTCGAGCGGGTGCTGGCTGCGAGCGCGGGAAGGTCGGAGATCGATCTCGTATTCAACATCGCCGAAGGTCGCGGCAGCCGCAGCCGCGAGGCGCATATACCCGCGGTGTGCGAGCTGTTAGGGCTGCGGATTACCCACAGCGATCCGCAGACGCTCGCGATCTGCCTCGACAAGGCACTGACTAAACGTATCGCCGCCAGTCATGGCATCGCTACGCCATCTTTCTGTGTGATCAGCACCCTGGCGGAGTTGGCGACGGCACCGCTGCCGCCGCTACCGGTGGTGGTTAAACCCAACGACGAGGGCTCGTCGATCGGCATTCGCGACGGTGCCCTGTGCACCACCGCGGCTCAGGTTGGCGACCAAGTCGAAGCATTACTGCGCGACTATCACGGCGCGGTACTGGTGGAAGCCTTCCTGCCCGGTGCCGAGGTGACTGCCGCGGTGCTCGGCAACGGTCGCGCCGTCCGGGTTGCGGCACTAATGGAAATCGCGCCTAGCGCGCAGTGCGATGAACCCTTTCTCTATTCGTTAAAGGCGAAGCGGAATTATCTGGAAGCCGTGCGCTATCACCAGCCGCCGCGCTTGCCGCGTGCAACGTTGGCGGCGATCGAGCACACCGCGCTTAGGGCTTACCACGCGCTCGGGTGTCGCGATCTTGCGCGGATTGATCTGCGGCTCGATGCCGGTGGCGGACCTGGGCTTATCGAGATCAATCCGATCCCTGGGCTCAATCCGACGATAGGTGATCTTCCGCTGGCCTGCGCCCGTGCCGGCCTCGCCTACGAGCAACTCATCGCGGGCATAGTCGCTGACGCCTCGCAGCGCTCCGCGCCCGCCACATGACGGTTGCTGATTTCCTCAGGAGTTTGCTGCCGTATTTGCGCCCTCACCGCCTGGGGGTAACGTTGATCCTGGTCGGCTTGGCGCTGGAAATGGCGATCAACGCGTTGGTACCGCTGAGCTTTAAAGTGTTGGTCGATGAGGTCCTGCCGCGACACGATCACGATCTACTGCGGTGGGTGCTGTTAATGCTTGGGACCGGTGTGTTGTTACTGCTAGTCGGAGGCTTGGCCCGCGATTGGTTGTACGCACGAGTCGCGAGCCAGGTGCTCGCGGATTTGCGCGCGCGACTGTTTAATCATTTGCAAAGTCTGTCGATGGATTTCTATGGGCGCACGGAGACCGGGCAGATTGTGGCGCGCTTCGCCACCGATCTCGCCGCTGTCGAGCACGCGTTGGCCTCGGCTACCTGGGGCATTTTGCCGAGCTTCGACTTGGCGCTAACGACGGTGCTGTTGTTCGTGCTCGATTGGCGGATGGCCTTGGTCGCGATGCTGATCTGGCCGTTCTGTCTCGCGGGTCCGAGTGTGCTTGCGCCACGCGCGACCCGCGCCGCCTACCAGCAGAAAGAAAGCGAAGGCGCGGCGCTTGCGACGGTGCAGAAACAGGTGGGGGCGCAGCTGGTGGTAAAGGCCTTTGGTCTCGAAGCCCAGGCGCGTGACGCCTACGCCAAACGCAATGAAGCGTTGCGGGGGCACAGCGTGCGGGTACGTTTCCTCAGCGCCCTGATCGAGCGCAGCGCGGGGCTCGGGATCCTGCTCATCCAGGTGTTGCTCCTCGAGGTGGGTGCGCGGCTTGCGTTTACCGGCAGCCTCAGCGTCGGTACGTTAGTGGCTTTTCAAGCGCTATTTATTACCCTCAGTTACGCCTTATACAACGTCGCGCAGTATGCGCCGCTGCTGGTGCAGGCCAGCGGCGGCATGCAGCGTATTCAGGAACTACTCGCCGAGCGGCCACAGGTAGGTTCATCGCTCACGGCTCTCGAACTACCGCGTTTGCGCGAGCGGATAGAATTGCGCGGCGTCGATTTTAGCTATCCGGGCCGCGAGAAAATCTTGCATCATCTGGATCTGGACGTGCCCTGCGGAACCTTTGTGGCGTTCGTCGGTGCCAGTGGTTCCGGCAAGAGCACGCTCGTGAATCTATTGCTGCGTTACTACGATCCGAGCGCGGGCCAAGTGTGTTTTGATGGCCGCGATCTGCGCGAGGTGCATGCGGCGTCGTTGCGCGCGCAGCTCGGCGTGGTGTTTCAGGATAACTTGCTGTTCAACACGACCCTGCGCGAGAATATCCGCCTGGGGCGTCCGAGCGCGAGCGATGCGGAAGTCGAAGCTGCGGCGCGGGCGGCCGAAGTACATGAATTCATTCAGACCTTGCCGCGCAACTATGCTGAGTTGGCGGGCGAGCGAGGCGGACGGCTGTCGGGTGGTCAGCGTCGGCGCATCGCCATTGCGCGCGCGATGCTGCGCGATCCGGTGGTTCTCATCCTCGACGAAGCGACCTCGGCGCTGGACCCGCCGACCGAAGCCGCGACAATGCCACGATCGCGCGCCTCGCCCGTGGGCGCACGGTGCTATCGGTCACGCATCGGCTGAGTTCGGTGATCGCGGCCGATCGCATTTGTGTGCTCGAAGGTGGCCGGTTTGCGCAGCAGGGACGTCACGCCGAATTAGTCGCGCAGGGTGGTGCCTACGCGCGCCTGTGGGAGAAACAGACAGGGTTAGTTGCCGCCGCCGGCACCGGGGCCGCCGAACTGCAGCCCGCCGGCCTGCGTCGAGTGCGGCTGCTAGAGCACTTGGATTTCGAGCAACTAGAGGCGCTTGCGCCGAAGCTTGTCACCGAGAGCTTTCAACGCGAGCGCGTAATCGTGCGCGAAGGTGAGCCGGGCGATCGGCTCTACGTGCTGGTGCGCGGTCGCGTGGAAGTGATCCGGGCCAGCGCGAGCGGCGAGCGCCGCATTGCGGTGTTGGACGACGGTGATTTTTTTGGCGAGATGGCGTTGCTCAGCGGCGCGCCGCGCGGTGCGTCGGTGCGCGCACTGTCGTTTTGCACCTGCTTGTCGCTTGATCGCGCCGATTTTCTTGATCTGATCGAGCGCTTCCCAGAATTACGCGCGGACATTCATGCCGATTCGCAACGACGTCGACATGCGGCGGAACAGGCCGAGACCGTATGACTCATTCCCCGATCTCGATTCAGCGCGTTAACCAATGTGCGAGGAGCGTTTAGCCCATGGCCCGTGTCGCATTAGTCTGTAACTTAATTCACCCCGAGTATCTGCGCAGCGGCCCGCTCGATGCGGTGGCCGAACTCGACAGCGAAGAAACCCTGCTGGCGGTGGAATCCGCGCTGCGCGGTGATGGTCACGACGTAGTGCGCGTCGAGGCGGATTCAAGCTTAGCGATATCGCTCGCCGCCGCGGGTGTCGATATTGTGTTCAACATCGCCGAGCGGATCTCGGATGTTCCGGTCAGCGCGAGTCGCGAGTCGCTGGTACCTGCGCTATGTGAAATCTTGGGGTTGCGCTACACGGGCTCGGGGGTGTTATGCACGGCGCTCTGTCTCGACAAACCACTGACTAAACAGCTGCTCACCAGTGCAGGGATTGCGACCCCAAGGTTTCAGGTAATAGCGGCGACAGACGAATCACTGATGTCACTTCGCTACCCATTGATCGTCAAGCTAGCGCGCGAGGGTTCCAGCATGGGCCTCTCCGCGGCATCGGTGGTTGATGACGAGGCTGCTGTGCGCGCCGAGATCCAGCGACTCCTCACCACATATCGAGGCCCGTTGCTCATCGAAGAGTTTATCGAAGGCCGCGAGTTCACGGTTGGTCTGTTGGGAAATGCCGAGCTGGAGGTGCTGCCAATCGTCGAGGTGGTGTTTACGCGGCCACGTGGGATCAACCTGTTCGAACTCGACGATTCGGTGCGGGCGATGGCACTTGTCGCTGGCCGCACCGTGCCTGCGGTTGTCGATGAACATTACTCGGTGTGCCCAGCGGTGATCGATGAGACCTTGGCCGCGCGTATTCGCGACACCGCGCGCCGTGCGTTTCACCTTCTCGGGTGTCGTGATTGGTGTCGCATCGACCTTAGATTGGGGGAGGACGGCACCCTGCATGTGCTGGAGTTGAATCCGATTGCCGGCATCGACCCGAGTTACCTGCTGCCGCGCGCTGCGGCGGTCGGCGGCTACGCTTACGTCGCGCTGGTCAAGCGCATTCTCGATCTCGCGCTGGCCCGCGGCTAGACGAGTTTGGAGCCGCTTGTAGTTGTCGATACAGCGAGCGCCGTGTAAAAGGAATTAAGCGCAGTTCCCACCAACCAATCATCCTCTAGAGGTATCCCGTGTTGAAGATCCATCATCTCGTACTCTCGCGCTCGGACCGTATTGTGTGGCTCGCCGAGGAACTCGGTGTGAAATACGAGCTGGTGCGGCATGTGCGCAATCCGGAAACGTTTCGCTCGCCAGACTCGTTGTGGAAAGTCGCGCCGATGGGGAAGGCCCCGGCAATCCAGGATGGCGACATCAGCCTCGGCGAATCTGGCGCGATCATCGAATACATGCTCGATACCTATGGCCAAGGCCGCCTGCGCCCCGAGCTCGGCACGCCGGCCTATCGCGCGTACCAACAGTGGATGCATGCGGCTGAATCCACCCTCATGGTGCCCATTATTCTCGAAGTGCTGTGTACCTTGACCCAAACGGACTCGCCGGCCTTAAAGGGTTTCTCGGACGGTGAATATCAAACCGTCTTCAAGTACTTGAACGAGACGCTCGAAAAATCGCCTTACGTCGCGGGTAGCGATTTTACCGGTGCCGACATCATGGTGACTTATTCGCTGCATCTCGCGAACGGTAAAGCGATCCCGATCATGGCCGGCCATCCGCCGCTCGATAAATGTCCCGCGATCGTGTCTTACTTGGAGCGTATTGAGGCGCGGCCGGCGTTTAAGCGCGCGGTGGAGCTGTGTAAATAGAAGGCTGTGCGCTTGGCTCGGTGATGCACGCCCATCCCGCAGGCCGCTTGCCAATTCAAGCGCAAGAAACGAGAAGTTGACGTCCGTTGCACCTCGAAAACTCCTGTGCAGTGTTTCTAAACCGCACAGCACCAGATTTACCGGGGCATGGCCGTGATTGGACACCACCGGAGCAGGTGACACTGCAGTCTTATCTCGATTGCGTGACCGCCATCGTCGACGCCGCCGACGAGCCCATGATCGTTGTTGCCCATAGCCGTGGCGGCATCGTTCTCACCGCACTCGCGGAAACCCGGCCCGAGAAAATCTCCAGCGCTATTTATCTGGCCGCCGTACTGCTGCGCGACGGCCAAACCGTTTTCGATACGGTAGGCGAGGCCGAGGGGTCGTTAATCCTGCCGAACATGTTCATGGCGGAAGATCGCAGTTGGGACATGTTGCGCGAAGAAGCGTTTGATGACGCGTTGTACGCAGACTGCTCGTCAGAGGATATAACACTATGCCATGCACTGCTCACGCGTGAACCATTAGCGCCTTCATTAACGCCGACCCGCACGACGCAAACGCGCTTCGGGGCCGTGCACAAGGTATATATTGAGTTGAGCCAGGACCGTGCCGTCACGCCACGGTGGCAGCGCGCGATGTACACCGCGGTACCGTGTGCCGAGGTGTGCGCGATCGCCGCGAGTCATTCCGCGTATTTCTCGCAACCCGAGCGGTTGGTTGAACACATTGAGCGCATCGCGAAGTCGCGGGCGGAGCTGTTGCCGGCTTAGGGCCGGGTATCTCCTTACGAAGTCCTCGTGGTGCCGGGGGGGGGACTCGAACCCCCACATGGTTTCCCATACCAGATTTTGAGTCTGGCGCGTCTACCAATTCCGCCATCCCGGCGCGAGGGGCGCAAGTATAGTGAATGACTTAGCGATGGTCGACCGTCTGGTGGGAACTGGTCGTGGCATTTTCATTTCGCGCGCGAGTGGAGTGCGTGACTCTATTCGTTCTTCTATACGTCCGGACAAACGGGTGTTGATTTAGCGCCGGCCAGTGAACACTGCCACGTCGATCGCGAGATCCGTTACAGTCCGCGCATGCAGCGGTCTGACTTTCATTACGAGCTTCCCAGCGAACTGATTGCGCAGCGTCCGACGACGTCGCGCTCGGGCGCGCGTTTGCTGACCTTGGACGGTCCGTCGGGCCGGATTGCGGATCGGCAGGTGAGCGATCTGGTCGAGCTCCTTCAGCCCGGCGATTTGTTAATCTTCAACGATACGCGGGTGATCCCAGCGCGATTGTTTGGGCACAAGGAAAGTGGCGGACGAGTCGAGGTGCTGGTCGAGCGAATTGTCACGAACACGTCAGCTCTGGCGCATATTCGCGCGAGCAAGGCACCTAAGGCCGGGAGTCGTCTGCGGTTTGCGGCGAATGTCGCACTGGAAGTGAAAGCGAAACGCGAGGAGGGCTTATACGAAGTGAATACGGTCGACGACCGCACCATCACGTCGATTCTTGAAGCCTTCGGCCATGTGCCGCTGCCACCCTATATTACGCGTGCCGAAGAAGGCTTCGATCACGAGCGTTATCAGACGATCTACGCGAAACATCCCGGCGCGGTCGCGGCACCCACTGCTGGATTACATTTTGACGAACCTTTACTCGTGGCGCTCGCGGCGCGCGGCGTAGCCCGGGCTTTCGTGACCTTGCATGTTGGTGCCGGAACGTTTCAGCCGGTGCGCGCCGAGCGCTTGGAAGAACACCAGATGCACGCAGAATGGCTGGAGGTCTCGGACGAGACCTGCCAGATGATCGCGGTGGCCCGCGCGCGCGGCGGACGCATCGTGGCGGTTGGTACCACTAGCGTGCGGGCGCTGGAAACCGCCGCGCACGCGGGCCGCCTCGCGCCGTATCGGGGCGACACCCGACTGTTTATCACGCCGGGTTATCAATTCCAGGTGGTCGACTGCCTCCTCACGAATTTTCATCTACCGGAATCCACCTTATTGATGCTGGTCGCAGCGTTTGCGGGTTATGAGTCCGTGGTGGCGACGTATCGCCATGCGGTGGCGGCGCGCTATCGCTTTTTTAGTTATGGGGACGCGATGTGGGTCACGGCTGCTACACTCGCGCCCCGCTAAAACGAAGCCCTAACGCCGTGCAATTTACCCTTCAAGCCAGCGATGGTCCGGCGCGTGCCGGCCTAGTCACCTTTCCACGTGGGCTAGTCGAGACCCCGACCTTCATGCCGGTGGGGACCTATGGCACGGTGAAAGCGATGACCCCGGAGGAGCTGGTCGGAATTGGCGCGCAGATCGTGCTGGGCAACACCTACCACCTAATGCTGCGACCGGGGACGGACATCATCGAAGCCCACGGCAGTCTCCACGGATTCATGCACTGGGAGTTACCGATTTTGACGGATTCCGGCGGTTTCCAGGTATTTAGTTTAGGTGAGTTACGCACGATTACCGAAGAGGGCGTGACCTTCCGCTCGCCGATCAACGGCGACAAGATTTTTCTATCGCCCGAACGCTCCATGGCCGTGCAGCGCGCGCTGGGTTCAGACATCGTGATGATCTTCGATGAATGTACGCCACATCCGGTGTCCGAAGCTACGGCCCGAACTTCCATGGAATTGTCCTTACGCTGGGCGCTGCGTAGTAAAGAGGCACACGGGAACAATGCGGCCGCGCTCTTCGGCATTGTTCAGGGCAGTACTTTTGAGGCGTTGCGCGCCGAATCGGCCGCGCGCCTGGTTGAACTCGGGTTTGATGGTTACGCGATTGGTGGGCTGTCCGTGGGTGAACCCAAACCGGAGCTCTATGCGATGACCGAGTTCACGGCCGCCAGGCTCCCTCCAGCGCAGCCGCGCTATTTGATGGGAGTGGGCACCCCCGAGGATTTGGTCGAGGCCGTCGGGCGCGGAATCGACCTGTTCGATTGTGTGATGCCCACGCGTAACGCCCGTAACGGGCATTTGTTTACGTCGCGCGGGGTGGTCCGCATTCGTAACCAACGCCACCGCACTGCGAATGAGCCGCTCGATCCAGACTGCGCATGTCCCACTTGCCGCCATTATTCACGTGCCTATCTCCACCATCTCGATAAACAACACGAGATCCTGGGCCTGCGGCTGAATACCCTGCACAACCTTGCCTACTACCTGAAGCTGATGCGCGAGCTGCGGGTGGCGGTCCAGGGTGGTCGGTACGCGACGTTCGCACGCGATTTCCACGCCTCACGGTTGCCAGCCGATGAGGCGTGAGTCCGGGCGAAGGCCTGTGCAATAATACGCACCGCTTCGAACCTGGGGTTGCCATGGAATTTTTGATCAGCAATGCGTATGCACAGGCCGCGCTAACCGGTGGCGGGCAAGGCATGATGGGCTTCCTGCCCCTCGCTATTCTGTTTATTGCGTTCTATTTCTTTTTGATCCGTCCGCAGATGAAACGGCAAAAAGACCACTCGAAATTGCTCGAAGGCCTGCACAAAGGCGATGAAGTGGTGACTACTGGCGGTGTGTTAGGACGGATCTCCGAAGTCGCCGACAATTACCTCAAAGTCGAAGTCGCTAAAGGTGTTGAGCTGAAAGTTCAAAAGCAGGCGGTCTCGTCCGTGCTTCCCAAAGGCACTCTAAAAGAAATTTAACCGGCATTAGCCGGTCTCTTGGAATTCCGTGCGATGAATCAATATCCCTTATGGCGTTATTTGCTGGTGTTGGCGGTGGTTGTGATCGGCTCGCTCTATGCCCTGCCGAATCTGTACGGCCAAGACCCTGCGCTGCAGATTTCGCCACGTCGCTCGGCCCCCATCGACGCAACGGTTGAGAAAACGGTCACTGCCGCGCTGGCGAAAGCGAATATCGCGCTCAAGAGCAGTGAGCACACCACCAACCGCATCTTATTGCGTTTCCCGGATGATCTAGCGCGAACCGCCGCGATGGCAGTGGTGACGACGACCCTGGATTCCAAGCAGTACTTAGTCGCCTTGAACCTGGCCCCGGCCACCCCTGGATGGTTGCGCACACTTGGCGGCCAACCGATGTATATGGGCCTGGACTTGCGCGGCGGCGTGCACTTTCTATTGCAGGTCGATACCGCCGCGGTGGACAAACAAATTGACGAGCGTTTTGTTTCCGAGCTGCGCACCGGCTTTCGCGAAGAAAAAATTCGCTTTCGAACCGTTGGTCGCGCGGCTAACGGCGGAATTGCAGTGCAATTTCTCAATGCCGATGCCCTGGCTCGTGGCCGCGTGTATCTCAACCGCGACTATGTTGATTTACAGGTAACTGATTCAGGTGCCGCGGACGAATTCGGAGTCCAGCTCATCCCGAAGCCGACCTATGTCACCGAAACCCGCAAGACCGCAGTTAAACAAAACCTCACGACCCTGCGCAACCGGATTAATGAATTCGGTGTGGCCGAGCCCGTGATCCAGCAACAGGGCGATAGCCGGATCGTCGTGCAGCTGCCGGGTGTTGAGGACACCGCCGAGGCGAAAAAACTACTGGGTGCGACCGCTACCTTGGAATTTCGCATGGTCGATCTCGATGGTGATGTCGCAGCCGCGAAGGCGGGTCGTGTGCCGGTCGGCTCGAAGCTCTATCAACAACGCAGCGGTGAGCCGGTATTGTTGAGTAAGCGGGTGATGTTGACGGGTGCGTCGATTATCGACGCCGCTTCCGGGGTCGAAACCCAATCGAATTCGCCGGCTGTTTTTATTACGCTCGACAGCAAGGGCGCACGCCGCTTTAGCCGGGCTACACGTGAAGAAATTGGCAAACCGATGGCGGTGGTCTTCATCGAGCAGCAGCAGGGACGGCCGGTGGAGGAAGTCATCAACGTCGCGACCATCCGCGACGAACTCGGCAAGCGCTTCCAGATCACCGGTCTTGATAGCGGTGACGAATCGCGCACCCTGGCGCTCTTGCTCCGCGCAGGTGCGCTAGCCGCGCCGATGGAGATTATCGAAGAGCGAACCGTGGGGCCGAGCCTTGGTCAAGATAATATCGATCGCGGGATGCAATCCTGCATCGTCGGCTTTCTCGCAGTCGTCATCTATATGGCGATTTATTACAAGACGTTCGGTCTCATTGCGGATCTCGCGCTCGCGCTGAACGTAATCCTGCTGGTCGCGCTGTTGTCGATGCTGCAGGCGACTCTCACATTACCCGGAATTGCGGGCATTCTGTTGACAGTCGGGATGGCGGTCGACGCCAACGTGCTTATCAACGAGCGCATTCGCGAGGAACTGCGGTTAGGAAAAACGCCGCAGGCCGCAATCTATGCCGGCTACGATCGCGCCTTCGACACTATTCTCGATTCCAATGTCACTACGTTGATCGCCTCATTGGTACTGTTCTCTTTCGGATCCGGGCCGGTGAAAGGGTTTGCCATCACCTTAACGTTGGGGATCTTGACTTCGATGTTCACGGCCATCAATGGAACTCGCGCGGTGGTCAATCTCCTATACGGAAAACGCCGTCTGAAAGGCCTTTCGATCTAATGCCAACCATTAACCTCGCGCAGGCAAAAAGGATTCTCAATGACTAGTAAGCCACGCAGCCAAATCGATTTCATGCGCTGGCGGACTTTCGGATTGGTGCTCTCAACTCTGATCAATATCGCCGCAATCGGGTCGTTGTTCTTGCATGGACTCAACCTCAGTATCGAATTCACCGGGGGCGCGGTAGTTGAGCTAGCGTACGAACAACCGGCGGACCTCGAAGCGATCCGCGAGATTTTGAAGACTTCGGATTTTGGCGGTGGCGTTGTCCAGAATTTCGGCGGCGCGAATAACGTGTTGCTGCGATTGCCGCCCAGCGACAATGTCGCCGGCGCCGATGCCGCGAGCGCGGACTATGGCGCGCGGCTGACTAAACTTTTACCCGACGCGCAGGTACGCCGAGTTGAATTCGTGGGCCCACAGGTCGGCGACGAACTGGCCGACGATGCCGTCATCGCGTTTTTAGTCGCAATGGGCGGCATTCTGCTCTACGTGATGATGCGCTTTACGTTCAAATTCGCGGTCGGCGCGATCGTGGCAACGGTGCACGACGTCCTCGTGATCATCGGTTTTTTTTCGCTCTCACGGATGGAATTCGATCTCACCGCGTTGGCCGCAGTTCTCGCGATCCTCGGCTATTCGTTGAACGATACGATCGTCGTGTTCGATCGTATTCGCGAGAATTTCCGTTCTGTGCGTAAATCGGTTCCGATCGATATTATGAATCTCTCGTTGAACCAGACGTTGTCGCGAACGATTAACACCCACGTGGTGACTTCGCTGAGTGTCGTCGCACTGTACTTCTTGGGCGGCGAGTTAATCCGCAGTTTTTCGACTGCACTGCTGCTCGGTATCGTAGTTGGCACGTATTCATCGATCTACGTCGCGAGCGCGACCGTGCTGGCATTAGGGGCAAGACGCCAGGATCTGCTACCGATTCCAAAAGAAGGTGCTGAAGCCGATAATCGGCCTTAACTCCGGGCGGGGCAACGTCGGCAGGAAAGTGGATCGATGCATATTGTTGCAGACGAGAACATGCCGGCGGTCGCGGAACTCTGCGGCGATCTCGGCACTATCGAGCTGGTTGATGGTCGGCGCCTAACGCTCAACCAGCTGCGCGATGCTGATATTTTGCTGGTCCGCTCAGTCACTCCCGTCAATGCGTCACTGCTTCAACACACGCGAGTTCGTTACGTCGGTACAGCGACTGCCGGCACCGATCACATCGACATCGATTATCTCACGGCGCACGGCATCCACTTCGCCTCCGCCCCGGGTTGTAATGCAACTGCGGTCGCCGAATACGTCACGTCCTGTGTACTCACGCATTGCTTAATCACCGCTAGGAACACCTCAGCACTCACGGTTGGAGTCATCGGCTGTGGGCATGCTGGCACTGCTGTGATTAAGATGCTGTCGTCGCTCGGTATAACCTGTGTGCTGAACGATCCACCACGGGCTGCGCGCGAAGGCGTCGCCAACTTCTGCTCCTTGCAACAAGCGCTGATGGCGGATGTGGTGAGTCTGCACGTCCCGTTAATTCGCAGCGGCGAATGGCGCACCGAGCAATTGATTGGGCCGGCCGAAATCGCTGGACTCGCCGCCAACGCGCTCGTGATCAATGCCGCCCGCGGCGGCGTCCTGGATGAGGATGCCTGGCTTCTAGGTGCAAACCCGGCACAGTCGTTGATCCTTGACTGTTGGGTCGGCGAACCGAAAATCAACCTGACCCTGCTGGATCGCTGCTGGATCGCCACTCCGCATATTGCAGGTCATACCGTAGACGCCAGACGCCGCGCGACACAGATGCTAGCAGCGGATCTCCGCGCCTTTTTGGGTTTTCCCGTGGTTGCTGATGAGGTGCCGCGTCTTGATGTACCCGAAGTGCTTAAGCCACGGGTCACTCCCGGGCAGTCACTCCCTACGGTTCTGTCGATTATTACGCAGGCCTGTGATCCGGTTGCCACGACGCAAACGACGCGGCGCTTACGCGAGGTTGAAGTGGCAGCGGCAAGCGGGTGCTTCGATGAACAGCGTCGGCAGTGTGGCCGCCGCCGGGAATTCTCGGCCTACCGTGTCAAAATGAACGAGCTCGACTCTCCGCTTCAGCAGACAGTAGCCGCGCTAGGATTTAATGCCGCGGAGTAGAATGGACACCATGAAAGCATTCCACATCGGCACCCCAACTCACGCGAACGCAACACGACTCATGCTGCTCGGCGCGGGCGAGTTGGGCAAGGAAGTCGCGATTGAAGCACAGCGCTTCGGGCTTGAAGTGATCGCGGTTGATCGTTATGCGGATGCGCCCGCGATGCAGGTCGCGCATCGCTCGCACGTGATCAACATGCTCGACCCCGATGCGCTGGAAGCGGTCGTTAGGTCTGAGCAGCCACATTTTATTTTGCCCGAAGTCGAGGCGATCGCCACCGCGCGTTTGGTCGAGCTGGAACAGCAGGGTTTCAACATCGCGCCAAGCGCGCGCGCTGCGCAATTAACCATGGATCGGGAGGGGATCCGGCGGCTCGCGGCCGAGCGCTTGAAACTTCCGACCTCACCTTACCGTTTTGCGGGGACGCAGGCCGAATGTACGGCTGCGGTGCGTGAATTAGGGGTGCCCTGCGTCGTGAAACCGGTGATGAGTTCCTCAGGTAAGGGCCAGGTGGTTGTGCGGGAACTTGCCGAGGTTGGCAGTGCTTGGACCGCGGCGATGGCCGGCGGTCGCGCCGGGGCGGGGCGCGTGATCGTCGAAGGCTTTGTCGAATTCGATTATGAAATCACGTTGTTGACCATACGGCATGTGGGGGGCACCAGTTTTTGCGCGCCGATCGGGCACGTCCAGATCGACGGCGACTATCGCGAATCATGGCAGCCGCAGCCAATGGGTGACGCAGTGCGCGCGCGCAGCGAGGACATCGCGCGGCAGATTACCAAGGCGCTCGGGGGCCGCGGTTTATTCGGTGTCGAATTGTTTATCCACGGGGATGAAGTGCTGTTCAGCGAAGTATCACCACGGCCCCACGACACTGGCTTGGTGACGCTGATTTCGCAGGATCTCTCCGAATTCGCGCTGCACGTACGGGCTGTCCTAGGCTTGCCGATTCCGGCTATCCGGCAAGCTGGGCCCGCAGCCTCGGCGGCGCTTTTAGCCAGTGGGTTTGGTCGGACTATCGTGTATTCTGGTGCCGAAAACGCGTTGGCCGCGCCCGATACCATGCTGCGGCTATTCGGCAAGCCGGAGGTTCAGGGCAAGCGGCGGCTCGGGGTTGGGTTGGCGCTAGGCGAAACAATTGAAGAGGCTCGCCGCAAAGCGAAAAACGTGGTCACGGCCGTCAGGGTTGAGATCGCCCCCTAGCATTCGCGACCCCTTATCGAATCCACATCAGCGAAGGAGGAATTAAATATGCGAATGATGCATACCATGTTGCGGGTGACCAATCTCGATCGCTCGCTGAAGTTTTATTGCGAGGTGCTCGGGATGAACTTGATTCGTCGCAATGACTATGCGGAAGGCCGGTTTACGTTGGCCTTCGTCGGCTATGGCGACGAAGCGAATTCCACGGTGGTCGAACTGACCCACAATTGGGATACCGAACACTACGACATGGGCGCGGCTTACGGACATATCGCGATTGGGGTCGAGGATGTCTACGCGACTTGCGACGTCATAAAAGCGCGCGGGGGCAAGGTAATCCGCGAAGCAGGGCCAATGAAGGGCGGTAAAACCGTGCTGGCCTTTGTCGAAGATCCGGATGGGTATAAGGTCGAAATCCTGCACGATGTGCTGCATCCGGGGTAGAAAAAAGTGCCGGCGGACCACGTCTTTGTGATAGATTGCCGGGCCGATTCGCGATGTCGGTTATAGCGAATCAGCCGACTCTTAAATCCACCTTTCAAAACTCAAATAGGCTGTCGAGGGCTGCAATGAAGCGATTCTTTCCGTTGGCTGGTGCGGTGTTGGCACTCACCCTGGTGACTTCCGGCGTATGGGCGCTCGAAGCACCCATCGACGTGGTCCGCAATACCACGAGCGATGTCGTAACCCGAGTGAAAAACGAGAAAGACGCGCTGCGCGCCGATCCGGGGAAAATGTATTCCCTCGTCTCTGAAATGATTTTCCCGCATTTCGATTTTCAGATCATGTCGCAGTTCGTGCTGGGGGAGCAGTGGAAAGTCGCGGACGAGGTAAAGAGAAAGGCTTTTGTTGAGCAGTTTCGCAAACTGCTGGTGCGCACCTACGCGGCCGCGTTGCTTGAATATTCCGATCAAGAGATTAACTATCCGGAACCCGGTCCACAGCCGGAAAACACCAGGACTGCAACGGTCAAGCAAGATATTACCAATCCAAGCTCTGGCCTGCTTCCAGTCGTCTATCGGCTGCACAATAAAACAGGCGAATGGCTGGTATTTGATGTGTCCGTCGATGGGGTGAGTTTAGTGAAAACTTATCGCTCCTCGTTCACTTCGATTCTGAGGGAGGGTGGACTCGATAAATTGATCGAGAGCCTCGCCGTGAAGAATCAAGAGATAGGACAATAGTTTCGGCGGCTGATTCACGGCAATGACTAACGAACAAATTAAGGCGCTGCTCGAAAATGGTCTCCCCGATGCGGAGGCTTTTGTCGATGGCGACGGTCGACATTTCGTCGCGAAAGTGATTACCGATGCATTTAGCGGATTGTCGCCGGTCAAGCAGCATCAACTCGTGTATAGCGCACTCGGCGAGAACATGAAGAGCGCGATACATGCCCTGTCGATTCAAACCTACACCAAGGAAGAGTGGCGGCGACAACGCGCCTTTGAGATGAAGTAGCCGCCCGATCCTGATGGATAAACTGATTATTCAAGGCGGCATCAAGCTGCAAGGCGAAATCCGGATTTCGGGGGCCAAAAACGCCGCGCTGCCGATCTTGGCCGCAACCCTGCTTGCTGATGGGGTCATGACCATCAGCAATATGCCGCATCTGCATGATATTACTACCACCATGGAGTTGCTTGGTCGCATGGGGTGCGAACTCACCGTCGGCGAAAAGATGGTTATCCAGGTCGATAGCCGTGTGATCCGTGAGTTTTTTGCCCCGTATGATTTGGTGCGCACGATGCGTGCGTCGATACTGGTGCTCGGGCCGTTGTTGACCCGATTCGGTCGCGCGGATGTGTCGTTGCCTGGTGGTTGCGCGATCGGTTCTCGACCAGTGAATCTGCATCTAGAGGGGTTGGCGGCGATGGGTGCCAATCTCCAAGTGGAGGGCGGCTATATTCGGGCGGTCGCCAACCGCCTAAAGGGTTGTGATTTGGTGATGGATCTGGTCACCGTCACGGGCACCGAGAATCTGATGATGGCTGCGACGATGGCCAAAGGCGTCACTGTGATTCGCAACGCGGCGCGCGAACCGGAAGTAGTCGATCTTGCGAATTGCCTTATCAAAATGGGTGCCAAGATCGAAGGCGCGGGCACCGATACCATCCGAATTGAAGGCGTCGATGGTTTGACTGGAACCGAGTACGAGATTCTGCCGGACCGGATCGAAACGGGCACTTACTTGGTGGCTGCCGCGATGACCCGCGGTCACATTAAACTTAAGAATACCCAGCCGGCCTTACTCGAAGCGGTGCTGGCAAAGTTGCACGACTCTGGCGCTGAGTTGACCACGACTGAGAGCACTATCGAAATCAAGATGAACAAAGAGCGCTTGCGGGCGGTCAGCATTCACACCTCTCCCTATCCAGGCTTTCCCACGGATATGCAAGCGCAATTTACGGCCTTGAATTGTATCGCCGAAGGTACTGGCACGATCACCGAATCGGTGTTTGAAAATCGATTCATGCACGTGCAAGAACTGCAAAGAATGGGCGCCCAAATAAAAATCGAAGGAAATACCGCAATTACCAGCGGGGTATCTAAATTGAAGAGCGCACCGTTGATGGCGACGGATTTACGTGCATCAGCGAGCCTTGTCTTGGCCGGATTAGTGGCGGAGGGCGCGACTGAGGTAAATCGTATTTATCACATCGATCGCGGTTACGAGACGATTGAGGAAAAGCTTTCCAACCTGGGCGCTCAGATCCGGCGCGTCCCCGGCTAAGGGAAGGTAGCCCCCGTGAGCGCCGTAACCCCGTCGCTGACTATCGCTGTAGCGAAAGGTCGGATTTTCAAGGAATCGCTCGCGCTCTTAACCGCTGCCGGCGTCGCACCGCGTGATGATCCCGAACGCTCGCGCAAGCTCATTCTTGAGACTGAAAATCCGTTGGTGCGGCTCGTCATAGTGCGCGCAACTGATGTCCCAACCTATGTGGAGTACGGCGGCGCTGATTTTGGCATCGTCGGCAAAGACACCCTGCTCGAATATGACGGTGATGGGTTTTACGAACCGTTGGACCTAGGGATTGCTCGGTGCCGTTTGGCTGTCGCGGGACGACAGGCGGCGTTGACCACTAACGAGCGGCTACGAGTGGCGACGAAATATCCGGAGATCACGCGTCGGTATTTCGAGAAGCAAGGAGTCCAAATTGAGATCATCAAGCTCTACGGATCGATGGAATTAGCGCCGTTAGTCGGGCTCGCGGACTGTATTGTGGACCTGGTGGATACTGGGAAGACACTTATGGCAAACGGGCTACACGAGCTTGAACAGATCTGCGGCATCAGTGCACGCTTAATCGTCAATAAAGCTGCGTTAAAAACTAAATATGCGATTAGTGTTCAATTGCTGACGCAATTCGAACGCCTCGTCACTTAGCACGAGTCACGACTATGTTCGCGATCAGACGATTGTCTAGCGCCGAGCCAAATTTCGATGATTCTCTCAAGCGCCTGCTCGCCATGGACGCTGGTGCGGGAGCTTCAGTGCGGCGCGTAGTCGAGGAGATTATCGCGGATGTTCGCGAGCGCGGTGACATTGCATTGCTGGAGTATACGAACCGCTTCGATCGACGTGCAGTGACGTCCGCCGCGCTGTTGGAGATTACGGACTTCGCTGCCTACCCGAGTCGAATCGACGCACAAGTCGAATTCGCTTTGCGCGCTGCCGCGACTCGGATTCGTGATTATCACGAGCATCAGAAGCAGAATTCTTGGCGGTACACCGATGCCCACGGGACTATTCTCGGTCAACTTTTAACTCCGCTTGAAACAGTGGGTGTGTATGTGCCAGGGGGAAAAGCCGCTTATCCCTCCTCGGTATTGATGAATGTGTTACCCGCCAAGGTTGCCGGCGTGGAGCAAATCGTCATGGTAGTGCCGGCACCCGGTGGCATTGTTGAGCCAGTGGTGCTTGCCGCAGCGGCGATCGCGCAGGTTGATCGGGTATTTTCTATCGGTGGAGCGCAGGCGATTGCCGCGCTCGCTTACGGCACGGCTACGATTCCGGCAGTGGATAAAATTGTCGGGCCCGGAAACAGTTATGTCGCTAGTGCCAAGGCGCAGGTCTTCGGCAAGGTCGGTATCGATATGATCGCGGGTCCGTCTGAAATCCTCATCATCTGCGACGGCGCAACCGATCCTGACTGGATCGCGATGGATTTATTCGCTCAAGCTGAGCACGATGAAGAAGCACAGGCCATTCTTGTCGCGACTAAACCCGCCTTTCTTGATACCGTTGCGACAAGTATCGAACGTCTGCTCCCGAGTCTCGAGCGCGCGCCGATAGTCGCGCAGTCCTTGGCGGCCCGAGGGGCTTTTATCCTCGTGCGCGATCTGCAAGAAGCGGCCGCGGTTGCAAACCGTGTCGCCCCTGAACACTTGGAATTATCGATCGCCGATCCCGAAGCGCTTCTTCCGCATATTCGGCATGCCGGCGCGATCTTCATGGGTCGCTTTACCCCGGAGGCGCTCGGTGATTACTGTGCCGGCCCAAACCATGTTTTACCGACGGCTGGTGCGGCGCGGTTCTCGTCACCCCTTGGGGTCTATGATTTCCAGAAACGGACCTCGCTGATAGGGTGCTCAGTGGCGGGAGCGAGCGCGCTGTCGGCGTTAGCGAGCACGCTTGCCCGCGAAGAAGGCCTGACCGCTCATGCGCGCTCGGCGGAGTATCGTCGGAGCTTATAACTAGCAAGTGGAACAAAGCGTTTTACGCCTTATCCCCTGGGACGAGGCTAGGATTATCGATGGTATACTCGCGCGGCTTGCGGGCTTATCGCACGAGACTTTCTCGAAGACAATGAGGTCCAAAGCAAAAGGCGCGAAGAGTCGCTGCCTGCGCAAGATGCTGTGGGGGAGCACCTACGCACTGACGCCGAGCAATCGGCCGCGATACTTTATGCCCCAATGAAATCAGTAGGAGAGCCTGAGTTTATGAGCGATAACACAGTCGATCCCGGCAGACGCCGATTTTTAACTGGCACCGCGACCGTTATTGGCGGCATAGGTGCAAGTTTCGCGGCCGTGCCATTCGTCGCGTCGTTTCAGCCAAGTGCGCGCGCGAAAGCCATTGGCGCACCGGTTGAAGTGGACATTGGTAAGCTCGAGCCTGGGCAACGAATCATCCAGAAGTGGCGTGGTAAACCGGTGTGGATCCTGCGTCGCACGCCGGAAATGATCGAGAGCCTGAAAAGCTTTGACACCGGTATCCTCCGTGATCCCGAATCCGATAAGTCCGCGCAACCCAAGTATGCCAAAAACAGCTGGCGCTCCGAAAATCCGGAATATCTAGTACTGGTAGGGGTATGTACCCACCTTGGGTGTTCTCCCACTTTTGTGCCGGAGCCCGGTGCGGCCGGAATGGGTTCACCCTGGAACGGTGGTTTCTTTTGTCCCTGTCACGGCTCGAAGTTTGATCTTGCCGGTCGGGTCTTCGCCGGTGTTCCAGCGCCTGCTAACCTCGAAGTTCCGCCGTATCAATTTTTGACGGAAACGCGCATGAAGATCGGAGCTGATAAGGAGAACGCGACATGAACGCGATAATTCGCCAGCTCACCGGTTTACGCGATTGGGTGGACGAGCGATTCCCCTTGACGAAATGGTGGAACGATCACCTAGGGCAATATTACGCGCCGAAAAATTTCAATTTCTGGTACTTCTTCGGTGCGCTTTCCCTGGTCGTTTTCGGACTGCAAATCGTGACTGGTATTTGGCTCGTCATGAGCTACAAGCCTGATGCCGACATGGCGTTCGCATCCGTCGAATACATCATGCGGGACGTCGATTGGGGCTGGCTGATCCGCTACTTGCATTCGACCGGGGCGTCCGCATTTTTCATCGTAATATACCTGCACATGTTTCGCGCGCTTTTATACGGCTCGTATCGCAAGCCACGTGAGTTGTTGTGGATACTAGGAATGTTGCTGTACTTAAGCCTGATGGCAGAAGCCTTCACGGGGTACTTGCTTCCCTGGGGTCAAATGTCATTTTGGGGCGCGCAGGTCATTATTTCGCTGTTCGGCGCAATCCCCTTCGTCGGCGAAGGCTTATCCACCCTGATTCGAGGAGATTACGTAGTCTCTGATATCACTTTGAATCGATTCTTCTCATTGCACGTCGTCGCGTTACCGCTGGCGCTTGTGGGGCTGGTCTTTTTTCACATCATCGCGCTGCATGAGGTTGGGTCGAATAACCCCGACGGCATCGAGATAAAGAAACACAAGGACGCCAATGGAAAGCCGCTAGACGGGATCCCCTTTCACCCGTATTACACATTGAAAGATTCGGTGGGCATTGTAGTGTTCTTGATGTTGTTTTCTGTTGCGGTATTTTTTGCGCCGGAAATGGGCGGCTATTTCCTGGAAGCTAACAACTTCATCCCCGCCGACTCCATGAAGACCCCGGAACATATTGCGCCAGTGTGGTATTTCACGCCGTTCTACTCGATCTTGCGGGCGAACACGGTAAATTTTCTATGGCTAGATGCCAAGCTATGGGGCGTGATTTTCATGGGGATGGGCGTGATGATCCTCTTCCTGCTACCGTGGCTGGATCGCAGTCCAGTTAAATCGATTCGATATCGCGGCGTCTTATACAAATCCGCGCTAGGCATATTTGTCGTGTCGTTTTTAATTTTAGGGTATTTAGGGGTCTTGCCGGTAACTGAGATGCGCACGGCCGTCGCCCAGATCTGTACGGTCCTCTATTTCTTGTTTTTCTTGCTGATGCCTATCTACACGAAACTCGATAAAACTAAACCCGTACCTGACAGGGTGACCATGTGATGCACCGACTTCTCCTTGCTGCGATTATTGGAGTTTTAGCGCCGTTATCGTTCGCAAATACGCCTGGAGCACCGGAACTCCTCAACGCGAATGTAGATTTGAGCGACCAGGCTGGTTTGCAAAACGGCGCGAAGCTCTTTGTGAATTACTGCGTGAGCTGCCACTCGGCATCTTTCATGCGGTATAACCGCATCGCAGCCGACCTTGGCATTCCCGAGGACAAGGTCGCGCAGAGCATGATGTTCACGACCGACAAAATCGGCGACACCATGACAGTTGCAATGAAGCGGGAAGATGCTGAAACCTGGTTTGGCATCCCGCCACCGGATCTGTCGGTCATTGCGCGCGCGCGCGGGGCCGACTGGATTTATAGCTTCCTTCAAGGATTTTACATCGACGAGTCGCGGCCGACCGGCATGAACAACTTATATCTGCCGGGCGCGGCGATGCCACATGTGTTGTGGGAGCTTCAAGGCCTAAAGCAGCCTGTCTTCCATACCCAGACCGATGAACTCGGAAAAGATAGGCAAGTCATCTCGCATTTGGAGCAGGCGACCCCAGGATTACTGACGGAGGTTGATTACAAGAAAAATCTACGCGATCTGGTTTCATTTTTAGTGTATCTCGGCGAGCCGGCGAAATTAGTCCGTTATCGTGTCGGGGTTTGGGTGCTACTTTTTCTATCGGTCTTATTGGTCGCCGTTTACCTCTTAAAGCGTGAGTACTGGAAAGACGTACACTAAGATGGCGGGAGTCGTTAATCGACGCTCGATCATGACGCTTTACGCCGAAGCGAGCGACCCGATTGGACACAGCGTACGAATTGTTCTTGCCGAAAAAGATATTGATGCCGAAGTTATCTTCGTTACCCACGAATCCAAACCAGAAGAGTTAAACGACTTAAATCCTTATCGCGGGCTCCTAACGCTGATCGATCGCGACTTAGTGATCTACGAACCGGCGATCATGATGGAGTATCTCGATGAACGGTACCCGCATCCACCCCTGATGCCGGTTGACCCAGTATCGCGCGCGAATATCCGCCAAATCCGTTACCGCGTTACTCGTGATCTGTACGGGCTCATTGAGAAATTGCACAGCGAAAACGTCGAGGTTCGGGACGCCGCCTGTCGAGAACTGCGAGATGACTTACTTGCCATCACGCCTATCTTCTCGCGTCACCAGTATTTACTCTCCGACGAATACTCATTAGCTGACTGCTGTTTAGTGCCATTACTGTGGCGGCTTAATCGCTACGGCGTGAAATTGGCGTCGCAAGCGAAGCCGCTGCTAAAGTACGCCGAGAATCTATTCAACCGGGAAGCCTTCAAGGTCAGTTTGTCACCCGCTGAGCGTGACATGCATCGTTTAACCTAGAAACGGCAGTTGACCGCTAAACATGGTTATAAAGTAGTTGGCGAGCCTAACGATTACGATTCAAGTTGGCTTCACCTTGCGGGTGAGGGTCGCCACGCTGTGTGGAGCGCGTCCGCTGGCGCGAACCGCGGCGTTGCAACTCGGAGGAGGTGCTCTCGCTATTCCTCCTCATCGCGCCTTCCCCTGCACTCCACCGAACACACTCCACACGCCGTTCAGCTGCCGTTTCTAGGTTAATAGCCATGCAGAAGCCACCGATGACAACGACGAAGCCGTATTTTTTACGCGCAGTCTACGAATGGATCATTGATAACAACTGCACGCCGCACGCTCTCGTGGACACTTCGCTTGGTTCGTGCACTGTTCCGCAGCAATTCGTTAAAGACGGAGTGATTGTTCTAAACATTTCGCCGAGCGCAGTGCGCGATTTTTCGATCACTTCCGAGTACGTGAGTTTCGGTGCGCGATTTAGTGGCGTTGCGCAGGAGGTTTTTGTGCCGGTGCGCTGCGTGCGCGCGCTCTATGCGAAAGAGAATGGGCAAGGTTTGGCGTTCGATGATTCCCCCGAGTTAGGCGCTACTACCCCGCCTGAAACGCCGGTCTCGCCTACGCCCGAGGTGGCTACCCAACGAAGTGATGGGACTAGGAGACCCAAATCACCGCAGCTCACTATCGTAAAGTAATCGGAGTTTGTTCTTTACTTAGAACTCTCGAAGAGCTTTACCACTTTCGTGATTCCGCCCACGGTTGCAACTGATGCAGCCACGGCGTCTCCCGTCGAGGAATCAAATAGGCCCATTAAGTAGACTACGCCGGATTCGGTCACCACTTTTACGTCGGCCGCCGAGACATCCTTTATCGACACTAGCTTCGCTTTCACTTTCGTTGTGAGCAAGGCGTCATTCGCACGCGCCCCCGCGGTAGTGGGATTCGCAATCGCGATTTCATTGAAAACATGCAGAACTTTCGCAATCCGCGAGACATATTCTACAGCCCTTGTTCTAAGCACCTCTGTAGGTGCCTCGCCTGTTAGTAAGACCCGCTGGTTATAGCTCGTCACACTTATATGCGTTTGTTCTGCTAATTCGCCGTCGGCTTCAAAGAAGTCATAGGCTTTAGTTTCAATAGCCTGATCTTCAATCACGGTTCCGGTGGTACGTTTATCGCTAGTGATAAACGCACCGGTGGCTGCGCTCCCGGCAATTATCGGTGCGCAACCGAGCAGGCATATCGCAAGTATTGTGATTGTCGAGAAGATTACTACGGCTTTTGACAAAATAGTTATCACTTTGACTCCCCAATTATTTCGCGATCTAAGAGATCGCATAAGCAATGAATAACGGTTAAGTGGATTTCCTGAATACGCGCAGTCGAGTCACTCGGAACGCGAATTTCGATATCCCCTGCATTTAGGTTAGATGCCGCTGGTCCACCGTCTCGTCCGGAAACCAGAATCACCGACATTTTCTGTATGTGAGCGGCTTGGATGGCCTGGACAATATTCGGAGATTTTCCGCTGGTCGAAAACGCTAATAACACGTCATCAGCCCGACCCAGAGCTCGGATTTGCTTTGCGAATACCTGCGAAAAGTCGTAATCGTTCGCGATCGACGTAAGCGTAGAGGCGTCGGTAGTCAACGAAAACGCGGCAAGGCCGTCACGGTCTTGCTCGAAGCGATTCAGGAGCTCTGAAGAGAAATGCTGCGCGTCCGCCGCCGACCCACCATTTCCGCACGCCAATATTTTGTTGCCAAAGCGAATAGTCGAGATCACTCGTTGCGCCGCAAGAACAACCACGAACTGAAGCTTAGAAGCACATTCGAGTTTTAGGGCGGCACCGTGCTCGAAAATATCTTTGACTCGTGCGCCTGGGGTCAACATCGCTGTGCTTATCACGGTCCTGGCTATTGATGCAAAGCATTATGCAGAAAAAGCACCTTTTATCCAGTCGAATTCGAGTGAGTTCTCTTGCCCGGTAATCCCGACTGCATCAAAACGACAGGCGCGTTGACGGAATCGCGGTTCACGTTGCAGAAACGTCTCTGCCGCACGAATGATTCAAAGTCGCTTTCGAGGTGTGATGGTTTCCAGAGGTGTGCCGAATTCAATTGATTCACGGTATTTCACTTCAATGAAGGCCACGAACTCTCCATCTTCCATGATCAGATCAATCTCACCGAGCTTGCAATTGAAATTCCGCTGTAGTGCGCGCAGCCCTTTTCCAATAAGGAAGCGTTCCGCTATCAGCTCAAAATGTGAACCCTTCGCGCGATGCATGGTTGCGACCTAATCCGCAAGGTTCACGACAACACCATTTTGATATTTTGCCCAACTCAGCGTGCGCCGGATGCGTCCTGATCGATCAAGTGATAATCGCCCAGTCGACCCCATTGCAAGCATGCTGGGTTGACGAATCATTTCGGGGATCAAAGATATCAGCCGGTACGCGTCAACGCCAAAAGCATAGAAACGGTCATACTCCACCCCGCGACGCGGCCAACGACGCCTGATGGTGTCATGCACAGAGCGATCAGTAATATCGAGTAACCAGGGCATTGTGCCAAACATAATTCCGTCCAGATCGTCGTCGTTGCGAATTCCTCCAGCTTCTGCAAATACATGCGATGTAGAATAAATGGGCAGATGGTCAACACCAAAGTAACGGAACTGCGGAATTATTTGCCGAGCATCCATTGGCATCGCGATTAACATGATGGCGTCGAGATCAGCGCGTGCTCGCGCGACGAATGTTAATGGGCGATGCAAAATTCGGCGCAGCTCCGCTGCCCGCGCTTCGCTTTGCGCCAAGCTGAACGTACTACGTACGGCTGATTTGTAGGCAGAGACCTCGTTCGTGTAGCGTGTCTCATCGACCACCACACCGCCAAGTTGTCCCCATTCAGTTTTAAATGCCGAACTGATACGAGTTCCAAGAACGTTGGCAGGAATGATAATCGCCATGCGGCAATGACCATCACTCCATGCGCGCTTGGCAAGATCGGTTGCTTCATCTTCGGGCGACAGACCGAATTGGGTAATGCGCACTGCAGGATTGTCGGCGACCACCGCGCCAGCGGTAGGTGGGACTGAATTGAGCGCGAGGATCGGAACGCTACGTTTGTCATACGCAATAAGGGTTTCCAGGCCTGGCTTATCTAATGGCCCTACAATTAACTGAGCGCCTTCGGCGACCGCTTGGTCGTACGCCTTACGTACTCCGTCGCCGCTCGCGGAATACACATTAATTGTGAGGCCGGAATTATTTTCAGCATACCGCAATGCCAAAAAGCCGTCCCGAATAGCTTCAGCATACGTCGCGAGATCACCTTCTAGCGGCAAAAGTAGCGCGACTTGGCGAACTGGTGCACTGAGTTCTTCGGCATTCTCAATGATTTCCTCGATTAGGATCTCATTTGCCGGGTGGGTGGGAAATTGTAGTTGCCATGCAGTTAAAGCCGCAGCAAGCGCCGCTGGCTCAAGCTCCGATCGGCGTGTTTCGTCAAGTAATGCTAACCAGCCGGGTAGGTTTGGATTCCGTTGTTGATATTGTGGAAGTTCCGCCGTCGGTGGCGCAGCGCGCAGCGCAGCCCAAATTAAGTGTGTGAGTTCGGTACGGCGATTAGAAGGGAGTGGAAACAATTCCGAATTTAGAAGATTCGTTGCGGCCGCTGTATCGCGAGTGTTTAGTTGCGTTTTTCCTAAGGTACGAAGGTACAATCCCTTCTCGTATAAATCGAATCCTTCAATTGGTAAGCTGTTTAGTAGTGCTAACAGGAAGCTGTCGCTCGCACTGTCCCGCGCACTGGTCACAGCGCTAGCAAGGTTTTGTAGTGGCAGATCTTGCGTAGAAGAGCCCGGGTTATCGGTGAGAAGCAGTTGTGCGCGCTGCTGATCGCCGAGATCCCAATATACGAGTCCCGCTTTTAAACGATAGGTTGTCGACGCCTGCGCATCAACCGTTGTCGACAGCTCAGCGTACTGGCCCGCGGCACGAAGAAAATCCCCGCGAGCAATCGCGTCTTTCGCTTGTTGTTCTGGAGTCGCCACTGCCGGTACTGGCCGGAGTGCCGGTTGCGAAGCGCAGGCTGCGATAGTTAACGCGAAAAGAAAAGAATGTAATCGGAAATGCCTCTGCAATTTAACGAACGTAAGCGAAGAGGAGTAGAACGATTTCATTTATGTACACAGGATGACGGCGGTAAGCGGAAAAATCCACCAAATTAGTTCAATCTAGAAACGGCAGTTGACCGCTAAACAAGGTTATTAAGGTGCTGACGAGTTAAATCGCGCATGCCTCATGACCGCTGTGTATAGATGCTCGTAAACGGTAAGTTTCTGCCAGGCGTATCTCGGCGTGACAACGGCGGCAACGATCTTAAATTGACGTTCATTTCGATAAGTGCAGTATGAAAAGCGATCCGAGTCTCACAATCGTACGCCCATGCCTATACCTTGTTGCAACACCAATTGGGAATCTCGGCGATTTTACTCATCGTGCAGTCACGATATTACGAGGTGTCGATCTAATTTGTGCTGAGGACACTCGCACGAGTCAGCGACTGTTGGATCATTACGCTATTGAAAACGCGCTCGAATCCTTACACGACAGTAATGAAGAAGTGAGAGTAGCGCGCATTTTGCATCGGGTGATCAGCGGCCCAATGGCCGTCGCCGTAATCTCGGACGCCGGTACACCTTTGGTGTCTGATCCGGGCTATCGCTTAGCTAAAGCGATGCATGTTGCCGGAATTCCAGTGCGCTCTATTCCGGGGCCGAGCGCACTATTGGCTGGGTTAACCATCTCGGGCTTGGCGGTTGATCGATTTTCCTTCGAGGGATTTCTGCCGACTAGACGAATGGGGCGGATCGCGCGCCTCAAGGAATTAATCGACGAGCCGCGGTCGATGGTATTTTTTGAGGCACCGCACCGGATTCGTGAAACAGTGGACGACATGGTCGTCGTTTTTAGCCCGCTGCGCGCCGCGTTTGTCGGGCGCGAGCTTACAAAGAAATTCGAAACGCATTATCGCGGTACTTTGCGCGAGATTGCCGACGCGATCGCAACCGACCCAAACGCAATCCGAGGCGAGTTCGTTATCGTAGTTGAAGGGAGCGCGGTAGCACGAATCGACAAGACTTTGGCGGCACGACTATTGCGCGAGCTCACTGGGCATGTCTCGCGTAGAGATGCGGTTGAGATCGTCGCGGCGGCGACTGAATTGCCACGCAATGTGGTCTATGAACTAGTGGTCAAACTCGGGTTGCCATCTGACCAGCAGGAAACCTAGAGGTTCAAGGGCGATTGCGTACAGCGTTGGCTATCGTCAGACTTATCGCGCGAGCGGGTTGGACGGTCGCTGGCAGCTGCGCTGAAGCAGGTGCTGGAGGAAAGTCCGGGCTCCATAGAGCAGGATGCCAGGTAACGCCTGGGGGGTGTGAACCTACGGAAAGTGCCACAGAAAATATACCGCCTTGAGTGCGTGATACGTACTCAAGGTAAGGGTGAAATGGTGCGGTAAGAGCGCACCGCGTCGACCAACATCGACGGCACGGTAAACCCCATCCGGAGCAAGACCAAATAGGGGAGTAAGCTGCCTTGTGCAGCAAAGCGCGGCTCGCGTGGACTCCCGGGTAGGTCGCTACAGGCCTGCGGTAACGTAGGTCGCAGATGAATGGCCGTCACTGCGCGAGCAGTACAGAACCCGGCTTATAGACCCGCTCGTTTTTTCTCGATATTCCGCTCAATTTCTTACATTTCACATTAGCTTTAAATCTCATCTTATTGATAACACGATGTATGCTCGTTAGCCCTCATCTCTGCTGATCCGATTGAACGGCTAAGTCCCTGTTGAGAAAGAAAGAATTAGCCAAAAGTTGGGCGTTTTCGATTGACAGTTTTCGAAGTACGTCCGTATAGTCCGCCTGGTGGAAAAAAGTGGGGGGATGTGGGTTTTTTTACCCCAGATATTTCACCTCTTACAAATCGCGCCTCAACCGTTCAAAAGCATGGTCTAGCGGATTGAACTCCTAAATGTTTCGAGGCTTTTGTTCAGTCAGTATTGACCCCAAGGGCCGGCTAGGGCTTCCAACTCGCTATCGGGCACTGTTGGCTGAGCAGGCCGCGACGTTGGTAATAACCGTTAATCCTTGGGATCGCGCACTCTGGCTCTATTCCTTGGCGGCATGGACAACCATTGACGAGAAGCTACTCGCCTTACCGGACGGTGATCTCGCGAGCCGACGCGCTAAGCAAGTGATCCGAGGGTATGCAACCGATTGCGAGTGCGATACTCAAGGCAGAATCTTGGTCCCCCAAGAACACCGCAGTTTCGCGGGTTTAAGCCGTAGAGCGTCGTTACTGGGACAGGGAAATAAGTTAGAGCTGTGGGACGCTGCGGCGTGGGAACGACAACGTGATGCCTGGCTGGTAGACGTTGACCAAGGCGCCGCTTCTAGTTCTTCAATACTCGGTTCGCTGTCGCTGTGAATACATTTACCGCCGACGCACACCTCCCGGTGATGCTGCAAGAAGTCGTGACGGGTTTGAAGATCCGTCCAAATGGACGCTATGTCGACTGTACATTCGGACGCGGCGGGCATACCTCAGCGATTCTGGCTGAATTAAACGCCGACGGCCGAATCGTCGCCTTCGACCGTGATGAGTCAGCCATCGCAGCGCGACTTGACCTCGCACAAGATCCTCGAGTGACGCTGATTCACCAGCCCTTTTCGCGCGCTGATGTCGAACTCATTGGGCTAGGTTGGGCCGGCCAAGTCGACGGAATTCTAATGGATCTTGGAGTATCGTCGCCTCAGCTTGATGATCCACAGCGAGGGTTTAGTTTCCGCGCAGATGGCCCACTCGACATGCGCATGGACCGATCCTGTGGAGAGCCGGCGGCAACGTGGTTGAAGAATGCTTCCGAGGCGCAAATTCGTGAGTGCTTATGGGAAAATGGCGAGGAGCGGATGGCCCGCAAAATCGCGGCCAAAATCTGCGCCGTGCGCGTCCAGACTCCGATTCAATCCACGCGCCAGCTAGCGGGATTGGTTGCTTCACTGGTTCGCCACGATCACCGCATCGATCCTGCGACCCGGACATTTCAAGCACTACGCATCCTGGTTAACGATGAATTAAACGAATTACGTTTCGGTCTTGAGAAACTTCTCGACATGTTAGCGATAACCGGGCGAATTCTGACGTTGTCGTTTCATTCGCTTGAAGATCGTATTGTTAAGCGCTTTTTTCGAGATACGGCACGCGACTCGAACGAACCCGGCATACGGAGACGCGAAAAGGAATTTCAACTCCTTTTCCGCAAGGCACTTTTCGCTGATGAAACTGAGCTTGCCGCTAATCCACGCGCTAGAAGTGCCCGCTTACGCGGGTTGGAGCGGGTTCGTTGAAGCAACTTTTGGCGCTAATCATCGCGACAAGTTTGGTACTTATGAGCGCGCTGCAAGTAGTGCTAACTCGCTTTCAAAACCGCCAATCGTTTGTTGAACTCCAAGAACTAATAAAACAGCAAGACGATCTTGAGCGAGGATACGACCAGCTGTTGCTTGAGCAAGGGACTTGGGGCACTCACAGTAGGATCGAAGAACTAGCTCGTACGAAACTGAACATGATGATTCCACACCCGGATCAAATTCGGCACTCTCGATCGTGAACAGTATCGTCCAAAAGCCCTCAAGCTATCGCCGACGAGTAGTCTTGGCATTCGTCGGGAGTGTTGCGTTAGTCCTGATGTGGCGCGCCTTCGACTTACAGTTATCTGATCGACAATTTCTCCAAGAACACGGTGACGCACGGTATTTGCGCGATGTTCAAATCGAGGCTCACCGCGGCATGATCACGGACCGCAACGATGAGCCCTTGGCCATCAGCACACCGGTGAACTCAGTGTGGGTGAACCCATCCATTCTGGTCCATCATCGCAAGCAATGGTCGCTGCTCGCAAAAACGTTGGACATCTCAGAAGATCACTTGAAAACACTGTTGCTGCCGCGGAGTAAACGTGAGTTTCTGTTTTTGAAGCGCCAAGTTCACCCGGACGTGGCCGATGCTTTGGAACAAGCAGCAATCCCGGGCGTCGGTTTAGTGAATGAGTTTCGACGCTTCTACCCCGGCGTTGAAATTGCTGCGCATTTGATCGGCTTTACGGACGTTGATGATCGTGGCCAGGAGGGTATCGAGCTCGCGTTCGACTCAAGTTTGCGCGGAGCACCAGGTCTGAACCGCGTCATTAAAGACCGTTTAGGCCGGGTCGTTGAGCAAGTTGAACGACTAAAGTCGGTGCAGGAAGGGCGTGATATCGCGCTTAGTATCGATCGACGGCTTCAGTACGTCGCAAACCGTGAAGTTAAAAAGGCGGTTGAAATCAATAAGGCCGTCGCAGGCCTAATGGTTGTCCTCGATGTAAATACCGGCGAGGTCCTGGCGCTCGCTAATCAGCCATCCTTCAATCCGAATAATCGCGGCAACCTCAAGGATGAATATTTTCGCAATCGCGCGGTCACCGATCTTTTTGAACCGGGATCCACGATCAAGCCATTTACTGTCGCAGCCGGTCTCGACTCTGGGTTGTATACGCCCACTACTCCAATCGACACGGGCCCAGGAACTTTTCGCGTCGGCCGGCATTTGGTGCGCGATATACATAACTACGGCGCACTGGATGTCGCGGGAGTGATCGAAAAGTCGAGCAATGTCGGTGTAACGAAAATTGCGTTGTCAATTGAGCCGCAGCAATTGTGGCACGTGCTGGATCAAGTCGGGTTCGGCCATATGACGCAGGTTGAACTCCCTAGTGAGCCGACAGGGCGGCTTAACGACTATCGCGGGTGGCGCGAAATAGAACATGCAACCCTCGCATTCGGGTACGGAATGTCTGTGACGGCCTTACAATTGGCGCGTGCTTATGCGGTCATCGCCAGCGGAGGAATCTTGCGGCCAGTCAGCATTCAGCGTCAGACCACCACGGTCGGCGGCACCCGCGTCGTGGCCGAGCTTACCGCGCTAGCCGTTCGAGACATGCTGGAACGTGCTGTGAAAAGCGGCACTGGGAAGGCCGCTGCCGTTTATGGCTATCGTGTCGGAGGCAAGACTGGGACCGTTCACAAAACCACGAGCAGTGGTTACGACAAAGACAAATACAGATCCCTCTTTGCGGGTTTTATGCCCGTTAGCGCACCGCGCCTAGTGGGCGTTGTCGTCATCGATGGGCCGCGTGGAAGTGAGCATTATGGAGGGTTAGTCGCGGCACCAGTGTTTGGCAGCGTAATGCAGGAAGCCGCGCGGATTTTCAACTTGCAAGCAGACGAAATTAAACTCGATGAAAAAACATCAGCCCAGCTAACTTCACAATCGAGCTCGACGCCGCGCAACGGGAAGAATCTTCAGTGAACACATCCATGAGTGTCGAGCCGAGCGCAACCTTATCAAAGCTGCTCGCTGGATTTAGCAGAACAGCATTCGACCACGACCCGGTGGTGAAGGGCTTGGCCCTCGACAGTCGAATCGTGTTCGAGGGTGATTGCTTTTTCGCGCTGGAAGGAACGCGCGCCCATGGGATGCGGTACCTACACGAAGCGATATCCCGTGGCGCAGTAGCGGTAGTCACTGAAAGGGCTCCGGACTGCACCGCTAAGGTTCATGTACCCGTAGCTGAGGTACCGTCGCTAAATGAGCTTCTCGGCAAAATTGCCGCACGATTTTTTTATCATCCGAGCGAACACTTAGCCGTGATCGCCGTTACCGGCACGAACGGGAAAACCACCGTCGCTCATTTATGTGCTCAGGCGCTTTCACTTCTCGATTTGCCTTGCGGCTACATCGGCACGTTAGGCAGAGGCCCGTTGAATGCTCTTTGTCCATCTGGCATGACGACCCCCGATGCGATTACCCTCCAAAATGAATTCAAGAAGCTCTTGAAAGCGGATTTTCGGGCCGTCGCTTTGGAGGCCTCATCGCACTCGCTGGTTCAGTCGCGTCTTGCTGGAACAGCGGTGGATGTCGCGATTTTCACAGGTCTTGGCCACGACCACTTGGATTATCACGGTAGCTTGGAGGCTTATGCCAAAGCTAAACAAAAGCTTTTCCAACATCCCGGGCTAGGTCACGCTGTCATAAACATCGATGATGAATTAGGTCGTCGAATCCGCGATGAATTAAATCCCGCTGTGCAGGCCTGGGAGTGTTCGCTCCTTGGAACATCGGCGCATCGAGGCGCTAAGCATTATGCGTACGCCCGCGCGGTCGCTTATAACGTGACTGGAACACGGCTTGATATTCTGACCTCGCAAGGTTCAGCGATCATTGAAAGCGAGTTGGTAGGCGAATTTAACGCACAGAACTTGCTGCTCGCACTGACCGCAATGCTCGCATTAAACTTCCCCCTCACTTCGGCGGCTGCTGTTCTGGCACGAGTGAAGCCCGTGATTGGGCGATTAGAAGCGTTCGGCGCGACCGGCAATTGTCCACGAATCTATATCGATTATGCTCACTCACCGGATAGCTTGGAGCGCGTGCTAAAGGTGCTCCGCGCTTTTGCGCCTACCCGCGTTTTTAGTGTGTTTGGCTGCGGTGGAAGTCGCGATCGTACTAAGCGCCCGTTGATGGGGTCGATTGCGCAACGATATTCGGATCACGTGTATTTAACGTCGGATAACCCACGAGATGAAGATCCGAAATCAATCGTGAACGAAATCCTGGCAGGCTTCGATTCCGTGGATAACGTAACTGTCATCGAAGATCGCGTTCATGCGATTACTACTGCGCTCGCTGCCGCCTCTGCAACGGATATCGTTCTGATTGCGGGTAAGGGCCACGAAACCGATCAAATCATTGGTACGAGCACAGTCCCGATGAGTGACCAGACGATAGTTCGACGCTGGCTTGAGGCGCAAGGATGATTGCCCTTTCCCTAAGCGAAATTGCCAGTGCCATTGGGGGTCGTCTTATCGGCCCGGATGCGAAATTTTGTGGCGTAAGTACCGATACTCGCACACTCAAGCACAATGAATTATTCGTAGCATTAAAAGGACAACACTTCGATGGCCACGACTCGCTCGCCGAGGCCCAACGTAAAGGCGCGGCAGCGGTTGTAATCGAGCACAGCGCAGGCACTCTTTCAGCGGTGCGCGTTGACGATACCCGACGTGCTTTGGGAAAACTTGCGAACCTTTGGCGACGACGCTTTTCCATTCCGGTTATCGGAATAACTGGAAGTAATGGCAAGACGAGCACAAAAGAGATGGCGAGCGCAATTCTTCGGCAGCGCTACCGCGTGCTCGCGACGATCGGGAATCTCAACAATGAGATCGGTGTTCCTCAAACCTTGTTTGGGTTGGCTGTGGAAAATGAGGTCGCGGTAATCGAGATGGGTGCCAGTCAGCCGGACGATATTGGTGACCTTGCACAGATCGCCGAACCGACCGTGGGTGTTGTGACGATGTGTGGACCGGCGCACTTAGCGGGCTTCGGGGATCTTAAGGGCGTGGCCGCGGCCAAGGGCCAGCTCTTCACCGCCTTGCGCGACACTGGCACCGCAATAATTAATGCGGATGATCAATTTTCGCCGGTTTGGAGAGCGCTCAGTAAGCACGCTAATCAATGCACATTCGGAATTCGTTCAGCCGCTGAGTTTATGGCGCGGGATATTGTTGAATTAGGACTCGGACGCGGAACAGAATTTTTTCTGGTTGCGCCAACCGGAAGCATTGATGTTCATTTGCCCGTAGATGGACTTCATAACATCTATAACGCACTTGCCGCTGCGGCAGCTACCGCTGCGGTCGGCGCAACGCTAGCGGATACTCAAAAAGGCCTTGCCGCCGTGCGCCCAGTTCATGGGCGACTCGTACCCACTGGTGGCATCAATGGCTCGCTCCTGATCGACGACACTTATAACGCCAATCCGGTATCACTGGTTGCCGCGCTGGATGTTTTACGAAATGCCCCTGGACAGCATTGGCTGGTGCTTGGCGACATGGGCGAATTGGGAGTCACCGAAATTGAGCAACATCGCTTCGCTGGCGAGAGCGCCAAAACGCGCGGTATCGAGCGCCTGTTTTTGATTGGTGAGCTAGCGGCTGAAGCCGCGGTTGGATTTGGGGGTGGTGCGGAGCACTTCGACGATTCGCAGGGCCTCATTGCGAAACTACGAACCGAGCTTCACTGTGGCATAACCTTGCTCATCAAAGGGTCGCGCAAGATGCAGTTGGACAGGGTTGTCGCGGCGCTTTCGCTAACGAACGTCTCGCTATGCTGATCCATTTAACGGCGTTTCTACAAGGGTTTAATCCCGGCTTCCATGTTTTTCAATATCTGACATTGCGGACGATTTTAAGCGTACTAACCGCGTTGTTTATCTCTTTGATCGTAGGTCCGACGATGATCCGACGCCTAAGTGCGAATCAAATCGGGCAGTTCGTACGAGAGGATGGTCCACAGTCTCATTTGATGAAGGCCGGAACTCCGACAATGGGTGGGGCATTGATCATTGTTGCGATTGTGGCAACAACCCTGCTGTGGGGAAATCTCAGCAATCGATTTATTTGGGTGGCGCTAGCCGTCACGCTCTGTTTCGGCGTAATCGGATGGGTCGACGATTACCTTAAGATTTTTCTGAAGAACGCTAAAGGTCTCTCCGCCGCAAAAAAATATTTCTGGCAATCGATAGTCGCACTCACCGCCAGCTATTTTCTGTTTCACTTCGCACGTACTCCACACGAAACACAATTAATTTTCCCGTTCTTTAAGAACGTCGTTGTCGATCTCGGTTGGTCGTACATTGCGTTAGCGTATCTCGTGATCGTTGGCACTAGTAACGCGGTAAATCTTACCGATGGCCTAGACGGTTTGGCGATAATGCCGACAGTCCTGATTGCGGGGGCTTTGATAATTTTCGCTTACGTGACAGGCAACGTGAAATTTTCCGAGTACCTTGCGATTCCCTACATTGCGGGAGTTGGCGAGCTCTGTGTCTTTTGCGGCGCAATCGTTGGAGCTGGTCTAGGCTTTTTGTGGTTTAACGCCTACCCCGCGCAGGTCTTTATGGGGGATATCGGCGCGCTCGCGTTAGGCGCAGCGCTGGGAGTTGTCGCCGTAATCGTTCGCCAAGAGTTCGTCTTGATGATCATGGGTGGCGTTTTTGTCTTAGAAACCGTTTCGGTAATTTTGCAGGTGGTGTCGTTTAAGCTCACCGGTCGACGAATTTTCCGAATGGCGCCGATCCATCATCATTTTGAGCTGAAAGGCTGGCCCGAGCCTCGAGTCATCGTCAGGTTTTGGATAATCTCCGTGATTCTCGTGCTAATCGGTTTGGCGACTCTAAAGATTCGCTGATGAAATCCTTAAGCCAGTCACCACTTCTAACACGCGCGAATTCAGTTTCAGCACAGATCCGTCCTGACCGATGGGTGATCCTAGGTTTAGGAAAAACTGGCTTATCTGTTGCGCGCTTCCTTTCTGCACAAGGCGAAGAAGTTGTCGTTTTTGATACCCGGTCAGAGCCGCCAAATCTGAAAGTGCTCAGTCACGAGTTACCCGGCATTAAAGTTCATACGACTAACTTTCCAGAAGACTTATTTCGGCATGCCAAAGCGTTTGTCGTAAGCCCTGGCATAGCGCTGGAACTTCCGGTTTTTGAATCCGCGCGACAGGCAGGTATCCCGATATTTGGTGATATTGAGCTGTTCACCCGTCATGTAACCGCACCGTATATCGCAATCACGGGATCAAACGGCAAAAGCACGGTCACAACACTGGTCTCCAAGATGATCGAAGCCGCAGGCTACAGCGTGAAAGCTGGGGCCAATCTCGGTACCCCCGCGCTAGATCTTTTGCTGCCGCCTGAGCCAGCGTACTACGTATTAGAACTCTCTAGCTTTCAATTGGAGTGCACTACCGGCTTATCGGCGGAAGTTGCCTGCATCCTGAATATCACGGCGGATCACCTTGACCGACATAAATCCATAGACGCTTACGTTCGTGCGAAAGCTCGAATCTTACACAACGCGGATTACGTCGTGCTCAATGCAGATGACCCGCTGGTTGTCGAAGTTGGCAAGAATCTTCATAACGTTCACTGGATCTCTACCAATGTCGACACACCAAAAAATTATGGTGTCGCGAACCATGGCGGGAGTCGCTGGCTAACGCATGAAGGGGCACCTCTGTGGCCGATCTCCGCGATCCAGATAAAAGGAACCCACAACGAGTTTAATGCGCTAGCGGCAATCGCAATCACAGATCGAATCGGTGTGCCGCGCGCTGTTCAACGCGCAATATTGGAGCAATTTCCTGGTTTAGATCATCGCTGCCGGTTGGTCGCTGAACATAATGGCGTCCGCTGGTTTAATGATTCGAAGGGAACCAATATAGGTGCCACGGTAGCTGCGGTCGGTGGAATTTTTAGTGACCGTGCGGGTGTGTTAATTGCCGGCGGGCAGGGTAAAGGCGCTGACTTTCGAGGGCTGCGCACCGCCTTGATAAATCGTGTTCATTCGGTCGTATTAATTGGCGAGGATGCAAAACTAATTGAAGCCGTAATCGATGACGTAGTGTCCGTCGCGTACGCGTCCGATATGCGCGAAGCCGTGGCGTTGGCCGCGAGAGCTGTGCGCTCCGGCGAAAGTGTTCTCCTTTCGCCTGCCTGCGCAAGTTTAGATATGTTCGATAACTATGAAGCGCGCGGCTATGCGTTCGAAGCGGCGGTTCGCGCGATGCTTCAAACGTGAGTCAGGCTATTCCTCAATCTCAGGTGCGCGAGATCTCCGTGCTCGAAACGTGGCCATATGATTTTTGGTTTTCGGCGCTAGTCGTAGTGCTTACCCTACTCGGATTAGTGATGGTCACTTCAGCATCGATCGCGATAGCGGCGCGTAGTGGTGGCGATGAATTGCATTACCTGTGGCGACAGCTAGGTGCAATCGGGGTGGGAGCGTTCGTCGGCGTGGGTATCTTGAATACCCAGCTCTCAGCCCTCCGGCGCGCGAGCGCGGCATTGTTAATTGTGGCGATTGTGTTACTCGCAGCAGTACTAATCCCCGGTGTTGGCCGTGAAGTCAACGGAAGCATGCGGTGGCTCGCACTCGGACCGTTTACCTTGCAGGCCTCTGAGCCCGCGAAGCTTGCGGTGATTGTCTATATGGCTGGTTATTTGGTCAGACACCAGGCTCAAGTTCGAGCGGACTTCATTGGCTTCATGAAACCAATCGGAGTAGTCACGCTGGTAGCTGGGTTGCTATTGCTAGAACCGGACTTTGGTGCCGCAGTGGTATTGTTCGCAACGATTCTAGGCATGTTGTTTTTAGGCGGCGTGCCAATGGGGCGGTTCCTTGCCTGGGGGATTGTCGCGCTTGCGTCATTATCTTCGCTAGCCGTGTTGGCGCCGTACCGCATGAAGCGATTGATGGCGTTCCGTGATCCGTGGTCGGATCCGTTTGACACCGGATTCCAATTAACTCAGGCGTTGATCGCGTTTGGTCGGGGCGAGTGGCTTGGTGTTGGACTCGGCAACAGTGTCCAGAAGTTATTTTTCCTTCCAGAGGTCCATACAGATTTTATTTTCGCTGTGATCGGAGAAGAGTTAGGGCTAATAGGTGCGTGCATTGTCATTGGATTATTTACCCTATTATTTATACGGATTATTTATATCGGCGGCCAAGCCGAAAGCGCGGGACAACCCTTCGCTGCCTATCTCGTCTACGGTATCGGGTTTTTGATCGCAATCGAAGCTTTCGTCAACATCGGGGTTAACCTGGGGATCCTTCCGACCAAAGGTCTGACCTTGCCGCTGATCAGTTACGGCAGCAATAGCATGGTGATGTTATGCGCCGCAATCGCCGTGGTGCTGCGGGTGTCGTTCGAAACACGCGCGCAACGTTGGCCGTCTGTCCTACCCTCAAGCGGTCACCTAGTACGGTAGCCGACAGATGACCGCGAGAAGTATTTTGATTGTTGCGGGCGGAACGGGTGGCCACATCTACCCGGCGTTAGCGGTCGCCGAACGCTTGAAGAACCTCAATATTGGTATCTATTGGTTGGGATCCCAACATGGCATTGAAGGGCGAATCGTTCCTCAACATGGATTCGAGTTGAGTAAGATAAAGGTCTTGGCACTGCGTGGACATGGCTGGAGGCGCTGGGTTGTAGCGCCGTGGACACTTGCTTACGCCACAATTCAAGCGATCGCAACGATGCTTCGGATCCGTCCAGGCGTCGTGCTCGGAATGGGTGGTTTTGTGAGTGGTCCTGGTGGACTTGCTGCATGGTTATGCCGAGTGCCGCTCATTATCCATGAGCAGAACGCCGTTGCAGGACTTACTAACCGACTTATTAAGCACCTTGCGACGCGCGTATTAGCTGGTTACCCACAGAGTTTTCGCAGTGGCTCTAGCGCCGTAGTTACTGGCAATCCGGTCCGAGACTCTATCGCAACCCTCCCTCCTCCCACCTCTCGTTCGCGTGACATGAATTGCCTTAACGTGTTGGTGATCGGTGGCAGCCTTGGCGCGCGTAGACTCAATGAGGTTTTGCCGGCTGCCCTGCGCTTGATGCCGAATCAGCCGCGCATTCAAGTCTGGCATCAGACGGGTGACAGCGATCTTGTTGCGACCCGCGCCGCCTACAGCGAATATCGAGAAGCGCGTGTCGACGACTATATCGAGGATATCGCCGCTGCCTACGGCTGGGCCGATGTTGTCGTATGTCGCGCCGGCGCAATTACGGTGGCCGAGCTTGCTGCTTCGGGAGTGCCCTCAATCTTGATCCCCTTTCCGCATGCCGTAGATGATCACCAAGCCGCGAATGCGGCCTTTCTTGTTGACCGTGGAGCGGCGGTCATGATCAGAGAATCCGAATTAAGCGCCGAGCGCCTAACGAGGCTTCTGATCGAACTTAATTCAGATCGCACTCGCCTACTGCAAATGGCTTGTAGTGCCCGGGATTGCGCGTTGCCGAATGCAACTAATGATGTCGCCGCGCGGTGTCTGGAGCTGATCAATGCTTAAGACGGACGACATCCCGATGCATAACGTGCGACGAATCCATTTCGTTGGCATTGGCGGTGCCGGGATGAGCGGGATTGCGGAAGTTCTCAATAATCTCGGCTACCAAATTTCTGGCTCAGATGTCGCTGCGAATAGAATGACCGAGATTTTGGCTAACATGGGTGTTCGAATAGATCTGGGCCACGACCAACAAAACGTTCGTCACGCCGATGCCGTGGTCTATTCGAGCGCGATTATGTCGGACAACCCCGAACTTGTGGCAGCGCGCCAGCAACGCATCCCGATCGTACCGCGCGCCGAAATGCTTGCCGAACTCATGCGATTTCGGCGAGGTATCGCCATCGCAGGTACTCACGGCAAAACTACGACGACGAGTCTAATCGCCAGCGTTCTTGCTGAAGGCGGTCTCGACCCCACATTCGTCATCGGTGGACTGCTGCAAAGCGCGGGTTCTCACGCGAAACTTGGGACCGGTAGATATCTCGTGGCCGAAGCTGATGAGAGTGATGCTTCCTTTTTGCTACTTAGCCCGTTAATCGCCGTGCTCACGAACATCGACGCTGATCATATGCAAACCTATGATCAAGATTTCGAGAAGCTGCGAGGAAGTTTTCGGGAGTTCTTCAAACGATTGCCCTTCTATGGCGTCGCGGTAGTGTGCGCTGATGATGATTCCGCGATGTCGCTACTCGATCATATGCATACACGGTGTATTACGTACGGTACTGGGTCCAATGCTGATATACGTGCGCACGATATTCTCATCGAAGGTCGACGCTCGCATTTTCGCGTAACGCGCGGGAAGCGAGGGGCTTCGTTAGATATTACGTTGAACATGCCGGGACGCCATAACGCCTTGAATGCCCTTGCGGCCATCGCAGTAGCAGGAGAGGTTGGTATTGCGGACAACGCGATCAGCGCTGCATTGAAGTCGTTTCAGGGCGTAAATCGGCGGTGTCAGATTAAGGGGGAAACTAGTTTCGGCGAGGCGAAGGTCTTGGTAATTGACGATTATGGACATCATCCGCGTGAACTCGCGGCAATGATCCGAACGGCGCGTGAAGGGTGGCCGGCGCGCCGCCTAGTCGTAGCGTTTCAGCCGCATAGATATTCGCGTACTCGCGATTTGTTTGACGACTTTGTGGCTGTATTGTCGGGAATTGATGTCTTGCTTATCCTCGATGTTTACGCCGCTGGAGAAAAACCTATCCCGGGGGCGGATGCGCACGCGTTATGTCGAGCTATCCGAGTTCGAGGCCATCTCGATCCCATTTTCGTTTCGAGTCCGTCTGACCTCACCAATGTCCTTGCGAGTATCGCGAGGAACGGTGACCTTGTGATGTTCCTTGGAGCAGGAAGCATCGGCCGCGTGCTAGAAGCGTTGTCGTTCAATGCAGCCGCATGACTATGCAAGACCTCCCGGCGGTGCCCACCCGGTGTGTAAGGTTGCCAACGTGACAGACTGGTTCGATCGGTTAACCGTACGTGGGCCATTGCGGCAGCATGAGCCTATGGCAAAGTATTGTTCCTGGCGCGTTGGTGGTGCAGCAGAATATTTTTTTGAACCGACTGACCGTGACGACTTATTACAATTTCTGCGTGGCTTACCAAATGCATTGCCGGTCACCTGGATTGGACTAGGAAGCAATGTCTTGATCCGCGCGGGAGGTTTAGTGGGTGCAGCGATTATTACAACCCGAGCGCTGACGAATTTGGTAGTTACTCACTCAGCTACGATCGAAGTAGAAGCCGGAGTCCCCTGCGCTAAAGTGGCAAAGCGGGCAGTTCGCGCCGGCCTAGTCGGAGCCGAATTCTTAGCCGGAATTCCAGGCACCATAGGTGGCGCGTTAGCGATGAATGCGGGCGCATTTGGGAGTGACACATGGTCCTTCGTCGAGAGTGTCGAGACGGTCGATCGCCGCGGCGAGATACGTCACAGACCAAAGCAGGATTATCGAATCGACTATCGAATGGTTATTGGGCCCGAGCAGGAATGGTTTTTAAGCTGCGTATTGCGATTCGCTTCCGCGCCAACGGTTGATATATCGAACCGAATCCGAGAATTGCTGGGTCAACGCAATACCTCTCAGCCAATTGGCGTCCCTAGTTGTGGCTCTGTCTTCAAGAATCCGCCTGGCGACTACGCTGGTCGCCTGATTGATGCTGCAGGATTGAAGGGAACGCGACATGGCGGCTGCCGGATATCCGATAAACATGCCAACTTCATTATTAATGACGGAGAAGCGACGGCCGAGGACATTGAGTCGCTGATTCAAACAGTAATAACCACGGTAAGTGCCAAGTTTGGTATCACATTACAACCGGAAGTTCGAATCGTCGGCCAGCAGGCCGTGCCACCAACCGGCGCTGTGCCGACGTGTGTGGACAACTGAGCAACCAATGCAGACTCTTACCGAGATTGTCGAAAGAGCAGGGCGCGTTGTGGTGCTTATGGGCGGGCATACCGCCGAGAGGGCAGTGTCTCTACGCAGTGGGCAAGCCGTGTTGGAAGCTTTACTCGGCGCCGGGGTAGAGGCTACGGCGATCGATTGGCAGTCCTCAGATCTCGAAGCTCGCCTACGTGCCGTGCGTCCAGACCGCGTCTTTATCGCGCTGCACGGTCGCGGTGGAGAAGACGGCTGCGTGCAGGGAGCACTTGAAGTTTTGGGCATCCCTTATACCGGAAGCGGCGTTCTTGGCTGTGCGTTAGCCATGGATAAAGTGCGCAGCAAGCAAGTCTGGCTGGCGTGTGAGTTACCTACACCTCCATACCTAGTCGCCGAGGGTGACGATATCGTCGATAAAGTCACTGCGACGCTTGGGTGGCCGGTTATAGTCAAGCCGGTACGCGAAGGATCGAGTATCGGGATCTCGATAGTTGCAGGCGGTGAAGATCTCGCCGGGGCGATTGCTACTTCGAAAATATACGATCAGTCGGTATTGATAGAACGTTTTATCGAAGGCTCGGAATATACACTTGCAATTATGGGTGAGCGCGCGTTGCCACTAATTAAGTTAGAAACCCCGCGCCAGTTCTACGATTACGAGGCGAAGTATCATGCCAACGACACGCGGTACCATTGTCCTTCTGGATTGCCGGCAGCATCTGAAGCGGAAATCGCGACAATAGGCTTGGCGGCATTTAAAGCCTTAGGAGCACGGGGATGGGGACGCGTCGATTTTATGGTCGATCACGCCGGCCAGCCTTGGCTTATCGAACTCAATACGGTGCCGGGGATGACTGATCATTCGCTAGTCCCGATGGCCGCTCGGCGCGTTGGGTTATCGATGGAGGCTCTCGTGTTGACTATTTTGGCAACGAGTTTCGATTTGCCATGAAACGCAATCTATCGACTAGATACGCAATCCCGCGGCAAGAGATGTCATTGACCCGCCCAAATTCATTTCTTGCGATCGCGCTGAGCGTGATGTTGTTAGTAGGGCTGGGTTATATCGCAAAGGCGGTGTCTGGAACGGATTACCCGATCCGAAAAGTGTCAGTGGAAGGAGACTTCAGATTTCTGACCCCGACCTATATTCAAGCCTTGGTTACGAAGTCGTTGGACGGAGGTTTTTTTCAGGTCGACGTGCAAAAAATCCATCGCGAATTACTCGAAGAGCCTTGGATTTTCGATGCGACCGTTGAAAGGCTTTGGCCTGATGTCATTCGCGTCGAGATTAAGGAGCAAATTCCGACCGCACGTTGGGGAGAAAATGCGTTGCTGAATTCCGATGCCGACGTATTTGCACCCCACGTGGCTTCCATCCCACAGGCCCTTCCCCGTCTAAGTGGACCAGTCGGCACTGAAATAGAGGTCTTGCGTGCGTATAAAAAGATGGCTGAGAGGTTAGACGCATTAGGCATGAAAGTCGGTTCCGTCTCAGTATCGCAGCGCGGTGCCTGGACGCTAACGCTAACCGACAACACCCAGTTGATTTTCGGACGCGACGATATTTGGCGGCGACTTCATCGCTTTTGCGCTTCGTTTGACGTCTTGCTTAAAGAAGGTTGGACACGGATTGCGAAAGTTGACCTTCGTTTTACAAATGGTTTCTCCGTTACGGAACGAAGGCGGCCGGAACTCAGGTCAGAATTGCAAAAAAACGGTTAAAAAATGCTCATTTATTCAGAGCACAGGTCGAACGAGGCAGTATTGTGAGAAAACAAGAAAAGAATCTCTTAGTTGGTCTCGACATAGGCACCTCCAAGGTAGTCGCTATCGTCGGTGATGTGTCCCCCGAGGGGAGCATTGAAGTAATAGGAATGGGGTCACATCCCTCGCGCGGCCTGAAAAAAGGCGTGGTAGTGAATATTGAATCGACGGTGCAATCGATTCAGCGGGCGATAGAGGAGGCCGAGCTGATGGCCGGTTGCGAGATCCGCTCTGTTTATGCCGGAATTGCGGGAGGCCATATCCGAAGTTTGAATTCCCATGGGATCGTCGCGATACGGGACAACGAAGTTACTCATGCCGACGTGGAGAGGGTACTCGATGCGGCACGCGCGGTCGCGATCCCTGCCGACCAGAAAATTCTGCATATCTTGCCCCAAGAATTCATCATCGATGGGCAGGAAGGGATCCGCGAACCGGTTGGAATGTCGGGGGTGAGGCTCGAATCTCGCGTGCATATGGTGACGGGGGCAGTCAGCGCGGCCCAGAACATAGTAAAATGCGTCCGCCGGTGTGGACTCGAAGTTGACGATATAATCCTTCAACAACTCGCGTCTTCGTATTCCGTACTGACCGAAGATGAAAAAGATCTTGGCGTGTGTCTGTGTGATATCGGGGGCGGTACCACGGATATCGCGATATTTACGCATGGGGCCATACATCACTCTGCGGTAATTCCAATTGCTGGTGATCAGGTCACAAACGATATCGCGGTTGCATTGCGAACGCCGATGCACCACGCTGAAGATCTCAAAATAAAATACGCCTGCGCGCTTACCCAGCTCGCGAATCCCGAAGAAACGATCGAAGTGCCCAGTGTCGGCGAACGACCTCCGCGTCGTTTGGTTCGACAAACTCTAGCCGAAGTAGTTGAACCACGGTATGAGGAGTTATTCAGTTTGGTTCTTGCGGAACTCAAACGGAGCGGATTCGAAAGTATGATTGCGGCGGGTATCGTATTAACGGGCGGTGGAGCCAAGATGGATGGCGCCATTGAGCTGGCTGAAGAAGTATTCAATATGCCAGTCCGTCTGGGCTCGCCACAGTACGTATCAGGTCTAGTAGACGTAGTACGTAACCCGATTTACGCCACTGGCGTCGGATTACTCTTGTTCGGGAATGAAACGATGCGCACTTCGGCGCATCGAAGCCGCTTGGAGTCCTCGACAGGATTGTGGGAGCGCATGAAAAATTGGTTCCATGGGAACTTTTAGCACCGTGGTGCCTGATTACACTTTTGGGATGATGTTGTTGCATAGAAATAAAAGTCGCTGGAAGTCACAACGTAGGTACCCCACGCTCGAGGTGACGTACACCCTGAGACTGGGAAATGGAACGGAGGGCTAGTTATGTTTGAGTTGATGGATGCATATGGTCAGAGTGCGGTCATCAAAGTAATTGGGATTGGTGGCGGCGGGGGAAACGCGGTTCAGCACATGCTGAGCGCGCAGATTGAGGGCGTTGAATTCGTTTGTGCCAATACGGACTCACAAGCGCTTCGCAGCTCCACCGTAAAAACGGTCCTGCAACTTGGAGGTGATATTACTAAAGGGCTCGGCGCAGGGGCTAATCCCGAAATCGGTCGCCAAGCGGCACTGGAAGATCGGGCGCGCATTAGCGACGTCCTTGATGGCGCAGATATGATCTTTATCACGGCGGGCATGGGAGGGGGGACTGGTACTGGCGCTGCCCCAGTATTTGCACAGATTGCAAAGGAAATGGGCGTATTGACGGTAGCAGTAGTAACTCGCCCATTCCCGTTCGAAGGGCGTAAGCGAATGGAAATCGCGAACCACGGCATCAAGGAACTGAGTCAATATGTCGATTCGTTAATCACGATTCCGAACGAAAAACTGCTGAGTGTCCTGGGTAGGGATATTAGTTTGCTGAACGCGTTTAAAGCGGCGAATGACGTGCTTCTTGGAGCGGTACAGGGAATTGCGGAGCTGATTACCTGCCCCGGCTTGATTAACGTGGATTTTGCGGACGTCCGCACAGTCATGTCCGAGATGGGCATGGCAATGATGGGGACAGGTCGCGGCAAGGGTCCAGGGCGTGCGAAAGAAGCGGCCGAAGCGGCGGTTTCAAGTCCGTTGCTAGAAGATATAAATCTCTCTGGCGCACGAGGTATCCTTGTAAATATCACCTCCGGCGCCGACATCACGATGGGCGAATTTGAAGAAGTGGGTAACACGGTTAAAGGCTTTGCGTCCGACAACGCGACTGTCGTCGTCGGTACGGTCATTGATGAACATATGGAGGGCGAAGTCCGAGTTACCGTAGTAGCGACTGGAATCGGTATCGCAGCCGAACAGCGGAGCAAGGAACCTATCCGCGAGCAAGGACGCGAGGTGCCAACTGGTTCCTCGAAATCGGCCGAGTCAGAAATCGATTACAAGGGACTTGAACGCCCAACGGTAATCCGAAACCGAAGTGAGCATCCAGAAACCTCGAATGTGACTAATTCGCGCGCCGACTATTTAGATATTCCGGCCTTCCTCCGTCGCCAAGCGGATTAGGTACGGCATTTGTATTAAGGGAGGGTTCAGCCTACACGGGCGTTAATGGTACGATCTAGTCCTGAGTAAGGCCTTGATAATTTTGGGTTTCATGTCGCGGAACCTGCATGCTATCATGCGCCGCGACACCGGCTTGCTGAGGCGGGGGGGGCGGGGATCGAATGCTAAAACAACGCACGCTCAAAAACGTTATTCGCGCGACCGGGGTCGGACTGCATACAGGCCGCAAAGTCTTCGTTACATTGCGGCCGGCTGGACCTGACTCTGGAATCGTTTTTCGTCGAGTCGACCTGAATCCGGTCGTCGAAATACCCGCGCGCGCCGAAAACGTCGGTGACACCAGCCTGTCCACGAGCTTGATCAGAGACAACGCTCGAATCTCGACCGTTGAACACTTACTTTCCGCTTTCGCCGGCCTCGGTATTGATAATGCCTACGTGGATCTCAGTGCACCTGAGGTACCGATTATGGATGGAAGCGCCGGGCCTTTCGTCTTTCTAATCCAGTCCGCCGGCATTCAGGAACAAGACGCACCTAAACGGTTCATCCGGATAAAAAAGTCAATCGCGGTCAAAGATGGCGATAAGTGGGCGAAGTTTGAACCGTTCAGCGGTTTCAAGGTGGCGTTTGCGATTGAGTTCGACCATCCGTTTTTCCAACTAACCAGCAAACGGGCCGAAATTGACTTTTCGACGACTTCCTTCGTTAAAGAAGTCAGCAGAGCCCGTACATTTGGTTTTATGCGTGATGTTGAATCACTGCGTGGGCGCAATCTAGCGTTAGGTGGGAGTCTAGATAACGCAGTGGTTGTCGATGATTATCGAATTTTAAACGAAGACGGTCTGCGGTACGAAGACGAATTCGTAAAGCACAAAATTCTTGATGCTATTGGGGATCTCTATTTGCTCGGACACAGCTTGATTGGGGCCTTTCATGGTTACAAATCGGGGCACCAACTAAACAACAGGCTGCTTCGAAAGCTTCTCGCAACAAAATCCGCGTGGGAACTCGTTACCTTTTCCAACGATGAAGAAGTTCCGATCTCGTTCATGCAGCCAATGCCGGCGGTGTAAGCCCATCCTCAGCTTTGGCGAATCGGATTCGGCTGAACCGAACGGGTCGAGTCCGGATGGAAGCGTCCGACATAGACTTGTAGGGACTTAATGCCCCGCAGTTCCCTAACGGTTTTTGCCCATGTGACTAGTTCCGGTGCGAGATATCGCAATCGGGTGGCCCAGAGGGCGGACCGCGCAACTAGCACCAATGCGCCGTCGTCGTGAAATGCCGCGACGTTGAAATTTCGTGACAGCGGTGTACCAAGCTTAAGAAACAACAGCGCTTCAAGCTCTCGTAGACCCCGAACATGTTCAAATAGCTGGCGCAGTTCGGAATTAGCCGCAGCGACATCGCTAATTTTGGTAAGGCCTTTCATTCCCAGCTCCGATTTTTAACTCCAACGACCCTACACGTTCAGATAGTTGTGTTGAGCAGTATCGCTAGAATTCGGTTGTCGTGTCCATCCAATTGATAGGCAATGCATCGACTTTGATAGACTAGCGCCCGATTCTTGCATAATCGAAACGACAGGCCACCTTACAGGTCGAATCGATCTATATCCTTAGAACCCACTAAATCGAGAACCTGAATGACTGATAGTTCACCCAGTCTAAGTCGTAGGCTCCTGCGAACGCTGTTTGGAAGCCGCAACGAACGCTTAATCAAAAAAATGCGCAAGACTGTAACTGCGATTAATTCGCTAGAACCAGTGCTCGCGGTCCTTTCAGACAATGAGCTTCGCGCGAAAACCGACGAATTCAAAAGCAGAATCAGCAACGGCGAATCGGTCGATTCGCTACTCATTGAAGCATTCGCGGTTGTGCGCGAAGCCGGCAAGCGTACGCTTAACATGCGTCATTTTGATGTTCAGCTGATCGGCGGACTTGTATTGCACCAGGGACGAATCGCCGAGATGCGCACCGGTGAAGGGAAGACCCTTGTAGCTACGCTGCCGGCGTACCTTAATGCACTTACTGGTCGGGGTGTTCATGTTGTCACCGTTAACGACTATCTAGCGAAACGAGATACGGAATGGATCGGTAAGATCCATCGCTTTCTCGGGCTCAGAGTTGGTGTCGTCCTCTCTGGGATGACACAAGAAGATCGCAAAAACGCCTACGCCGGGGATATTACCTACGGGACGAATAACGAATTCGGCTTTGATTATCTCCGGGATAATATGGCATTTAGCATCGAACAACGGGTCCAGCGAAACCTTGTTTACGCAATTATCGACGAAGTCGACTCAATATTGATCGACGAAGCGCGAACCCCGTTGATCATCTCTGGACCGACCGACGATCGGAGCGATCTATACGTCAAGATCAATCCCCTAATTCCGACGCTAAAGCGACAGCAAACGGAAGAAGGCGAAGGTGACTTTTCGGTCGACGAAAAATCCCGGCAGGTACACCTAACTGAATCCGGTCACGAACACGTTGAAGAACTCCTCAATGAAGCCAAGCTAATTGTAGAAGGAGATAGTCTATACAGCGTGGCGAATATCGGTTTTATGCACCACATCAGTGCTGCGCTACGCGCACATACGTTGTTCACTCGCGACGTCGACTATGTGGTGAAAGACGGGCAGGTGGTAATCGTAGATGAATTTACCGGACGGACGATGCCAGGGCGTCGCTGGTCGGAAGGCTTACACCAAGCAGTTGAAGCGAAAGAAGGCGTGCCTATTCAGCTCGAAAACCAGACGCTTGCATCAATTACCTACCAGAATTATTTTCGGCTATTCGACAAACTGTCTGGCATGACAGGAACAGCGGATACAGAAGCCTACGAATTTCAGCAAATCTACGCGCTCGAAGTAGTCGTTATTCCAACCAACAAGCCGATGGTCCGCATCGATCACGGTGATGTTGTATTTCTAACAGCCAAAGAAAAATATAAGGCGATCGTAGACGACATCAAAGATTGTCTCGATCGCCGGCAACCGGTGCTGGTAGGTACAACTTCAATTGAAACGTCCGAATTTCTCTCAGGATTGCTCCAAAAGGAGTCAATCAAACACCAAGTATTGAACGCGAAATTCCACGCACAGGAAGCTCAGATCATCGCACAAGCAGGACGCCCTGGATCCGTCACGGTTGCTACGAACATGGCTGGCCGCGGAACCGACATTGTGCTCGGAGGCAGTCTTGACGCCGAATTGGGAGCGTTACCAACCGACAGCACAGACGAAGATCGAGCGCAAATTCGAACCGGATGGGAACAGCGACATGACGAAGTTATAGCAGCCGGCGGGTTACATATTGTTGGTACCGAACGCCATGAATCGCGCCGAATCGATAATCAACTTAGAGGACGCGCCGGGCGTCAAGGCGATCCGGGCTCAAGTCGATTTTATCTGTCGCTGGAAGATAGTTTGATGCGGATATTTGCATCCGACAGGGTCGCGAGCCTAATGCAAAAACTGGGGATGCAAGAAGGCGAGGCAATTGAACATCCGTGGGTTACGAAAGCAATTGAAAATGCTCAACGGAAAGTGGAGGGTCGGAATTTTGACATCCGTAAGCAGTTATTGGAATTCGACAACGTCGCGAATGACCAGCGCAAGCATGTCTACGAACAACGACGCGAGCTCATGGAAGCGTCCGATGTATCAGAGAATGTTAAGGGCATACGTCACGATGTCGTAAATGACTTGATTGACACCTTTCTTCCTCCGCAGAGCTACCATGAAACCTGGAATATCGAAGGTCTCGTGCAAGCGCTGCACACTGAACTTGGTCAGACCATTCCCGTAAGTAGCTGGATGGCCGACGACGAAAACCTCAATGAAGAGAGTATTCGTTCAAAAATATTGGAACTCCTTGAAGCACTTTATGCCGCGAAGGAAGCCCAGGCAGGTGCCGAAGTGATGCGGCAATTCGAGCGTTCTATAATGCTGCAGGTTTTGGATAGCCACTGGAAAGAGCACCTAGCCTCGATGGACCAATTGCGCCAAGGCATTCATTTGCGAGGCTATGCGCAGAAAGATCCCAAGCAAGAGTACAAGCGCGAAGCGTTCGAAATGTTTGCTAAGATGTTGCAGGAACTCATGCGCGACGTAATCGGAATTTTATCCAAAGTTGAAATAAGAGCGCGCGAAGAAGTGGAAGCGTTCGAGGAGCAACGACGCGATGCGGCGGCTGTTAAATTGCAACAAATCCACGAATCGGCGAGCGCTTATGCCGCGAGCACTGAGGGAGATGTTTCGGTCGTCGCGCCGCCCGGCGCTACGCCACCGTTTGTTCGACGAATCCCGAAGGTCGGTCGAAACGAACCTTGTCCGTGCGGTAACGGCAAGAAATATAAGCAATGTCATGGCAAGCTCTCCTAACAGTCCGCCATTAATTCGTTAGATCGCCTCCTTGGCTAAATTAATCCCCCTAGAGCAGCCTGCGGCGATTCGTGGTGTTCGCCTATCGACTGCCACCGCAGGTATCCGAAAAACTGGCAAACTTGACCTGTGTGTGTTCGAGATTTGCCGTGGTGCCAGCGTTGCTGGGGTCTTTACACGGAATATATTTTGTGCGGCGCCGGTTACGCTGGCACGTGAGCACCTCGCTGCGGCTCGAGCCAGACTGCTGGTAATTAATTCAGGAAACGCGAATGCCGGGACGGGTGAGGCGGGTATACAGGATGCGCGCGACGTATGCGAAGCCGCCGGCGCCCTCGTCGGGTGCAGTGCCTCCGAGGTCTTGCCGTTTTCTACCGGCGTAATAGGTCAGCGTTTGCCAGCGGCAAAAATCATCGCGGCCTTACCTAAGGCGATACATGATCTGGGTGACTTTAGCTGGGACGCGGCGGCACGCGCAATAATGACTACGGACACAGTCCCGAAGTGTTTCAGCGTCGAAGTTAAATGCGATAGCCGCACCTACTCGGTGACCGGAATCGCGAAAGGCGCCGGTATGATTAAACCCAATATGGCTACGATGTTGGCGTTTATAGCGACTGACGCGGCAATTCCGCAGGCGGATCTGTCAAACCTTCTGGAAAGCACCGTAAATCGAACTTTCAATCGCATTACGATTGACGGTGATACCTCGACAAATGATAGCTGTATTCTGATTGCGACGGGCCAATCTGATCCAAATGAACTCGTCTGTAAGAAGCACCCTGACTGGAACGATCTTTCCGCTGCGATCGTTGACGTTGCAAACAAGCTGGCAAGGGCCATTGTCCGAGACGGCGAAGGTGCGACTAAGCTTGTGACGGTCGATGTCCGCGGTGGCAGGACGCTCGAAGATTGTCTTAAAGCAGCGTTCACCGTTGCAGAGTCGCCATTAGTTAAAACGGCTTTGTTCGCAAGCGACCCGAACTGGGGACGAATTCTCGCGGCGCTTGGGCGCTCTGGTGTCGAGGGATTAAAGATGTCGGATTTGGCGATTTCGTTGAACGATTGCCCGATTGTGAAGGGTGGCGAACCAGTCGCTGATTACGATGAAAGCCTAGCTGCAAAAATAATGGCTCAACCGGAATTTGATATTCGAATCGATATCGGTCATTGCGCAACGCAAGCTTCGGTGCTGACTTGCGATTTTTCGTTCGAATATGTGCGTATCAACGCCGAGTATCGAAGCTAACAGTCCGAATATTGTCGATTTTCGGCGTAGCCAATTACCGTCCGATAACGAACCCGTACCACGATGGCTATTGCGGAACCGTCGTTACACGTAGTAGTCGCGCTGGTGCGTGACGGTGACGGTCGAATACTCTTAAGTTTTCGATTACCGCACCTGGATCAGGGTGGCTTATGGGAATTTCCGGGTGGCAAGGTGCGGCCCGGCGAGGCTCCGTTCAAGGCGTTACAGCGCGAATTAATGGAAGAGCTTGGGATTGTTGTTGAATCTGCCGCTCAGTTAATAAAAATTTCCTACGCCTACCCGACCTGTACCGTAATACTGGATGTTTGGGAGGTCGATAAATGGAGCGGAATACCGACGGGCTGCGAAGGTCAACCAATCCTCTGGAAATCCGCTTCCGAATTACGGACATTGAAATTCCCTGCCGCGAATCTACCGATAATTACCGCTGCCTGCATACCTCGGGTTTATTTGATTACACCGGAGCCGGAAGATGCCGCAGGATTCATGTACGCTCTGGAAGCGAAGTTGAAAAGTGGCGCGAGATTAGTGCAGCTTCGCGTAAAAAAAGCGGCCGATCATGCAATCGTTAAATTTGGGTGCGAGGCTGTTGAGTTATGCGAGCGATTCGACGCCCAGCTCCTACTCAACTCGCGGGTTGATCTTGTAGGTGATATCAAAGCACACGGGGTGCACCTTACTTCGACGCAGTTGGCGACGCTGTCGTCGCGGCCGTTGCCATCCCAGTATTTAGTAGGTGCCTCGATCCATAGCGTTGACGAACTCGATCAAGCAAGCGCGCTAGGCGTAGACTTTGCCGTGCTTGGGCCCGTGCTACCCACTGCGTCTCACCCAAGCGCGACATGTATGGGTTGGCGGAAGCTCGAAGACATCGTCGTGAACGCTTCTTTTCCAATTTATGCGCTAGGCGGACAAACTCTCGAAACCTTACCGCGCGCAATTGCAGCCGGATGCCAAGGGATTGCCGGGATAAGCGGCTTATGGAACTCTGCCGTGAACCTTAATGAATCCGCGCTTAGACACATGCTGGCGATTGCTGCTCAATAGGCATGCAAGCTGTCAACCTCACAATGTGCAGCAGTGCAGTTCAAACCAGACGCTACGTTGCGCCGGCTGTGGACGTGTATTGATTCCCGATGGGCGAATAAATCGGATCGAAAAACGGTGTTTCCCGCCACTGATTTCGGGGAAAATCCCTTCAGTATCGGGGACGATTACTCGAATCAATTGACATGAACCGTTAGCGTCCAGAGTTTGCTGAAAAAACCCTCCCTCGGCCATGACTTTCTTCGGTGATGCGCTTTCGCGTACTAATTTCAGAACTGTATGAACTGCGTCTTCGATGATTCGCATATCCTGAATCCAGTCCTGCAGGTGCTCCGAGCGTTGGGCTGGGGATCTATGTAACCAATAATGAAACGCCGGAATATCGAAACTACAAGTTCCACCAGGGATCGCCAAACGCTGTTTTACTTGTGTCAGAAGATCACACTGACGTAGTCGAGCGCCCGGTTGGCAGCTGTTAGATTTTAGGATCGCGATGATAGGTTCGAGGCGCGTCACTGTCTGTTCTAGCGTAGATTGGTTAACCCCGGGGTTCATTCGCAAATTGTTCAAGGTCGTCGCATGGCGCTCGATTTCCTTGATGAGCTCACCCTTGATGTCAATACGAGTAAGTTGATCGGCGAGCTCAATCATGCCGACGATTGCGTTTCGCGCATCGCAGGTTTGTTCGCGTTGCATCGCATCTCTGATTGATTCGAACAGGGTCTCCAGACGAAGAAAGTTCCGAATTCGCTCATTCAGAGGTTGTTCGTATACCGTCATGGTATCGCACAACGGGAATAGACTGGGTTGAATATTGTTCACTACCTTAGTCATTGCTTAAAGCGAGGTTTGTAGGTTAGCGGCATGTGCAAGATAGTCGGCGTGAAGTCGTTCGACCTGGGACTTTACGGATTCGATATCTGCCACATTCACAATTATCTCGTCAGCCTTATTCAGGCGCTGCTCCCGTGTTGCTTGGCTGCGAATGATTGCCTCTGCTTCTTGCAGTGTCAAATTATCGCGCGCCATTACTCTCGAGATCTGAGTTGCCACGGGGCAGTCGACGACCAGAATGCGATTCACTTGATCATAATTCCCTTTTTCAACAAGTAACGGGATCGCGAGCAAGCAATAGGGGCTTAATACCCGCGAGACCTGTTCGCGGATTCGAGTTCTGATCAGAGGATGGAGAATCTTCTCTAATGATTCACGACGGGCTGGATCGGCAAACACAACGCGTCTTAAGGCCGAACGATCTAGGCTGCCCATGGGGTTTAGAATCCCGGCACCGAATTCGGCCACAATGGCGGCTAATCCTTGTGAACCTGGTAGAACGACTTCGCGAGCTACTTCATCGGCATCTATTACCACGACGCCGAGCCGTTCGAACTCAGCGCAAACCGTTGATTTTCCGGAACCAATTCCACCGGTGACTCCAACGACATAAGGCCAACTCACAGCTGAGTTGCCCCACCCATGAAGAGTTTCGAGAGAGGTTCTCCCCAGAGCAAAGCGAGCCATCCTGCAGCAGCCAGATAAGGACCGAAGGGGATGGGTTTGGCCCGATCACGCCCCGCGAAGGCAATCAAACCAAGACCTACAACTGCACCGACGACAGAGGCACAGAGGATGACGATTGGTAGCACTGCCCACCCTAACCAGGCACCCAGCATGCTCAGCAACTTAAAGTCGCCGTAACCCATGCCCTCTTTTCCCGTAAAGAGTTTGAACAACCAGTAGACGCTCCAAAGTGCAAAGTAGCCTAGGGCCGCTCCAAATACTGCCGAGTCAAGCTCTACGAAAATGCCTTGGCTATTAAGCAATAGCCCCAACCATAGCATTGGAAGTGTTATTGCGTCGGGAAGAAGCTGAGTATCAAAATCGATCGCCGCGAGGGCAATTAACGACCAGGTTAAGAGCGCCGCCCAGACCGCAGGCCAGCCGCTCCCGAAGTGCGCGGCAGTGATCGCTGCCATGAGGCAACTCACTATTTCGATTACCGGATAGCGCAGCGAGATCCGCGCTTTGCAGTGGCGGCAGCGCCCACGAAGAAATAGGTAGCTTAAAAGAGGAATGTTATCGAGTGCGCCGATCATCGCTTCGCAGTGCGGGCAGCGAGAGCGGGGGACCAGCAAATTATACGGGGAGATCGCTAAATCGCCCTGGTTCTCGCCGCTGCCCAGCGCGGCGCACTCTGTCTGCCACTGACGTTCCAGCATCCGGGGTAACCGGTGGATAACGACGTTAAGGAAACTGCCGACTATCAAGCCCACGCCGGCGATCGCCACCGCGAGTAAGCCGGGGACCGAGTTAACGGCATCCCACAACGACATTCAGGCTACCTTTGGGACCGACCGTAACTGCTTCTCAAAAGCCAAGGCGGGCAGGAGCGCGCTCCAGATAGGCACACGCGTAGGGTTGCCCGGAGTCGCTAGACCACCTGCCCCATCTTGAAGATAGGCAAATACATAGCAATGACGAGGCCACCAATAATCACGCCCAACACCGCCATAATGATCGGCTCAAGCAGGCTGGTCAACGCTTCAACTGCGTCATCAACTTCTTGTTCATACCAGTCGGCCACCTTGTTTAGCATCGTATCAAGAGCACCTGATTCCTCACCGATCGCGACCATTTGGACGACCATATTGGGGAACAATCCGGCGTCGCGCATGCTGACTTGCAGTTGTGTCCCAGTTGAAATTTCATCGCGCATTTTCATTACTACGTTGTAGTACACGATATTGCCGCAAGCACCTGCGACTGAAGCCATTGCTTCAACCAGCGGGGTTCCGGCGGAAAACATTGTCGAGAGGGTTCGAGCGAATCGCGCGATCGCCGATTTGTTTAGGATGTCGCCGACAATCGGAATCTTAAGGGCAATCCTGTCCATGAAATGTGCAAACTTAATAGAGCGTTTTTTCAATTGGAGGAGACCTACGACGGTGCCGATGATTCCACCTATTAATATGTACCAATTCTCCTGAAACCAATTGGACATATTAATCACCATTTGCGTGAGCGCAGGGAGATCTGCTCCGAATCCCTTAAATAAATCTTCGAATTGAGGAATTACATAAATCATCAAGATACACGTGATGATAAATGCCACGACTACCACCGCGACGGGATAAAACAGCGCGCTTTTGATTTTGGATTTCAGCGCTTCGGTTTTTTCCATGTAGGTCGCGAGCTTGTGCAAGATGCCTTCCAAAATACCTGCGTGTTCACCCGCAGTGACTAGGTTCACGTAAAGCTCATCGAATTGTTGGGGATGTTTGCTAAAAGCCTCAGCTAGCGCACCGCCGGCTTCGACGTCGCCCTTGATAGTTAAGATTAAGTTCTGCATGGCTTTGTTTTCGTGACCGCGTCCGACGATTTCGAACGATTGAACCAGTGGAACCCCTGAAGACATCATCGTCGCAAGTTGTCGACTGAATACTGTAATGTCCTTGGTGGTGATCTTGCCGCCACTATCGCCGAATAAGGGCTTGGATTTTTTCTTGACCTTGAGTGGATTGACTCCTTGACGGCGGAGTGTGGTCTTGATCAGCGCATCGCTCTGTCCGGACATTTCGCCCTTGACGCGTTTCCCGTTCTTGTCTATGCCTTCCCAGGCATACATGCCCGACTTTATCGCTGCGGTCTGTGCCATGTTTTACTCCACGGTGACGCGGTTGATTTCAGCCAAACTCGTCATTCCCTGGCGAGCTTTCTGTAAGCCAGATTTGCGGATATCCCATATCCCTTCGCTAGCAGACTGGTCGGCCAGTTTTACCGCATTCGAGCCTTCCATGATCATTCGTTTCATTGCATCTGTGATCGGCATCACTTGATAAATGCCGACACGGCCTTTGTACCCGCTGGGGCAATCCGCGCCCCCGTTGCCAGGACCGTAGAGCTTTACGCCTTCACTTATATCTTGCTGGGTGAAGCCTTCTGCCAAGAGCGCATCGGGCGGCAAATCTTGCGGGACGCGGAAATCTGGGTGCAGACGTCGGGCAAGGCGTTGCGCGGTAATTAGATTGATCGTGGTCGCTACCGCGAACGGCGGGATCCCCATGTCCTGCAGACGCGTGATCGTTTGTGGTCCATCATTTGTATGCAAAGTCGACATGACCATGTGGCCGGTCTGGGCCGCTTTAACTGCAATCGAGGCGGTTTCCATGTCCCGGATCTCGCCGACCAGGATGATATCCGGATCCTGGCGGAGAAAGGCCTTTAAAGCTTTCGAGAAAGTCATGCCAGTTCGTTCGTCAACTTGAACTTGGTTTACCCCAGCCAAATTGATTTCCACCGGATCTTCGGCAGTCGAAATGTTGATTTCGTCCCGGTTGATGATGTTGATTCCGGTATACAGCGATACCGTTTTTCCGCTACCCGTCGGACCCGTGACCAGAAACATTCCGTAGGGTTTCTCTAGATTCTTGAGGAAAAGCGCTTTCTGGAAATCTTCGTAGCCGAGCTGATCAATATTAAGTTTAGCGACGTCCGAATCGAGGATACGCATCACCACCTTTTCGCCATAGAGCGTGGGGCAGGTGCTAACCCGAAAATCGATGGCCTTAGTTTTCGACAGCTTGAGCTTGATGCGGCCGTCCTGTGGGACACGACGCTCAGAGACATCGAGCCGAGACATTACCTTGATACGGGCCGCGATCTTAAAGGCTAGCGCAAGAGGTGGCTTTGCCATTTCGGCGAGCATGCCGTCCACTCGGAAGCGCACTCGATAGAACTTTTCATAAGGCTCGAAATGTAAATCCGAAGCGCCCCGCTTAATCGCATCGAGTAACACCTTATTGACGAAGCGAACGACCGGCGCGTCGTCTACTTCGGAAGTATCGGGCGTTGCTTCTTGTTGGCCGACTTCGAGATCGTCAAGATTCTCGAAGTCGGATTGCTCCATGTCTCCGAGACCTGAATCGGCCGCCGCCAGCGATTTTTCGATTGCGCGCGCGAGCTTATTTTCTTCAACAAGCACCGGGTCGGTGTTTGCGCCAATATGAAATTTAATTTCATCTAGCGCCTGCAGATTGGTCGGGTCAGACACCGCGATGTAGACCCGGTTACCACGCTTGAATACGGGGAGTGCGTGATGTCGGTGGATCAGCTCCTCGCTGACCAGCTTGACGATATCAGGGTCGATCTCAAGGGCTTCGATGTCGAGTAGCGGAACGCCAAATTCCTGCGATGCCGCCTGCGCCACAGCTCTGCTGTCGGCGAGCTTGTTCTCGATGAGATATTTTACGAACGGGACCCGATTGCTCAGCGCATCCTGAAAGGCGCAAAGCGCCACGGGTTCTTCAAGCAGGCCGTCCGCGACGAGTTTTCGCGCGAGCCCGCCTAAAGGCACTCGATTGCTGGTAACTGCCACCGTTTAGGCCTCAATAGTTGCGGTCGGATCCGTCCCTAAAATGGTAGATGAATCGCTACTAAATAGCCATCGGGCCGCGGTATTTTCCAGAACCTCGTCCTCGGCAGATCAAGGACAGCCGAGGGCCTGCCGGCGCGGTCATTTCGAAATTTCGAATCCCTTCGCCCCAGTCTCGATCCGAACGGTGTCGCCGCGTGCGAACCGCCCCTCTAACAGGGCTTGCGCGAGGGGCGTTTCAAGCAAGCTCTGGATCGTGCGTTTCAGGGGCCGAGCACCGTAAACCGGGTCGAATCCCATCTCGCCGAGTGTATCGACCGCTGCGGCCGAGATCTCCAGCCCTATTTGCAGTGCGGCCAGTCGTTGGCGCAATAAGTTCAATTGCACCTCGGCAATCGCCCGGATCTGGTCTCGTCGCAGGCCATGGAACACCACAACTTCGTCGATCCGATTAACGAACTCAGGACGAAAGCTCGCCCGCACCACGTCCATTACCGAAGTTCGCATCAGCTCATAGTCGGCGCTATCGGTGAACTGTTGAATTTGATCGGAGCCGAGATTGGATGTCATTACAATCACGGTGTTCCGAAAATCGACGGTGCGGCCGTGCCCATCCGTGAGCCGGCCGTCATCCAGAACCTGCAGCAATATATTGAATACATCCGGGTGAGCTTTTTCGATTTCATCGAGTAGCAGCACCGAATAGGGTTTGCGACGGACAATTTCGGTTAGATACCCGCCTTCTTCGTACCCCACATAGCCCGGCGGCGCGCCGATAAGCCGCGCAACAGAATGCTTTTCCATATACTCAGACATGTCGATACGAACCAAGGCATCTTCGGTATCGAAGAGAAATGCGGCCACCGCCTTGCACAATTCCGTTTTCCCGACGCCAGTCGGGCCGAGAAACAAGAATGACCCGTTCGGCCGTTTGGGATCAGATAAGCCAGCGCGCGAACGTCGAATGGCGTTGGCGACAGCGCCAACGGCCTCGTTTTGACCAACCACGCGTTGGTGCAATGCTTCTTCCATCCGCAGAAGTTTGGCGCGCTCCCCTTCCAGCATTTTGGACACCGGAATACCAGTCCACTTTGAGACCACCTCCGCGATTTCGTCTTCAGTGACTTTGTTCCGCAGCAAAGTCAGCTGCTGCTCAGTTTCGCCTATGTGGCCTACGCGCTTCTCAAGCGCGGGAATCACCCCGTACTGAAGTTCCGACATCCGTGCGAGATCACCCGCCCGTTTCGCGACGTCAAAATCAAGTCGTGCTTGCTCGAGCTCTGCTTTTATTTGATGTGCGCCACTTAACGTGGATTTTTCAGCTTTCCAGATTTCCTCGAGTTCGGTGTACTCGCGCTCGACTTCTTTAAGCTGAGTCTCCAAATCGGTCAACCGGCGTTTGGATGCCTCGTCGGATTCCTTGCGCAACGCTTCTCGTTCAATTTTTAGCTGGATAAGTTTGCGATCGAGTCGATCCATCGCTTCGGGTTTAGAATCAATTTCGATGCTGATCCGACTCGCCGCCTCGTCGATCAGATCAATCGCCTTGTCCGGCAATTGGCGATCGGTGATGTAGCGATGTGATAACTGTGCCGCCGCGACAATCGCCGGATCAGTAATTTCGACCCCATGGTGAACCGCGTATTTCTCCTTGAGCCCACGCAATATCGCGATCGTGTCTTCAAGCGAAGGTTCGTCCACCAACACTTTCTGGAATCGCCGTTCGAGCGCGGCATCTTTTTCAACATATTTTCGGTATTCGTCCAGCGTCGTGGCACCGATACAATGCAGTTCGCCGCGGGCCAACGCAGGTTTAAGCATATTGCCGGCGTCCATTGCTCCCTCGGCCTTGCCTGCGCCGACCATGGTGTGCAACTCGTCGATGAACAAAACAATTTGGCCTTCTTGCTTCGAGAGATCGTTCAAGACGGCCTTTAGTCGCTCTTCGAACTCGCCGCGAAATTTCGCGCCCGCGATCAGGGCACCTAAGTCGAGCGACAGCACCCGTTTACGTTTAAGGCCTTCGGGAACTTCGCCGTTGATAATACGTTGCGCAAGACCCTCCACGATTGCCGTCTTGCCAACGCCGGGTTCGCCGATCAACACCGGATTATTTTTTGTACGACGTTGGAGGACCTGGATCGTGCGACGAATTTCTTCGTCTCGCCCAATCACCGGGTCGAGCTTTCCCTTAAGCGCCAGCTCGGTGAGATCAATCGTGTATTTTTCGAGCGCCTTCCGATTTTCCTCGGCATTTGCTTCCGCTACACGTTCACCGCCGCGTAATGCGTCGATGGCCTGCAGCAGCCCTTGTTCTTTTGCGCCGGCTCGCTGCAGCAGACGCCCGAGTTCTCCTTTGTCCTGAATCGCGGCGATTAGAAATAACTCAGAGGAGACAAAGGTGTCGCCCCGCTTCTGCGCGAACTTGTCCGTTAAGTTAAGTAGGCGCACGAGTTCGTTTGAGGGGTGAACATCGCCGCTCACGCCTTCCACTTTCGGTAGCCTTCGCAGCGCGTCGGTGATCTGCGAGCGAAGTTGATTTACATCAGTCCCGATTTTCCCCAAGAGCTGATGAACCGTACTTCCTTCTTGGTCGAGCAGCGCCGCCATTAAATGTAGCGGTTCGATAAATTGATTATCCTGGCCCAGGGCACGGCTTTGAGCGTCCGCCAACGCGTTCTGAAAATTTGTTGTCATCTTGTCGGTGCGCATGATCGAGCACTCCTGAAATTGCTATTTCGTTACCCGTTACATGGGGACAGGCACACGACAATCAAGGATTCGCCTAAAAAAAGGTTGTTTGAGGCTAGCGAGCCAAACCCGGGTCTTCTTTAACGACCCGACCTGTAAAGCGGCCGGCTACGCCAACCAGATTAAGCTCGCCATGCGTCCGCAGACACCGTCACGCCGAAAGGAATAAAAACGCGCTGGCTCGCCCGCGGTACACCCTCCATATCGCTCGATAAAGTCAACTCCGTAGATCTCCAGTTGATACTGGGCTATCCCGGCGAGGTCGGCGTGCCAATGAAGATCGCGGTATTTGAAAAACGCCGCATGAGCTGGATCAAGTGAGAAAAATCTATTTTTGAGGTCTACGCCGACACGGTAGGCCGTGGCGCTGATCCCAGGTCCTATCCACGCGCACCAGCGACGTGCTGGCGAAGCCAACTTCGCCAGCGTTTTGCCAATGATTCCGTTGTAAATGCCACGCCAACCGGCGTGAATCGCCACCACCGTTGTCGCAGCTCGATCACACAACAGGATCGGTAAGCAGTCTGCCGTCATAACAGCACACACGGTTCCGGCTGTCGTCGCGTAACAAGCATCTGCTTGCGGTTCGTCATGCGCATGTTCGTCCGCGACCAGATCAGTCCCGTGAGTTTGTCGCAGCCAACAAGGCTCTCGTGGTAGAGCAAGCTGAGCTCGGAGAAGCTGCCGATTCGTGATGACGGCACCTAGATCGTCACCGACATGGGTCGCGAGATTCAATCCGCGATAGGGCCCCGTGCTGTGCCCGCCAATCCGCGTTGTACACAAGGCGTGGACACGAGGATCGACGTCCCATGTCGGTTTTATTATCTCGATCATTCGAGTTCAGGGAGCAAGCGCTGTGGGCTGTCTAAGTTCATCGCGTAACGCGCGCAAGACGCGTTGCATATCGCGCGGAAGTGGGCTGCTGACTTCAATCGGCTCGCCCGAGCGCGGCTGGTCGAAAGCCAGGTGCTTAGCGTGGAGTGCCTGGCGATGCAGTGATGACAACGCATTAAGAAGCGGTTGCCCAGCCGTTTTCGAAGGGGCATGTTGCATGCCATAGGTAGGATCTCCGAGGATCGGGAACCCTAGATGCTGCATATGTACGCGTATTTGGTGTGTGCGGCCGGTTTCAAGGGAAAGTTCGAGGCGCGTATGGTTTCGGAACCGCTTTACAACGCGATAGTGCGTCACGGCGGTGCGCCCGTTCGTGGCGACCCGCATGCGGGTGCGTTGCAAGCGATCACGACCAACTGCCGCGTCGATTGTGCCGCTAGCCTGGACTACTCCGTACACAATCGCCTCGTAGCTGCGATGGATCTGCCGACGTGCCATCGCGGCGATCAAGCGCTGCAAGGCACCCGACGTTTTCGCAACCAATAACAACCCCGAGGTGTCCTTATCCAAGCGGTGCACAAGGCCAGCTCGCGGTAAGGCTGCGAGTTGAGGAAGACGATAGAGTAAGCCGTTGACTAGGGTATGCTCCCGATTACCGGCGCCGGGATGAACAACCAACCCTGCCGGCTTATCGATGACCAGGAGCTCCGCGTCTTCGTATATCACGTCGAAACTGATTTCTTCGGCGAGCACGGTATCGCTCGCAGCCAAGCTGGCCTGCATCTCAACACGATCGCGGGCATACACGGTTTCACGCGCCCGTGTGCGAACCGCGCCGTTAATTTCAACCCTGCCGTCTTCAATCCAGGCTTTGATGGCTGTGCGTGAATAATCGGGACACAACGCGGCAAGGGCCGCATCGAGCCGATGTCCATCTAAGAAATCGGGGATTTCCAGCGCATGCCGAGACGTGGTGATCATGGCATGCAGTCTAACAGCTCGGGTACAGTGGGGCGTGAAACCAATGGCACTGAGCACTAGAATAGCGCGCCGGTTCCTAAGAGTCGGTCGCGGCTCCCGAAATCAGTTGGTCATTAGAAACGGATATAAAAAAATGCGGTTCAGTCGATTATTGACAGTTTGGAGCTTGACTGCGGTATGCCTGATCGGCACCGGCTGTGGCTTATGGCCCGATAAAGACCCTGATGAGTTGCCCGAGAACTGGCCTGAAGAAAAACTCTATTTTGCCGCGAAAGATCGCCTCGATTCTGGATCGTGCGGAGGGGCGATCGAGTATTACGAGAAACTACAAGCACGCTATCCGTTTGGCGCGTACGCCGCGCAAGCGCAAATCGAACTCGCTTACTGCCAGTATAAATCCGACGAAGGGGCAGCCGGAATCGCGACTATTGATCGCTTTCTGAAACTGAACCCTACGCACCCGCATATAGACTATGCGTTTTATTTACGTGGTTTAATTAATTTCAATCTCGACACTGGGGTCACCGCGCGCTATCTGCCCCGCGATCCTTCACAACGCGATCCTGGTGCCGCGCTCCAGGCCTTCAACGATTTTTCGGAACTAATTCGTAGTTATCCAGAAAGTCGGTATGTCACCGACGCGCAACTACGCATGCGGCATCTTCGAAATATCCTTGCGCAGCACGAAGTGAACGTGGCGAATTTTTATATGCGTCGTGGAGCTTTTGTCGCGGCCGCGAATCGCGCCCGCTACGTAGTAGAGAATTATCAACAAACTCCAGCGATGCCCGAGGCGCTGGTGCTGCTTGCCAAAGCGTACAAAGTGCTTGAGCTCAATGATCTCTCGGAAGATGCGGTCCGGGTACTAGAGCTAAACTATCCAAATCACCCTGGTATCGCGGAAATTAAACGTACACGCGTGAATTGAGAGTAGCTAGCAGGGTGTCCACCGTATACGCAGTTGTAGCATCAGCCTAGGTCCTCAAGATTGCCCGGCGTAGGCTCCTGTTCGGAATAGCGGGAAGTGATCGGGAAGCGGCGGTCACGGCCAAAGGCGCGTTCCGAGATCCGTACACCGGGAGCCGCTTGGCGTCGCTTATATTCATTACGATCGACCATCGCCGCAACCCGTTTTACAGTGGCGAGGTCATAGCCGCGAGCAGAGATTTCGTGGGGTGTGAGGTCGCGTTCGATGTAGAGCTCTAATATCGGATCTAACACCTCGTAAGGCGGCAAGCTGTCCGAATCTTTTTGATCCGGGCGCAGCTCCGCGCTTGGGGGACGCTCGATCACACGTTCAGGAATCACACTCCCTTGTTGGTTCCGCCAAGCCGCTAGGCGATAGACCAACGTCTTTGGGCAGTCCTTGAGAGGCGCGAAGCCGCCGGCCATGTCGCCGTATAACGTGGCATAACCGACCGCCATTTCACTCTTATTGCCGGTGGTGAGAACGATTCTGCCGGTTTTATTCGAGATCGCCATCAGAATTACACCACGACAACGTGCTTGAATATTTTCTTCTGTAACGTCGGCTGCCCGTCCTGCGAAGATTGGCGCGAGCACTTGGTTGAATGCCGAAAACGGTGCTTCTATCGGCACGAGATGGCTCTCACAACCCGAGGTGCGCGCCTGCGTCAACGCATCGTCGATACTCATCTGTGCGGTGTAACGCGATGGCATCGAGATTGCGGTGACGTTATCAGCACCTAAGGCATCAACCGCAAGCGCTAAAGTCAGGGCGGAATCGATACCACCGGACAATCCGAGTACCGCACCCTGAAATCGGTTCTTGGCGACGTAGTCGCGGATCCCGATTACGAGTGCACGATAGATGGTTTCTTCGTCGTGGGTGGGCAGCGCTTGTGGACCTTGTAGGTGTATTCCGGTGGATTCGCGGGTTAAGGTCAGCACCATCAAGGATTCTTCGAAATCAGCAACCGACGCGATCACCGTACCCTGCTGATCGAGCGCTACGGAGCCGCCGTCGAATACCAGCTCGTCTTGGCCACCGACCAGGTTGCAGTAAAGGATCGGCAGTCCGCTTGCGCGCTGTGCCGCGCGCAATGCATTGAGACGCGCGTGGCGTTTATTCAAGCTATACGGCGAGGCGTTGAGGTTCAGAATTACTTCAGCACCCGCTACACGAGCCGCAAGCGCAGTCTCGGGATCCCAGATATCCTCACAAATACTGAGTGAGAATTTAATTCCGGCGATTTCCACCACGGTTGGCGAGTGTCCCGGAGTGAAATAACGCTTCTCGTCAAAAACAGCGTAATTCGGCAGTCGCTGCTTACGATAAGTTGATACGAGCGTACGATCCTGGAGAACGCAAGCAGTGTTGTAGAGGCCTTCCGCTGTCGCCTCGGGGTAACCGAGAACGATCGTCACGCCCGTGGTGGTGTTAGTAATCCGGTGTAGCTCTGTTGCCACCCGGCGGTGCAGCCCAGGTCGAAACAGTAGGTCTTCTGGTGGGTATCCGGTCAGCGCAAGCTCGGGAAATACTACGAGGTTGGCGCCGAATTCGTCGCGCGCACGCTGTGCGGTGGTAATGATTCGATCAGCGTTTCCAGCAATATCGCCGACGCAGAGGTTGATTTGCGCAAGCGCGACATGAATAGGAACCTGCATGTGTCAGTGTGCTAGCTCAGCAGTTGGAGTGGTGTCGATTCCTCACGCAACCGCGAGCTCATGGACGCCCACTGCCGAGCACGCGCAGCATCGTCGCGCCAAGTTCGGCTGGTGAACGAACCGTATGCACGCCTGCTTTCTCCAGCGCAGCAAATTTATCGGCCGCGGTGCCCTTGCCGCCGGCGATTATCGCGCCGGCATGCCCCATGCGCTTACCGGGTGGGGCAGTGACGCCGGCGATGTAGCCGACTACAGGTTTTTTGACGTGTTTGGCGATGAATTCGGCAGCTTCTTCTTCAGCGGAACCGCCGATCTCACCGACCATGATGATCCCAGCGGTTTGGGGATCGGCTTCGAACAAGCGCAGGCAGTCGATGAAATTCATGCCTTGAATGGGATCACCACCGATCCCGACACAGGTGCTCTGGCCGAGGCCGGCGCGCGAAGTCTGGTGGACGGCTTCGTAGGTGAGTGTACCCGAGCGCGACACGATTCCGATCTTCCCTGGTGTGTGAATCGCCGCTGGCATAATGCCCATTTTGCATTCACCGGGGGTTATGACACCTGGGCAGTTCGGTCCGATTAAGGACACCGCTGGGTGATTGTTCAGCATGGCTTTCACTTTGAGCATATCGAGCACCGGGATCCCCTCGGTGATGCACGCGATGATGCTGATGCCCGCGTCGACTGCTTCCGCGATTGCATCGGCCGCGTAGGAGGGCGGGACGAAGATCATGCTGGCGTTAGCCTGGGTCTCAGCGACTGCGTCATGCACGGTATTGAATACCGGGCGCTCCAAGTGCCTGCTGCCACCGCGCCCCGGCGTCACGCCGCCGACGAGTTGGGTGCCATATGCAATCGCTTGTTCGGCATGAAAGGTGCCTTGCTTGCCAGTGAATCCCTGCACGATGACGCGCGTACTTTTGTTAACCAGGATAGCCACTACTCGTTTCCTTTCACGGCGGCGACGACTTTTCGCGCCGCGTCGCCTAGATCTTCCGCACTGGTGATGGCGAGCCCGCTATCAGCGAGCATTTTCTTGCCTTCGTTTACGTTGGTTCCTTCCAGTCGCACGACGACCGGGACCGTTACCCCAACTTCTTTCACTGCTGTAATGATCCCCGCCGAAATCAAATCGCAGCGGACAATCCCGCCAAAAATATTGACGAGAATGGCTTTCACGTTGGGATCCGAACAGATAATTTTAAAGGCCTCGGCGACGCGTTCCGCGGTTGTTCCTCCACCTACATCCAGAAAGTTCGCGGGTTCTCCGCCACAGAGCTTGATGATATCCATGGTCGCCATGGCCAGCCCTGCACCATTCACCATGCAAGCGATGTTGCCTTCCAGGGTCACGTAATTGAGATCGAATTCCTTGGCGCGACGTTCCTTTTCGTCTTCTTGGCTTGCATCGCGCCAGTCGGCGATTTTCTGACGATAGAGTGCGTTATCGTCCAAGTTAATTTTACCGTCGAGTGCCGCCAAGTTGCCGTCGTCGAGAATTGCCAGCGGATTGATTTCAACCAGGCTCAGGTCTTTATCGATAAACAAGCGGTATAACCCGTGCAGGATAGTTGCCAGTTGCTTGCGCTGACTGTCGTTGAGATCCAAGGCGAAACCGAGCTGGCGGGTTTGATAATCTTGCAGGCCAAGCACCGGGTCGACTTTGGATGTAAAAATCTTCTCTGGAGTGGTTGCCGCGACTTCTTCGATGTCCATGCCGCCAGCGCGCGAGGCCATGAACGTAATTTGCTTCGAAGCGCGATCAACGACCGCGCTGAGATAGAGCTCGTGGGCGATTTTCGCAGCACTATCTATCAACACACAGTTGATCGGTTGGCCACCCGGACCGGATTGATGAGTCACTAACTGAGTGCCCAACAGCGCGTGCGCCGCAGCGCGAACCTCCTCGAGGTTCTTCACGAATTTGACACCACCCGCCTTGCCGCGCCCACCCACATGGACCTGCGCTTTTACCAGCCACGCACTGCCCCCTAACGCTTGCGCGTGAGAAACTGCCTCGTCGGCGGTGGTGGCCGGCTTGCCTGGCAAAATCGGCAGGCCGTAGTCGGCGAACAGGCGCTTCGCCTGATATTCGTGAAGATTCATCGATCTGCTCCAAACTACTCGATTAGCAAAATACGCTTTAATGCGGCTCAAGCCGCGCTTATGTCTCTGACTTGTTGATCGGCGGCAGAGTGGCGAAGATAGCAGCGAAATTAATATCGCTTCTAAACCTAGGACCGTCCGGCACTATATCGGATAGCTGACACGGTTTGAACGCAGCGCCGTTCCAAAATGCGGCTTAAATTGATAACTGGAGGAATTTCGTGGGAATAGGACGACTCCTCGTCATCGCGGCAATCGCCTGGATCGGCTTCAGGCTTTATCGACGATACCGCAGCAAACCACCCTCGCTGATCAAAGACGCAAAGCTAATTCGCTGCGAGGTGTGCGGCGTCTATCTTCCCGAGGCAGATGCTACCGCTTTGCCAAATGGGGAGTTCCGTTGCTCGCAGCACACTAAGTCATAGCGGGATCGTCAAAGTGCTAGAAATTCGCCAGCGGCGCAGGCTCGAAGCAGGGGCGGGGTATTTGTGGAAGGCGTTACGCTATTTCAACCTCTATCGGCTGGTGATCGCCGGGCTTTTCACCCTGCTTGGGGGCCTTAAGCGTTTGCCGCCAACCTTCACCGAATTCGACATCCAACTTCTCACGGTGTCGGCTGCAATCTATCTGAGCGCCGCGATAGGGTTGCAGGTGATAATTGAGCGGCGTCGGTCAACCCCGACCATGGTGCGGAATGGCCAGGTTGTGCTCGATGTTGCCGCGCTAACCTTGTTTATGCACGCCAGCGGCGGCGCCGCTGGTGGCTTCGGCATTTTACTGGTCGTCGCTGTCGCTGGCGCCTGCTTAGTGGCGGCTTGGCACGCGTCCTTACTTTTCGCCGCGCTGGCGAGTCTGTCGGTGCTCATCGAAACGGTGTTCGGTAGCCTCTATCTCGCGTATTCGGCCGCGAGTTACACCCAGGCCGGTCTGCTCGGTGCCGCCCTTTTCGCAACCGCGGTTCTTGCCTCCGTGCTCGCAGAGCAGGCGCGCAAAAGCGAAATGTTGGCCGAAGAGCGCGCGGTGGCGCTCGAGCAGATGTCGCAGCTTAATGAACATATCGTGCAACGGTTGCGCGCTGGGATTATCGTGCTTGATGCCGAGTTACGCCCGGTTCTCGTAAATGCGGCGGCGGCGCATTTAGTGGAGCAGACCCATAAACACGCTGAGCATCCAAAGACTTCAATCGAAGGCGTTATCGCAACTGCCTTTTACCGCTGGCAGGCTAGTGGTGAAAATCGAAAAACACCGTGGACCTTGGAATCCGGTGCGGAGGTTACCGTGTCGTTCACCCAGCTAGGGCGCGACACGGTTGGCAATATTTTGGTGTTCATCGAGGACGCGGCCGAGATGCAACAGCGCGCACAGCAATTGAAGCTAGCTTCATTAGGTCGTCTTACGGCGAGTATTGCGCACGAAATCCGGAATCCGCTCAGCGCGATTAGCCATGCGGGACAACTACTGGTCGAATCACCCGCCTTGAACGAAGGAGACCGCCGCTTGACTCAGATTGTTATTGAGCACGCGGGGCGGGTGAACGAAATCATCAAGAACGTGATGATGATAGGGCGCCGCGAGAATGCGATTGCAGAGAGTTTTGCACTTAGACCTTGGCTGGACGATTTCATCCGCGAGCTGCGCGAACGTCATGCGTTAAGTGAAGATGAGATAGCGACAGAATGGGCTAAGGGTGATCTAGCGGTACGCATGGATCGCAGTCAGCTAAACCAAGTGTTATGGAACCTGTGCGAGAACGGATTGAGGTATAGTCGATGGCAGCCGAAGCTGCGCCTGGCCTGTGGCCTTTCGCAGGACGGGGGGCGTCCGTTTCTCGAAATAGTGGATTCTGGACCAGGCATGCCCGCGACAGTCGCCGAGCATATCTTTGAGCCGTTTTTTACCGGCGAAGCCACGGGGACGGGGCTTGGTTTATTTATTGCGCGTGAATTATGTGAAGCCAATCAGGCGTCACTGACCTTGCTCGATCATGGACAGCAGGGATGTCGATTCAGACTTTTATTTGCGCATCCAGACCGACAACAATTAAGCGTTATGTGAGATGAAACACCAGGCCCTGATCGTCGATGATGAACCAGCGATCCGAGAGTTGGTCGCGATCACTTTGCGGCGCATGGGCATCGATTGCATGGCGGCCGCGAGCGTGAGCGAGGCGAAGGGGGCCCTGCGCGAACAGGCATTCGATCTCTGTTTGACCGATATGCGGCTGCCCGACGGCAATGGACTGGGGTTGATCGCGCATATTCAACAGCGCTACCCGCGGCTGCCGGTCGCGATGATTACCGCCCACGGCAATATGGAATCCGCGATTCAGGCGCTAAAGGCAGGTGCCTTCGATTTTGTTAACAAGCCCGTTGACATCAATGATCTCAGAAATCTGGTCGCGCAGGCGCTTAAGGCAGGAGAACTAAAGCTCGATGCCGTCGCGCCGCCGAACTCGCCAGAGTTGATCGGACGATCCGGGGCGATTCAACAACTACATGAAACAATCGCGAAGGTCGCGCGCAGCCAGGCTCCCGTGTACATCAGTGGCGAATCGGGAAGCGGCAAGGAACTCGTTGCCCGGCTGATTCACGTACAAGGGCCGCGCACCAACCAACCCTTTATTCCGGTGAATTGCGGGGCAATTCCGCACGAGCTGATCGAAAGCGAATTGTTTGGACACCTTAAAGGAAGTTTTACTGGCGCGGTTGCCAATAAGGTGGGTCTTTTCCAGGCGGCCAACGGCGGTACCTTGTTTTTGGACGAGGTGGCCGATTTACCGTTGTTGATGCAAGTGAAACTATTGCGCGCAATTCAAGAGAAGCGCGTACGCAAGGTAGGCGCTCCTCAAGAAGAGACGGTCGACTGTCGAATATTATCGGCAACGCACAAAGATCTGGCGGAGCTCGTGGACGCGGGTACCTTCCGCCAGGATCTCTATTACCGAATCAATGTGATCGAACTAAAAGTGCCACCCCTGCGCGCGCGCGGGGACGATATCCTATTGTTGGCGGAACATGTCGTAACACGCCTAGCGGCGCAGGCGAACGGCGTGGCGTTTACCTTGTCAGATGCTGCGCGTACCGCGCTGCTGACCTACCGCTTTCCAGGCAACGTGAGGGAGCTCGAAAATATTCTAGAGCGCGCAGTAACACTCTGTGATGGCACGTGCATTGAACCCAGTGACCTGCGATTACCAGTGCTCAGCGATGCCGAGCGCCAACGCGATCCCAACGACGACACTGGCGAGCTGCAACTGTATCTGGACAACGTGGAACGTAAACGGATCCTGGATGCCCTTGAGAAAACACGCTGGAACAAGACTCAGGCCGCAAAGCAGCTCGGGATCAGTTTTCGCGCACTGCGCTATCGTCTGGAGAAACTCGGCATCGAATGAATCAAGCAGACCTGCGCTGGAACTGACGATTTCCGTCACTTTGTGACTTTCCATCGGGCGACAAATCGATGGAAATCGACGCTGTATTGCGATTTCGACCGTCATCTGCTGCCAAATTGAGGCAGGCGCCACAGAATAGCCGTGACAAATGACTTGGCATGCTTGATGCTCCCTTTATACAGTAACGCGCTGCCGGGTCCTGCTCGACGGTGTCGGAATCCAAGGCTGGCGCCTTCACCCAGAGCGCGGCCCAGAAGTAACTTTAAAGGTCTAATAGGAGATTTAACATGCAGAAAATGCAAAAGGGTTTTACCCTCATCGAATTGATGATCGTAGTGGCGATTATCGGCATCTTGGCCGCAGTCGCGGTTCCGGCTTACCAGGACTACACCATCCGTGCAAAAGTCACTGAAGGCTTAAGCTTGGCCTCTAATGGTAAGGTTTCGGTGTCGGAATACTTTCAGTCGAGAGGCGCTATGCCGACCGACAACACGCTAGCAGGGATGTCGCTCTCAACTTCTATCATTGGCAACAATGTAAAAACCGTTGAAGTCACAAGCGATCCTGTTGACGGCGCCATTCATATTACCTACTCGGGTGATCCAATCGAGGATTCGATACTCATTTTGGTCCCGAGAACCAGCGCTGGCTCGATCGCCTGGAGCTGCTCGGGCACGGGCACCGCCAACTTAGAAAATAAATACCGCCCGTCTACTTGCCGCGGCTAACTCAAGCAGCTGTTTGAACAAAGAAGACGCTACGGCTCTTGCCGTGGCGTTTTTTTTTGGTGCGGCTGCTCACCCGAAAGTGGTCCATGTTCACTGCTAGTCCTCGCCGGTTTTTTTTCGCGCTATGCCTACTAGGCACTGCGGCGTACTTGCCGGGTCTCGACGGTGGTTTCGCGTTCGACGATTACCCAAACATCGTCGAGAATCCAGCGTTGCGTCCGGACGTGGTCTCCTTCAATACATTGGCTTCGGCAGCGCTTTCATCGGATTCGGGACCATTGAGGCGACCATTGGCATCCTTGTCGTTTCTGGCGAATTATCATTTTTTCGGTATCGGGCCGAAGTCGTTTAAGGTCGTCAACCTGCTCATCCACCTTTGCAACGGATGGTTAATTTATTTGTTGCTCACTCGGCTGATGCCGAAGTTTCTTTCCGACCTTGCGCAAGCATCGGCCCTGGCTGGTTTCTGTGCGTTGATTTGGACGCTACATCCGGTAAACCTTACCGCTGTGTTGTTTGTCGTCCAACGGATGACGAGTCTGGCCGCGATGTTCACCTTACTCGCACTGTTGTGCTACAGCGCTGCAAGACAGTCGGCCATCTCACAACCCTTTGATTCAAACCTAGGCCTTTGGACTGGCGTGGGAATATTTGCCGTGCTGGGCCTTGCGACTAAAGAAAATGCAGTTCTATTGCCACTGTATGCCTTGATGATTGAAGTCACCGTGTTCAAATTTCGCGGTTCTACATGGATCAAGCCGGCCTATGTGAGCGCTCTCGTTGTCGGCGTTAGTTGTGTGGTTTATCTGCTTGGACCCTATGGATACTTCGATGCGACCTACAGTGCGCGTCCTTTTACGGCGAGTGAACGGCTACTCACTGAGCTGAGAATTCTCGTTTTCTATCTGGGACAAATTATATTTCCGAACCCGGTAAACATGGTGTTGCTCCACGGGAACTGGACCCTGTCGACAGGGTTATTTCAACCGGCGGTCACGGCCGGTGCTGCCGCATTCTGGAGTGTGGCGATTGGTACCGCGCTTGCGACCGCTAGCCGTTTTCCGGTGGTGTTGTTTGGGGTCGGCTGGTACTTGGTGGGGCACGTATTGGAGTCGACGTATATTCCGTTAGAACTGATTTACGAACATCGTAATTACCTACCGATGCTAGGTCCGGTGTGTTTGGTGTGTGTTGGGGTAGCGTGCGCTACTGAAGCCATGCCATCTCATAGAACGCTCCTGGCCGGAAGTGCCATTACGATTTTGGCGGTGATGACCACTTACCGCGCATGGCAATGGAGTGACTCGTTCACCCTTGCGTTTACCGAGGCGCGGCACAATCCGGAGTCGGCGCGTGCGCGCATGGAATATGCTCGCGTGAATTTTCGCCGTTTCATGGTCGAGAAACGACCGGAGCTTCTGGTGACAACACGCGAAGAATTGCACGCCGCGATTAAATACGGCGATCAAGATTTTCACCCTTTGGTGTCGCTTGTTAACAGTTATTTGATAGCCAATGCGCCGGTTCCCGAGAGGATCCTGCTGTCCTTGCAACAGGAGATGCGGACCGCAAATCCCGCACTAAGCTGGCAGGACGGTGTCATTACATTAATAAGATGCCAGATTCTCCGAACCTGTCCCGCGAATCCAACAACAGTGTTACGCGTCACTGCCGCAGCGTTTGACAATCCACGGTTGCAGCCGGCAGAGAAAGCGGAAATCCTCGAATGGCTAGCGCTGTATTACACGAATGTGATGGGTGATGCGGTTGCGGCGGCCAGGGCGATTCACGACGCGGTCGAAATCCAACCGAATGACTGGAACTATCGACTGCGGTGGGCTGAAATACTGGCTACCCAGCAGGCATGGAGGGAGGCACGTCGAGAAGTCCGGCGTGTCACACTGGCGCTGACAAAATTCGATTACTACCTCAAACCAACACAAGTGGCGCGCCTCGAGACGCTTCGTGCAAAACTGGCCTTGCTCGAATAAGCGCGTGGCTCACCGTCGGAACGACTTTATCACCTTAGGAAGCGCGCTTGTGTTGTTTTTTCTGGTCATCGGCGTTTACTCAGTGGGAATTGGTGGTCCGTTGGTATTTGACGACTATGGGACCATTCAACCGCTGCTTAATCTAGGCTTAGTTCCCCACGATTGGCGTGCTTACGTGATAAGTCCGACTGGACCGTTGGGTCGCCCAATTTCGATGTTGAGCTTTCTGGCAAATCTTCACTGGACTGGAGATAAGCTTTGGCTGTGGAAACTGACGAATATCACGCTCCATTGCGTTATCGGCCTGTTGCTTCTGGGAGTCGGGCGGCGGTTATTTCTAATCGCGAACCCGGGATCGCCTCGGGATGCCGAGATCTTCGCTTTTATCACAATGGCGCTATGGCTTTTGCATCCCCTTCATCCAAGCACGGTGCTCTATACGGTACAACGGATGACCCAGTTGTCAGCCTTATTCACCGTGGCGGGTATTCTCGCGTATCTCATTGCGAGGACGCGGAAGGTTGATAATTTCGCCACGCGCGCGTTGCTGTGGGGAAGTTGTTTGGTGTGCTTGCCCCTGGCCGCGTTAAGCAAGGAATCCGGCCTGCTCTTACCAGCCTACCTCGCAGTGTTGGAGCTTACAGTGTTACATGAGGTGGGTTTGCCTGGCGTGCGCCGGCACTCGCGAGTGCTCTTACTTTTTTTTCTCGTCGTGCCGGTTGCTATAGGTGGAAGTTATCTCGCGACTCATTTCAGTGAGGCGATCTTGCAACCCCATTTACGGCGTGGGTTCTCGCTCTGGGAACGCTTGCTGACTGAAAGCAGGGTGGTAATTCACTATCTCGGTTTAATCATTGCTCCGAGCCGTCGAGCGCTGGGGTTTTTTCACGATGACATCACCTTATCAACCGGATTACTCGCTCCGTTGAGTACGCTCGGCGCGATTATCGGCCTCGCATCCCTACTAGTAGGGGGCTGGTGGCTAAGGTTCCGCCTCCCTCTCGTGAGCTGCGGGATTTTATGGTTCTTTGCCGGGCATCTGATGGAGTCGACCATTATTCCGTTGGAACTAATGTTTGAGCATCGAAATTATCTTCCGTCCTTTGGCATCATTGTGTCCTTGGTCGGCGCAATGACACTTTCAAGCATCGCACCTCTACGACGGCTTAGAACAACTATCGCGATCGCGGTTCTGACTCTTTTTACGGCGGTAACGTATTCGATTACACGCGACTGGCGCGATGAGCTTAGCTTGTATACCGCGGGGATCGAGGCACATCCGCGCTCACCAATAGCCTCCTCGCAACTAGCCGAATTCTATACAGTGAAGAAGCGGTACTCCGATGCTTTGACTACTCTGGCAGCAATCCCCGATACCGGAGCCACTATTCAGCGGTGGTACATCGCGTGCAAACGCGACGGGAGGATACCCGACAATACTTTCGACGTCGCAGTACTTGCACTCGAGAATTCGCTATCAACTTACTCTGTAAGCGGGATGGTTGAGCTTGCCAACCTGGGACTCGATGATCACTGTAGATTTCAGCATGAGCAGTTTCTTGAATTACTTGATGGCGCACTGGCCCTCCCCATGCGGCTCAAGGACAATCGCCAAAAGCTTCTCCTTTATGCCGCGCATTTTGAATGGAAGTTAAAGCGATTTGATTCCGCAATTGAACGACTGGAGCGGCTTCGAGAACTCATCCCCGAAGAACCAGTTCCATTGTTATTAATGAGCGAATGGCTTCTTGAGGTTGGCGATATAACCCGAGGTAGACAGTCATTGCGACACGCCGAGCACTTGGCTGCGAAGTCGCGGAAGGATTATTCAAAAACACTTCAGAGCGTTCGCGATCTTTATAGCGCGAAAGGCACAAAGTCGTAGATAAAAGAAGCCGTTGCGTATTTTCTAGTCTCGATCCCGCTCAATTCGGCGACGTTCAAAATCGGCTTCTTTGTAATGCAAGGAAGATATCAACTCCCCGAGGACGCCGATTAGGAAAGTCAGCATGCACGACATATACAACAGCGCGCTCATATTCGTAAAACGATGATGAGCGATAAAGGTATACCCGTAGTACCCGCTCGCCAATAGAAATAATCCAACGCTGAGCGGAAGGAATAACCGCATTGGTGAGAACAAGGTTCCGATCTTCATGATGATCATCAAAAACCGCAGACCGTCGTGTAGCAACCGAATATGACTTTTCCCGGCACGTTGCTTGGCGCGAATTGGCACATAGGCAACGGGTAGGCCAGACCGGAAAAAGGCCATCGTGCTGGTCGCGGGATACGAAAATCCATTTGGAAGCAGGTATAGAAATCGTTTGAAATGCCGAGCTCGCACGGCGCGAAACCCGGAAGTCAAATCGTCGATTCGGCTTCCAGTCATGTAACTCGCGAGGCGATTATAAATGCGATTGGCGAGTCGTCGCGCAAGCGAGGCATGGGTATTCCAGGCGCGAGCCCCTACCGCCATCTCGTACCCTTCTTCGATTTTCTGGAGTAGTTGCGTGATGTCGTCGGGATCGTGCTGGCCGTCGGCATCCATGAACAACAAAACGTCGCCCCTCGCGTGGCGTGCGCCCGATTTGATCGCCGCGCCATTGCCCATTGAATAGGGGTGTCGCAGTCGGGTAACTTCAAAACGCGCACAGATTGTCGCAGTCTCATCGGTACTGCCATCGTCAACGACGACTATTTCTGCAGCAGGAAAGGCCGCTCGCAGGTTTGGAAGTAGTTGGGCGAGGCCGTCGGCTTCGTTCTTCGCGGGCAGGACGATGCTTAATTTTTCATTCGAGCGGGGGTTACCAGTGAGGGCGATCAATTCCTGCACAACCATGCGGTAGGCCTCCGAATAAGCGAAACGTTACTTGAGCCAGATAGCAGAGTGCTCGATGCTGTATTGTGCCCCTTGGGCTGCAATAGCGGGAGAAGAAAAATGAAGCGCTGCCTACTAATTACCACGTCCTACCCAAGTCGCGGACCGGCGGGCGGCGAGGCAGCCGGAGCGTTCGTCCGAGATTTCGCGCAGATTTTGAGCAAGCATATCGAGGTCACGGTGGTGGCACCTGCCCTTCAGGCCGGAACCGAGCAGGATGACAACGTGAAAGTGGTCTATTTCCTGGTGCCTAGGATGCCCTTGTCGTTGCTGAGCCCGCTACGGCCCATCGATTGGTGGCCGATTACGCTTGCATTGAAGCACGGGGCGGCGGCCGCACGGCGTGAAGCAGGTAGCTTTCAGCCCCAGCACATTCTTGCATTTTGGACATTGCCCGGTGGCTTTTGGGCAAAGCTATGCGCGCGAGCGTTGCGGATACCATACAGCGTCTGGGCACTCGGCAGTGACATCTGGACTCTGGGGAAGATACCGTTAGTGCGCGGCATCCTTCGCCGGACTTTGCGCGAGGCTAAACACTGCTACGCGGATGGCGAGCAGCTCAGGAGAGACGTCGAGCTACTCTCCGGGCGGTCATGTGACTTTCTCGCAAGCGCACGCATGCTACCGTGCCCGAAGCGATCGAGGTTCGCGACTCAGGCACCGTATAAGCTCGCCTTTCTCGGGCGCTGGCATGAAAATAAAGGGGCCGATATTTTGATGGAGACACTACTGCGATTGAACGACGAGGACTGGCGCTTAATCGACAAAGTGCGAATCGGCGGTGGCGGGCCCTTAGCGAACGTCGTTGAACAAGGCGTGCGAGAGCTTCAAAGCGCGGGACGTTCGCTAGAACTCCACGGCTTCATGGGGCGACAAGACGCTGCTGAACTGCTCGGATGGGCGGATTGGCTCATGATCCCTTCGCGCATCGAAAGCATTCCGGTGATCTTTTCAGATGCGCTGCAGGCGGGATGCCCCATGTTGGCCACTCCTGTCGGAGACCTTGTGCACTTAGTAGAGTCTCTCGGAGTAGGCCTGTGTGCCCGCAGCGCGGATAGCGAAGGCTTTACGGAGTTGTTGAAGCGGGGACTGCGCACATCGCCTGGGCAATTTAGCAGTGGAATCGTGGCATCGGCACAGAAGTTCAACGTCGCGGAATCCGCGCGAAGATTCCTGCGCGATGCGGAACTCGGAGCACTCGACTGAATTCGGTTTCACCAATTTCTTCGTGTAGAGAAATTCTCGCCAAAGGATAAGGGCTATGCATCCGACGTCTGAAAACGAGCAAGACATGCGCGACCGCTGGGAACGACGCGCGATCGAAAAAGGGGGATCGTGCTCCAGTGTGCTTTTTCAGGGGTTGGCCGAGCCCGTTAATGCGCACATTCACACACAGCATTGCGCGGTTTTAGAAACCAATTTTCTAAATTACATGCCTCGCGGAGCGTTGGTTTTAGATCTCGGCTGCGGGTATGGGCGGCTCGCGCAACAGGTTCGTGCGCGAAGGCCTGATATTAATCTGGTTGGAATGGATTTTTCGCTCAATTACTGTCTGTTATTCCGCCGAGTAGTCAACGGGCAGGTAATTTGTGGGGACATCCATAATTTGCCATTTGCTCCTAGTATTTTTGATGGAGTAATCGCGGTCACCGCCCTGATGTACGCCAAGCCAGGTCACCAACAACGAGTCATGAACAACGTGACCAATTTACTGAAACAAGAAGGACTGGCATTCGTGCTTGATCCAGGTGCTGAATACAGCCGCTTAATTGCATGCTTGCACCCTGCGAGTCGACAAAAAACGACCGGCGGAGAAAGCTTCTCGAAAGACGAATATCGGAATTTGGCGTACAACGCCGACGTTAGCATCGTGAAGGAAGGTGGATTTCCGTTGCTATCGTTGAGCCTCCCTGGGTTGTATTTTCTCGGGCGTGGCGCACGGTATCTACGACTGGTATTGAACTTCTTGGCGACAGTAGATAGCGGGCTGAGTACATGGTCGCGTTATTCGTGTCACCGCTGGATGTTGCTGAAGCGTCATTGAGGACCACGATGAAATCACTCCGGCAAAAGGCCACCAGCTACTCTAAAGATCAAGATGCTCATCGCAAGGTTCTAGATTGCGAGTCGCGTACTCGAAAAGCCGAGAAAATCAGAGCCGTTCTACGCGCTGCTGGTGCCTTGTCCAAAGACACCAGGGTACTGGATATTGGATGTTCGCATGGGCATATCCTGAAGAATTTGGCACAGGACTCTGGTTACTGTGTCGGCGTCGATATGGATCGTGAGGCAGAGCGACAAACCGCATCGAACATCGCCTATATCTTGGGCGATGGTGAGCAACTACCGTTCGCCGCACAGAGTTTTGATGTTGTCATTTGCAATCACGTTTATGAACATACCGACAATCCACCGACCCTGGCAGCGGAAATTCTTCGCCTGCTGAAGCCAACTGGCGTTTGTTACTTTGCCGGTCCGAATAAATACAGCCTCATAGAGCCACACTACCATCTGCCATTCTTAAGTTGGTTACCGCAAGGAGTTGCAAACAGTTATGTCCGCCTGTGTCGCAAGGGCGATGCCTATCTAGTGCGTCCGTATTCGTATCGTCAACTTGTGGATTTGTTGGGCAGCTTCAACGTCGAAGACTACACACCTCGGATCATCGAGCATCCAGAGCGCTTTCATATCCAAGACCTGATCGCTCCTGGTTCCGTGCTTCAAAAAATGGCACGACTAAGCTACACACTATGCAGAGGTTTATTCCCGACGTTTATTTTTCTCCTTCGGCGACCGCGGTAATCCCGTTGGTGAGCGATGCCTTGAGGGTCAGGGCGATACTGGCGAGTGCAAAATCAATTGTTACCTGCCAGATCCTTGCAAGTAGCGCGATGCTAGCCGCCTGCTCGAAACCCAAGCTCGGTGCGAGGATGGCGACGTAAGCGCCTTCTTGAACCCCTAACCCTGCCGGCGCAAAGAATGCCAGGATTCCCACCTGGGTCGCCACAATGAAGGCGAAGATAAGTAACGGCAACTGTACGGTCGAATCTAGAAAGGCACCTACAAATATCGCCAGTGCCCCTCCTCGTGCGAGTTTTTGCATGGCCAGCAGCGCAAGATGCAGTGGCAGACGTTTTAATTTGCTGCGCTGCTCTCGAAAGTAGCGCCAACACGCGAGTAATGTGAGTACGCAGGCGATAATCGTCAAACCCGCGCCGATCACCACGTCCTCATCAACCGGAAAAGCGACGAGCACCCATAGCCCAAGAACAGCCAGAGCGACAGAGGCCAGAGTAGAGGTTGCAGTTATGTAAACCTGAAAAAAACTAGCGTCGAATACGCTTATATTTCCTAGTTCCTTAGCGTGGTAAAGATAACTGCCGACTGCCCAAATCCGTCCCGGCACGTATTTACCCATTGTGGGTAAAAAAGTTAAAACAAACACGGTAGGCAATCTTAGCGAACGATGGTTGGCGCGAAAATAATCCCACATGACCCATGCTAAAAATAGCATGAAGGTTCCGCCTAACAGCAGACCCAGCATCATTCCCGAGGGATGAAGTAAACGAATTTTGCGAAAGGCGGCCGTGATGAAGTCCGCTAGTTTCCAGCCGACGATCGAAAAAACGATTAACCACGCGATAGTGAGCAACCTACCCAAGGCTTGAGTGCTAGGCATAACCCATCGTGTCGAGAGTCGGTTCAATTTTTTTCAGGATTCGATCGAAATGATCGGGGAACGGGAAGGCACCTTTGCTCGGAGTGGTATTTATTTCAGGCAAGGACCCCTGTAAGAAAGGTGCAAATCGGACGAGGGGGAGATCTAAAAATTTCGCCAGCCGAGCAAGTTCCGTGGCGGGGTTTGTCGCCAGTGTTTCTGTTTTTACGGACAATACTCGTTGGGGAGAGTGGTGTTTGAAATCCAAAATTCTTTTCTGACACATCTCCCACTGCCAAGCACACACATCGGTTAAATGCTTCTGGGTATACGACCGCCACCCTTCGGGCAGCATAAAATTCCATGCTGCCCCTTCATACCCCTCGATCTCGAGTTTCTCTGGAACATGAAAAGTCACGAATCGCCGGGGGTACAACCACGCCTTCAGCATCGATTCAATGGCCGCCATCCCGTGGCGTTGCACATGAACAAATTTCGCGTCAGGAAACATTTCGCCGAGCAACTCCATGCGTAGACTATTGCTGGCGGTTTTATCCAGCAATCTGCGCGGCAGTGCGTCACGGAAGGGGTTGCACGCGAATAAGAAGGGCGCGGCTTTGAGGTAGACCCCGCCCGCGATTTTGCGCGTGGCGGTTGGTTCGTACTCCCAAATTCTTTCCGGGTTTACGACATGGCGCCAGAACCAGTGCGGCATGGACTGTTGTTCATAAAGCAACCGGATCCGGTTTTTTTCTCGTAGCGAGATTTCGGAGGGTAAATGGCATTCTTCAGAGCGCCATGCATGCAGTGATGGATGGCAGGCAGTATCCCAAATATGCTGTCCCTCGCTCGGCAGTGACCAGAATTTCTGAGAAGTGCGAACGATGTGAAATAGCAGCGACGTACCCGAGCGTGGTGCCCCAACAATAAAGACCGGTTTATGTATCACTCCGAGGCAGCCTTGTTGCGATCGATCGACTTGCGAAGCGTTGGCTGACGCGCGCGCGTTCGCGTACGGTTTTGATTAAAAAGTGCCTTGCGGAAGGTTCGCATGAGCGGCATTAGCTCAGCGCGCCAGGAGTAAGGAAACGCATGAAATGACATCCTCGATATCGGCATCGAGCAATTTCGGTCCGAGCGGCAGGCTTACTGTACACCGGCCGGCGGCGGTCGCGTGCGGATAATCCTCCGGCCGCCAACCGAACCGCTCCTGGTAATAGGGGTGTTCGGCAAGGCAAAGATAATGTACGCCCACTCCTATCCGATGCCGGGTCATTTCCGCCAGAAACTCGTCGCGGCTAAGTGGGGCGGTTGGATCCAGGAGCACTGTGTAGAGATGCAAACCATGCCTGGTATTGGGTGCGGTCACGGCAGGCAATTGGGCAGGTAAATTCGCGAACGCGGTCTGATAGCGCTCCCAGATTACCCGTCGCCGTTGCCAATGCGCCTCGATCTTCGCGAGTTGATGTAAGCCAATGGCGGCTTGCAGATCCATCATGTTGTACTTGAAGCCGCACTCGACCACGTAATAGTGCTTGTAGCCGCTATCGCTGAAGCGCGTCCAGGCATCGCGATCCATTCCGTGCAAAGCCAACGTTCGGACTCGACCAGCGGCAGCCAGATCGCGAGTGACTACCATCCCGCCTTCGCCCGTTACAACGTTCTTCGTGACATAGAAGCTGAAGCAGCCAAAAGCACCAAACGTTCCGGCTTTCTTTCCGGCATATTCGGTTTCGATGGCGTGCGCGCAGTCTTCGATGATGGTCAGATTATGTAACTCGGCGAGCGCCATTAGTGCTGGCATCTCGCAAGGACGGCCAGCGAAATGGACTGGCACGATGGCGCGAGTACGCGGGCTAATTTTGGCGCGCACCGCCGTAGGATCCAAATTGAGGGTCACAGGATCGATGTCCGCAAGGACCGGCGTCGCCCCCGCGTGAATGATGGCATTCACCGTCGCGCAAAAAGTGAGCGGAGTCGTGATGACCTCGTCGCCGGCTTGGATTCCGGCTGCGATCAGACTGACGTGCAACGCTGCCGTACAGGAATTTACCGCCGCGACGCAGGCGGGATCGATCCCCTTATACTCGGCGAATGCTTCTTCGAATTGCTTCACCTTCGGTCCCGTGCCGAGCCAACCGGAGCGCATCGTTGCGACGACTTCCTCGATCTCTTCGTCACCGATGAGAGGTGATCCAAAAACCAGGAACTCCTGACGCGGCGGGCGAGTCGTCATATTAAGAGTTCGTTTCGGTTCTCTAGCAAAATGCGGTTAGCTTCAAACAAAGAATCGAAAGTTCCTGCGTCAGTCCAGCGGCCGCGACAAAAGCTGTACTGCAATTGTTGGCGCTGGATATAAACATTATTGACGGCGGTGATCTCCAGTTCGCCGCGTACGGATGGAGTGATCCCGCGAATGATCTCAAACACTGTTTCATCGTAGAGATATAAGCCGATCACTGCGTACGCTGACTTTGGTTGTGACGGTTTTTCTTCGATATCGATAATTTGATGTTCGTCCAACGCGGCGACCCCAAAGCGTTCAGGATCGCCTACTTGTTTCAACAGGACGCGCGCACCAGAGCTCTGCGCGGAATAGGCTTTCACGTACGGTTCAATACAGTATTCAAAGACATTATCACCCAACAGCACACAGAGGCGCTCACCGCCGCAAAACCGTTCGGCCAAGGCCAGTGCATGCGCGATTCCGCCCGCGGTTTCTTGCACGCAGTAGGCGAGATGACAATTAAATTCGTCACCGCTGCCCAAACAGCGCACGATGTCTCCCATGTGCAGGGTACTGGTGACCACTAGGATGTCGTGAATGCCGGCAGCAGTCAGCTGCTTGATCGGGTGGTAGAGCATCGGCTCCGTGCCGACTGGCAGCAAGTGTTTATTCGTCGCCTTTGTTAAAGGATGCAGGCGGGTACCGAGCCCGCCAGCGAGGATAATGCCTTTCATCGCGCGTCCAAGCCTATCCGTTCACCGTTGTAACTCCCTGCCATGACTTGATCACACCAGGAGATATTCGTCAGATACCATTGCACAGTTTTTACCAAGCCGTGAGTAAAGTCGAACTGCGGGGTCCAGCCGGTTTCGCGCTGAATCTTCTCAATATTCATTGCATACCGAAGATCGTGTCCCGGTCTATCGGTCACAAACTCGATTAATCGCCCGTGCAGTCCCCTCGGGTCGGGCGCAAATTCGTCCAGCGCCCTGCATAACGCCTGTACGAGCTCAAGATTAGTCATCTCGATCCCGCCACCAAGATTGTAATGCTCCCCAATTCGGCCCCGACACAGCACAACTTCCAACGCCGCCGCATGATCCTCAACGAACAGCCAGTCACGCACATTCTCGCCTCGCCCATAGACGGGGAGAGGTAAGCCGCGACACGCGCGCAGGATAGTCAGTGGGATGAGTTTTTCCGGAAACTGATAAGGACCGTAATTATTCGTACAGTTAGAGACCACGCAAGGTAACCCGTAGGTGTGGTGCCACGCGCGGACCAGATGATCGGAGGCCGCTTTACTCGCGGAGTAGGGTGAGTTCGGGCGATAAGCGTCGTCTTCACGAAACGCTGGTGCCGATAATGCCAGGCTGCCATAGACTTCGTCAGTCGAAACATGATGAAACCTAAATCGATCACGTCGTTCGCCCGTTAATCCCTGCCAGTACTCGCGGGCCGCGGAGAGCAATGAATAGGTGCCGACGATATTGGAATGAATAAAGGCAGCCGGGGAGTCAATCGAGCGATCCACGTGAGATTCAGCCGCTAGATGCATGATCGCGTCGGGTTGAAAATCGACTAATGCGATTGATAGAGCCTCGGTATCGCAAAGGTCCAATGCAAGATGGCGATGCCGAGGTTCACCGTCGAACTGGGACAGAGTCGCCCGCGTGCCTGGAAACGAGAGGCGATCGATATTGAGGATTTCCAGCGTTGGATGCCGCAGCAGCGTACGTACAACGTGATTCCCGATGAACCCAGCGCCGCCTGTAATCACGAGCCTTTGAAAGGGGAAAGTCATCGCGAAAATTGTCGCTGCTTTACTGCAATGGCGCTGCCAGCAAGATGGCACGCATCTCGTCGTAGATCTTAGGGCTCGCGGCCACGATATTGCCGTCCTTTAACAATTCTTCCCGTTCGCCAATGGTGCCAACGAGACCGCCGGCTTCCTGCACCATCAACGCGCCAGCGGCAATATCCCACGCATGCAAGCCGTACTCCCAATAGCCATCGAGACGACCTGCGGCGACATAAGCAAGGTCGAGGCTTGCCGACCCCGCCCGCCTCACGCCGTCGGTCCGATGCAAAAAGGTCGCGAAGGATTTTAGATAGGGATCGATCATCTTTTCATCGCGGATCGGAAATCCGGTAGCCAGCAGCGCATTGTCGAGTAAACGGCATTTACTAACGCGTAAACGCCGCTCGTTGAGTTGGGCGCCGCCACCGCGGGAGGCTGTGAACAGCTCGTCGCGAATGGGATCATAGATCACGGCTTGCTCAACCGTGCCCTTAACCGCGAGTGCTATTGATACCGCAAATTGCGGATAAGCATGTAGAAAGTTCGTCGTGCCATCGAGCGGATCGATGATCCATACAAAAGCACTGGTACCAACGTTGCCGGACTCTTCCGCCATGATCTGATGGTCCGGATAAGCCTTAAGCAAGGTCTCGATGATCGCAGACTCCGCCTCGCGATCAACGTTCGAGACATAATCGCGTGGTCCTTTTGCTTCGACCTGTACCGTGTCGAGCCGCGCCATGCTGCGCGAAATGATGGTGCCGGCCCGCCGCGCGGCACGTACGGCGATATTCAACATGGGGTGCATGGCGGTCTTTCACGTCTACAATGGTCAGCAATCTTACCGGATATCGGTGCCTATAAAATGAAGCAAGCTTCGGAATTTGCGGCCGAAACTCCATGCGCGCTTGTCCAACGGACGCGGATCGTCCTGGTGGAGCCGTCTCACTCGGGCAATATCGGTGCAGCCGCGCGTGCAATGAAGGCAATGGGGATGACCGAACTAGTGTTGGTGAATCCACGCGCGTTCCCCTCGGCAGAGGCAACCGCGCGCGCTTCGGGCGCCGACGATCTCCTCGTAAACGCGCGGGTCCACGGGAGCTTACCGGAGGCGATTGCCGATTGCGGTGTCGTGGTTGGAACCACCGCGCGAACTAGGCATTTGGAATGGCCTGTGAGTGGCCCACGCGAGGTAGCTCGCGCTTTGTTCGAGTTGCCGCCGTCAACCCAGTGCGCCTTGCTCTTTGGTCGTGAGCAAGCAGGCCTGTCGAACCAAGAACTAGCCCTCTGTCAGCGGGTGATTCGTATCCCGACCGAGGATTCGTTCAGCTCGCTTAATATCGCGCAAGCCGTCCAGATCTGTGCCTACGAGTTGCGAATGAGCGCATTGGGTGCATCACCGCTGCCTGCAATCGATGATGAACCCCTCGCCAATGGAAGCGAGCTCAAGGAAGTGCTTGAGCACCTGTTACGAGTCATGGAGGCGGTGGATTTTTTCAATCCAGCGCAACCGAAGCTGTTACCGATCCGACTCAGTCGCTTGGTGAACCGCAGTGGATTAAAGCGCAGTGAAGCGCAGATATTGCGTGGCTTTTTTACAGCCATCGAGAAGCAACGCCACGGTTAGAAAGCGCTGGGTTAGCGATCGATTAATTTTTTTGCGGATAGCGCACCAGGATAGCGGCTACCCCCTCTGGAGTACGTTCAACTCGCTCGACGATGTAGCCCGGCCAGAGCGTGGCAGAGGCTTGGCGGAACCTATTGTCACTCAAGAGCAAATGATAACGACAGAGTGGAGCTGCTCGGTTAGCGCCGGTCTCTGCTGGCCAGCTTAGATGACGTGAATAGAGCATCGTGGCCTGCGGATCGAGCGAATAAATGCACGCGCCGACGGGCACCACATCGCGGGCTTGGCGCATTATGCGAATCATTGCTTGTTTGGCTGCGATGTCCCGCAGGGCGACGTTAGCATCCTCCTCAGCCAGCCAATAGCGGCTGGCGCGAAAATCGGCGAGTGCAGCCGGCAGCGGCGAGGTGACATATTTCCAGAGCATCGGCGCCGAACTTGTGATGACAGTGATGAGCAACAGAATCGATAACCCCCGGGCCCACACTTTCCCGGCGCGAGCAGCGCCTGTTGCGGATTTCACCCCATCGCAGGCGTATATCATCAACAACGGCACGATCGGGTAGACCAAGCGATACACGACTTCTGGGAAAGGCCAAATTAAGATGAGGCCTAGGTAGGCGATAACGTAGAAACCGTCGAATTCACAGCGACCTAACCGCTTATAAAACCCCATCATTGCAGCTAACCCAAACACCGACCCGCACAGCTGCAGGCCCAGACTCGGCGCCAGGGCGAAACTTCTGAGCAAGCCTGACGCGATCGCGGTTGCGTTTGTGACCAGGACCTCGCCGAGGACCACCGGATCACCGACCTTGCGTCGAAAAATACCGAGGTAGTCGATACTTCCGCCAAAGCGCGCCGATGCCACTACGATCAACGGCAACAGCGCCACTCCTGCTACTGGCAAAAATAGCTGTCGCTTCCGAATGCCGGCGGTGATTAGCAGGGCCCCGATGAGCGCGATCCCGCTACCGCGAGTAATTGCGGCGAGGCCGGCGAACACCGCGGCTGCGAGCCAACACCTAGCGCGGGCGTTGCCCCTGGACAAACATAAGATCGAGGTGGTCGCGCACAGCAGATAGAGAAATTCGCTCCAAATTTCGGTGCTGAATAACAGTGTCGCAGGTGCTAGCGCGAAGCCGCCGAGTAAGAGCAAGGCTGTCGTTCGATCCTGCAGAATATCTTCAGCCAAGCGGGTGATCTGGTGTAGCGCCGCGAGCATCAACGTTGTCTGAATTACGTGTGCGAAGGCGATGCGTGTACTGCCAGCGCCGAGGAATCCGAGCACCACCGAATAGAACGGTGGTAGGTGGGACATTGAACGCAGATAGGTAAGCACCGGTTCGCGCGGATGAAACGGCGAGAAGAAATCGGCCATTAGCAAATACAGAGCGTCGTCGGCCATGAAACCCGCGAAGCGGGCGCTTGCGGTGAACGGGAAATACCACGCGGCTATCGCCAGCAGTGTCAGCATCCAGGCGAGACCGCCGACATGCGGCCGCGGTGTCGGCTTGCTTGTCAGGACTGGCAGCCCTAGGTGAATAGCCACGATTGACGCATGAAAGTCGAGTGAAGCTGGTGGTACTAAACTAATTGCCCTTTATAAACAACCCGCTCGCTTTGTCTGCCCGCCTTGATGGTCCCGACTCGATAAACCGTTTCGCCGAGGTCGCCTAGCAACGCCGCGACCGTGTCGGCGTCGGCGCGCTGGACGATTACGAGCATCCCGATTCCACAATTAAAAGTGCGTAACATTTCGCTGTTCTCGACAGGCCCATTCGCCCGTAACCACTTGAAAATCCGCGGCAGCTGCCAGGCGGTGAGATCAATTTCAGCAAGGGTATCCGCAGGCAGGATCCGCGGCAGATTGTCAGTAATTCCGCCGCCGGTGATATGCGCCAGGCCGTGAATCTCGAATTGCGCGAGCGCCGCAAGCAATGAGCGCACGTAAATCCGGGTCGGCACCATCAAGGCCTCGCCGAGGCTGCGTCCGTCCAAGTCGTGCACCAACGGCATACCGCTGCGCGCGAGAATCTTACGTACCAACGAATATCCATTGGAATGGACACCGCTCGAGGCGAGACCAAGGATGGCATCCCCGGGAGCGATCCGTGAGCCGTCGATCAACCGTGCGGCCTCGACTACGCCCACCGTAAATCCCGCGAGATCGTAGTGCTTGGCTGCGTACATGTCGGGCATCTCAGCGGTCTCGCCGCCCAGCAATGCGCAATTGGCCTGTCGGCAACCTTCGGCAATCCCTTCGATCACACTCGCCGCGGTCGCGACGTCCAAAGTGCCAGTCGCGAAGTAGTCGAGGAAGAACAGAGGTTCCGCGCCCTGGACCAAGACGTCGTTGACGCACATCGCGACGAGATCGATGCCAATCGTGGCGTGCTGATTCAGTTCAATCGCGAGCTTTAATTTAGTCCCAACGCCGTCGGTCGAGGAGACCAGGATTGGGTCGCGATAATTCGTTGCGGCCAATTTAAATAACCCACCAAACCCACCAAGACCACCCATCACTCCGGGTCGCATGGTCGATTTCGCAGCGGGCTTGATCCGTTCGACTAAACTTGCGCCGGCATCAATATCGACTCCGGCGTCGCGATAACTAAGGGGTGGTGGAGGCGACTTCATCGTTGCCATGGTAATGGCCGCACTGATGAGCGTAAACCTTGACTTGCTGCAAGCGCATCACATAGCGTGCCGCGAATGAACACCTTCGCGACGGTTTGCTGGATCCTGCTCGGTGTCGCGATGAGCGGCGCGCACGCGGCGACCGTCGAGAATCTGCACACTGCAAGCGTACCCGTGCTGGACGGCTCGGACCTTGAATTCGCTAATGGGCTCGGCGCTGCGTTTGAAATCGTCCTCGTCAAATTAACCGGCGATAGCGCGAGCCTGAAGCAAGCGAGCCTGCGCAAGCTGGTCGCACGCGCGACCCACTACAACACTGCATTTGGTTACGAGAACGCGGCCGATGGCAGCCTCCATCTGCGTGCCGATTTTGATTTACCCGCGGTTAGCGGCGCGTTGAGGGAGCGTGGTCTCAAGGTTTGGGGGAAAGATCGTCCGACCTTAGCAGCGTCGCTCGTCGTCGCGGATGCAACTGGTCGTACCCTGTCTCCGAGCGAGATGAATCGAGCAATTTTCGAGGCCTTTGTGGCAACCGCTGCGCAACGCGCCGTCCCGCTGCGGCGACCCGTGACCGACACGAAACTCGCGAATTTGGTCGCAAATGCCGTCACTGATGAGGAGATGCTGGAAGGGCTAGTCAGCGCACTGGTGCCGATGGGAACACCAGTGATCTTGATAGGCATCGTTCGCCAGCAGGATGCCGCGACCTGGCAAGGCCGTTGGAGGCTTGAACTGGCCGAGGCGCCGAGCGAGTGGACTACGACAGGACCCCTCCCGGTCCCACTCGTGACCGAAGGGGTTAATCGCGCGGTAGATACGATTTCGCGCCACTTTTCAGCCCTGGCAACCGCAAGCGGCGATAGCGTGGTACGTCTGACGGTCGCAGGCATTGTCACTGCGGATGACTATGGTCGCGTGTTGAATTATCTCGCAACACTCGATCCAGTCGCGAAACTCGGCGTGCGTCGCGTATTCGGCTCGCAGGTGGAGTTCGAATTGCAGACCGACGGAGGACTGGCGAGTGTGGCGCAAGTCATCGGTTTTGGTGAGGTGCTCACGCCTTCCCCGGATAATCCAACGCTTTATCAGCTGAATTCTCTATAGCACTGGACCCTATGAACGAATCACAAAAATGGTTTTGGTTGACGGCGCTTCTGGTCTTTAGCGGCGTGATTTATCTGCTCGCTCCGATGCTCACCCCGTTTTTGTTCAGCGCGTTACTTGCCTATCTGGGTGACCCGGTAGTCGATCGAATAGAGCGCCTGGGTTTATCGCGTACCGTTGGCGTAATCATCGTCTTCACGGTGATGTTGTTCGTCGGCATCAGTGCGCTGCTAGGCGTGATTCCCGCGCTTGAACGACAAATAGTCGTGGTCATCGCGAAGACCCCGCAGGCAATCGACTGGATTCAGGATTGGCTGTTGCCGCGAGTATCGAGTCGCTTGGGGATTGTCTTAAGTATTGATACGGCAACGTTGAAGCAGTCGCTGGTCGCGCATTGGCAAGAACTCGGTACTGTCGTGCAGCAAGTTGTCATGCACCTCGGCCGTTCCGGCCAGATGGTACTGGGCTGGTTAAGTTTTCTTTTTCTCGTACCGGTGGTGACCTTTTATCTACTCCGCGATTGGGATCATCTCGTTCGCCATATCGACGATTTATTGCCTCGCAAGATCGTGCCCACCGTACGTGTGATTGCGGGCGAAATCGACGCGGTGCTTGCCGAATTTCTGCGTGGACAGCTCACCGTGATGCTGGCGCTCGCTTTACTTTATACCGTTGGTCTCGGCTTAATTGGGCTGGATCTCGCCATCGCAATTGGCATTTCGGCCGGCATGGTAAGTTTCGTGCCCTATCTCGGAGTCATCGTCGGCGTGCTTTTGGCAGGCATCGCTGCCTTACTCCAGTTCGGCGACGCCTGGCATGTGCTTGCGGTGGTGGCGGTCTTCGGGATTGGGCAGATTCTAGAAGGGATGGTGTTGTCACCGCTGCTGGTAGGTGATCGCATTGGCTTGCATCCAGTCGCGGTTATCTTCGCGGTAATGGCGGGGGGGCAGCTCTTTGGTTTTTTCGGTGTGCTGGTAGCGCTTCCGGTCGCAGCGGCAATCGTGGTGCTGCTGCGTCACTCACAAACCGAATATAGGCGCAGCGAGTATTACGCTACTGAAATCCCGCTCCCGACCGAAACGGAATGAAGGGGATTCACTCGCAGCTACCATTGGCGTTGTTTGAAACCCCGCGGCTTGGTTTCGACGAGTTCCATGGCACGAGTAACCGGAGGGTGCGCGATGCGCTAAAAGGTTGGGCCGAGGGTGATGCACATTGGTGCGTGAATGTGTGGGGTGAGACGGGGACCGGTAAAACACATTTGCTGCAAGCCGCGATCAGACACGCGGATCAGGCGGGGAGGGTGGCGATGTATCTCCCGCTACGGGAGGTTTTCAGCTTTGGGCCCGGAGTACTTGAGAACCTTGAGCAGATCGAAGCATTGGCCATCGACGATCTCGACCTCGCGGTCGGCCACGAACACTGGGAATTTGCATTGTTCGCGCTTTATAACAATTGTGCGGCCGCCGAGCGTCGTTGGATTTTTGCGACGAAGAATCGGCCAGCGAATCTTTCGCTCCGATTAGCGGACCTGCAGTCGCGCTTGTCGTCCGCCCTGATCTATCAATTGCACGATCCCACGGATCCTGAAAAGCAGCAAATTCTCCGCGCTTTGGCGCATGCGCGCGGCATGGAGCTAAGCGATGCGGTGGCGAGTTTTCTAATGCGGCGTCTACCACGTTCGATGGCCACGTTGGTCGCGGCACTCGACACACTCGATTCGCTTTCATTACGTGCGGCGCGCCCGCTGACAGTGCCCTTTGTGCGCGAAGCGTTAGCGCTGGGCAGCGACGGGTAGACGCATGCGCAAGAAGTGAGTGAATTTTTCGGCCGTGCCGATTTCCTGCGTGTCCTTACCTATTATTTCGGTTATTCAATCCAGCCAGTTGCTGGGTGAGCAGGTTTCCTGTTTGCGTGAGCTGGGAGATCACCAGGTCGAGCGAGTTAAACTGCTGCGTGTAGCGTAATTCTATCTGGCGTACGCGCTCTTCCAATTGAAGTTTCTTGGCTCCATTCGCGCGGACTTCCGAATCCAGACCTTGCGTGCGCCCATCAAGCGCCCCACCCGCGGCTACCCGCCTTCAGTATTCGCACGGTTACCACAGTTAGTCGAGCGCGCAGGCACCGGAATCGTCGGTGGCGGATCGATCACCACGTTTTATACGGTGCTGACCGACACGGATGACGCCACTGACCCCGTAGCTGAGAACGCCCGCGCGATCCTCGATGGCCACATCGTGCTTTCAAGGGCTTTGGCGGAGCGTGGTCATTATCCGGCAATCGATGTCGAAGGCTCGATCAGTCGGACCATGCCGCAGGTGACAACAGCCGAGCATCTGGAACTCGCGAAGCAATTCAAATTGAATTACTCGCTCTATGAACAAAATCAAGATTTGTTCAATGTCGGTGCCTACCAGGCTGGTGCTAACCCGGAACTCGATCGCGCGGTGGAACTACGCAGTCGCTTGAGTGGATTTCTGCGCCAAGCACCTAAGGACGCGGTTAGTCTAGACACAGCGGTTGCAACCTTGAGTTTATTACTGCGGTAATTTGTTCGCGATGAAACGCTCGCGACGCCTAGATCGTATCGTGCACTTGTCCAGCGCCGCCGAGCGGCGTGCGGCGCTCGCGATCGCGCGCGCCGAATCCGAACTCCAGAATTTGGAAGCGCAGCGCAACGATCTGCGGCGTTATCAAACGGACTATCTCCAGCGTCTAACCGCGGGGGATCACGCCTGCGTGGCCGGATACGAAGCGCAGAAGCTTCGGGTGTTTGTGCAGCGGATCGAAACTGCAATTGCGGGAATAGATCAGAAGAGCGCGTTAATGCGTAAGCGTCTGGCGCGCGAACGCGACCTGTGGGCTACGCAACAACGCCGCCTGACGGTGGTCAGCGAAATCGCGGTACGCGTGCGTGGTGATGAATCGCGCGCGACCGAAGCCAGCCTGCAACGCGAAATTGACGATCTCGGCCGCTCCAAAAGGGAGTTTCAGTGTGTGTAACCGCGAATTGGAAGGGCTGAACGGCGCTAATGCGCGGTACCGATGGCGGCGAGGTGCCCGCGTTTCAATTGCTCATCGAAATAGCCAATCGTTTTCACCAGGCCTTGCCTTAGTTTAATCGTGGGCTCCCAGCCGAGCTGCTGTTGCGCGCGGGTAATGTCTGGGCAGCGCTGTTTGGGATCATCACTCGGCAGTGGTTGGAAGATCACGGTAGAACGTGAGCCCGTCAGTTCAATGACGATCTTGGCGAGATCGGCAATGGCAAATTCGTCTGGATTGCCGAGGTTTATAGGACCGGTGATATCGTCTGGCGTATTCATCAGAGCCACGAGCCCTGCGACTAAATCGTCGACATAGCAGAACGAGCGAGTTTGTTGGCCGGTGCCGTAGAGGGTGATCGGCTGGTTTTTCAAAGCTTGCATGATGAAATTCGACACTACCCGACCGTCGTTCGGATGCATGCGTGGTCCGTAGGTATTGAAAATACGCGCAACCTTGATCTGCAATTGATGTTGGCGGTGGTAGTCGAAGAACAAGGTTTCGGCGCAGCGCTTGCCTTCGTCATAGCAGGCGCGAGTGCCGATGGGGTTCGCATGCCCCCAATAAGTCTCTACCTGCGGATGGACTATGGGGTCGCCATACACCTCGCTGGTGGATGCCTGGAGGATCCGTGCGCGTACGCGTTTCGCCAAGCCCAGCATATTGATCGCGCCATGCACGCTGGTTTTGATGGTTTGCACCGGGTTGTTCTGATAATGAATCGGCGAGGCCGGACAGGCGAGGTTATAAATCTCATCAGTCTCGACATACAGTGGAAAGGTCACATCATGTCGCATCAGCTCAAACAACGGATTACCTAGAAGTGGCGAAATATTGTCTTTCGATCCGGTATAAAAATTGTCGACGCAGAGCACGTCGTGGCCGGCACGCAGCAAAGTTTCGCATAGATGCGAACCGAGAAATCCCGCACCGCCAGTGACCAGAATCCGACGACGCGTTGCAGTTAATGGCGTTGAGTAATCCATGGTATCCCTTCAACCTAGAAACGGCAGTCGAACGGCGCGTGCAGTGCGACCCATTGGGTGCAGGGCAAGGCGCGATGAGGAGGAATAGCCAGCACATCCTCCGAGTTGCAACGCCGCCATGCGCGCGAGGGGGCATGCTGCACGCGTCGTAGCGCGGCTTACACAGTAGGTGAAGCCCATTTGAAGTACAAATTTTGATTTGATCATGAGCTTCCTAAGGTTGTTCAGCGGTCAACTGCCGTTTCTAGGTTCATTTGCGTATGGCGCGTGGGCACGGGGTATAGCTTACTGCATCAGATTGCTACAGTTTTGACTACACCTGCAGTTACGATGAAAATAAATTGAACTTCTGGGAGTGGCAGAGCGAGTGGGCAAGAAAGCAAATAGGTAATTGATGCGAGTATTCGCTCCTAATCGCCGACAA